>NZ_JAUBVK010000047.1:0-48686 GCF_036705795.1 Microcoleus sp. ARI1-B5
GATCGCGTTTGAGCCAGTCGTCGAGTACATCAAAGATGCCTCTTTCGGTCTGGGCGCGTCCGACTGCGATTGTCATTTACGCAAATCTCCAAATGGATATAATTACAGCGGATTTGTCTCTAGTCATTAGTCCCCAACCGTTGCCTCTGCTTAGCAGAAAACGAGTTGAATTATGAACAGAGTTTACTTTTCTTTACCGTATTCACGATTATAGACGTAATTCTTTACAAGAGCAAGTGTTTCTTCAAGAATTTCCGGATCTTGACTTGTCCTAAGTCCCCGAAGTCCCCTAAGCCCTTGAAGTCGCCGAAGTTGTTGCCCTGGCTGTGGGAACTTCTACTATATAGGACTGTCTGCGCTTTGTGTCAGCAGTGCGGTTGCTTCGTAGATATATCGCCATCAACCTCTTATTTTTCGATCGAGATTTGTCCTAAGTCCCCGAAGTCCCCGAAGAAACCCAGAATCAGGGCGGGCTCTCACAGGCATCGCCCTACAGAAACCGGGTTTTTTCACGGCAATACTTCTTTAGGGCCCGCCGAAACGCTAAAAAACCAGGTTTTTTGAGTCTTGATGCGTCCAGGACTGTCCTATATATATACTGAGGATAGAGCTCCAAACTTAGGTTTTTAAGACTATATGTTCAGCATTGACATCATTGTGAAGAACACGCCCGTCTCGCTGTCGGTGCAGCGGAAGTTGGCGGAGGACGCTGAGGCTGTTTACCAGCAGGTTTTAGAGGCGATTGGCAACTCGCAACCGCAAATTTTGGAACTCACCTGCGAAAAAAATCCTGAGAAAAAGGTAGCTGTCGTCAGCAGCGAGATTTCTGGGGTGGTGGTTTCTCAGAAATCGGGGGCCGCTTCTACGGGCCGAGCACCGGGTTTTGTTTCGATGACTTTGGCAGAATGAGGGCTGGGGGTGTGGGTGCCGATATGGGCCAGTCAGCCGTTGCTGTGCGGGATTTGGGTTTTTGCTGGCCGTCGGGCGATCGAGTTTTGCAAAATTGCTCTCTGGATGTACCCAAGGGCGAGTTTTGGATGCTTTTGGGTACTAACGGTAGCGGCAAATCTACGCTGCTGAGGCTGATGGCTGGGCTGCTGCACCCCCAATCGGGCGAAATTGACCTGGGCGGGCGGGTGGGTTTTGTGTTCCAAAACCCGGATCACCAATTGGTGATGCCGACGGTGGGTGCTGATGTGGCTTTTGGTTTGGTGGAGGAAAAGCTTTCTAATCTTCAGGTGCGCCAGAGGGTGGCTGAGGCTTTGGAGGCTGTGAATTTGCTTGATTTGCAGCGGCGGCCGATTTATGCTTTGAGTGGGGGCCAGAAGCAGCGAATTGCTCTTGCTGGGGCGATCGCCCGTCACTGCGAAATTCTGCTGTTGGACGAACCGACGGCTTTGTTAGATCCTGATTCTCAGTTGGATTTGGTGGCGGCGGTGCAGCGGTTGGTGAAAAATCGCGGGATTACGGCTTTGTGGGTGACTCACCGTTTGGATGAGTTGAATTACTGCGATGGGGCTTTTTTGTTGGAAAAGGGCCAAGTGGTCGATCGGGGAGATCCGGCGCGTTTGAAGCAGCGCTTGATGCAAAGTCAGGATGTTTAGCGATCGAGAAATTTTAGTCATAGTCGCGGCCGGGGCGGGTTTATCTGAATCTCTCACTTGAGTTGTAGATTAGGGTGAACCCGCCCCTACGGTATTTGTGATAATTAACCCGATATAATCTAACTAAATTCATCGCAATCCCCGATCGCGCAACAAAGCATTTGCCCAAATTGTATCAGCCTCTGAGAGTGCTGGTATGACTTCCCAGTTGCGATAATCTATCTTGAGGTCATAATTTGCTACGTCATAAATTTCAGTGAATAACTCCTGCAAGTTGATTACAGGTTCAGTATCGCCCGATCGCAGCGGCAGAGGAAATGCAGGTATCGGGTTTTGGACGTTAAAAGCGTACAAATCTGCAAAAGGGCGGTGATTTCCCGGACAAACTAAAATCCGATAGTGGCTATCAATATTGTTTTCAATAATGGGCATTTTTTGCCCGCGCTGCAATAAATCAATTTCTACTAAATTAGTCCGGCTTCCTAAAATCTCCTCTCGCTTTTTTTCGTATATTTTACGCCCTTTGCCGGCGCGTTTGTTCGTAGGCGATAGGATTTCAATAACTGTTATCAATTCTTTGGTTTCCCTTTCCATAATTTCTAAATACCCTTCCCGTCTTGGAAAAGGCACGGGAAGAGTTACTTTTATAGGTTGTGTTGGTAGTGGTGCAACTTCTAGGTTTGATGCTGTTGCGCCTGGAATGCTAATTAGCAGAGTATCGTCATCAGGAGTTTCATAGATTCTTATTTTTACATCAACTAAATATTTAGGACGCAGTTGGGGAGATAAAAATCTGGCAATTTGATTGATTAACAAGTGATGTATTCCCGGCCAGAGTTCGGGATGTTCTAAATATGGGTCAACACCGGGGAAGGGAGATGGCATCGATGTGACTCCTCAAATCTATTTCCAGTTTAGCAATACTTTTTAGGGACTATTAGGGCGATCGCACATCTTGCATTTATTGTAGTCCGCCGGGGTTTAAACCCCCCTCTGATAGTTAAAGTCCGCCGGGGGTTTAAACCCCCGTCTCATAGCTAAAGTCCGTCGGGGGTTTAAACCCCCGCCTCATAGCTAAAGTCGTCTGAAGACGACTGAAAGGTAATAAATCTAAACTTCCATCTTTTCTTCAGTCCACTTAAGTGGACTTTAGCTATGAGGCAGGGGTTTAAACCCCTGCCGGAATATGGCAACAAATGCAAGATATCAGTTCGATCGCATTAAACTTCGATCGGCAATTGCATCGGAATTGGAACGCTGTTTTCATCCAACACAGACACCGCATTTACGAAAACAATTGTATGCGGGACTGCGGGCATTAAGCGGCGCAGTGCATTTAGGTAAGATTCGGCATCACGGCGGCGGGCGAAACGGGCGACTGTTAACCGCTGACAGTTGGGGAGGTGGCGAATTAGATGCCAAGGTTGAAGTCGATCGCGATATGTCGGTTGTTTTGGTATCATAGAAAAATCCTTCCCACTTTTGTGGGTGGTGAATGAAAGGCGATCGCTCTAGATTTCTGAGGTCACGGGGCGATCGCTAATTTGATAATATTAATCTTATGATACGTTCGTATCGAGTGTCAAGTGCAAGATGGGGCTAATTAGGTTGCGGGTTCGAGAACTAGCGGAAGAGAAGGGTTGGACGCTTAAAGAAGTTTCTGAGCGATCGGGCATTCCTTACAGTACCGTTAGAAGTTATGCCCATTCTCCCAAGTTGGCAACTGTAGATTATACGGCTCTGAACAAAATGGCTCGCGTGTTTGATATTGCGATCGAAGATTTGGTTGAGATTTTGGAAGAGTAGACTGATTTTTTGCTGGGAATATGGGACGAATGAGGCTGCGAGTTCGGGAATTTGCTCAAGAGAAGGGTTGGAATCTGACAGAAGTCTCCAAAAGAACAGGTATTCCATATACCACGATCATTACCTATGCCAATTCTCCAGGCATGGCTACCGTTGACTACACAGCTTTGGACAAGATGGCCCGTGCGTTCGATATTGCGATCGAGGATTTAGTCGAGATTTTGGAACAGTAAACTGATTTGTCAGCGGGAAGATGGGGTTAATACGGTTGCGAGTTCGAGAACTAGCTGAGGAAAAGGGTTGGACGCTGAAAGAAGTTTCCGAAAGAACGGGTATTCCGTACAGCACGGTCAAAAATTACGCGCAAGCTCCTAAGCTGGCAACTGTAGACTATACGGCTTTGCAGAAGCTTGCTGAAGTTTTCGATGTGATGGTCGAAGACTTGGTTGAGGTTTTGGAACGGTAAACTGTTGTTCAAATAGGGCTTACACACGGTTGGTGAGAAACCGGGTTTTTTGCAGCATACTTCGTTACAGCCCGCAGATTCAATAAAAACCCGGTTTCTTTGGTTTTGATGTGTAATTCCCGATCGCGATCGCCCCTCCTAAAAATCACAAAAATCCTCAATCCCTTGCTCGCTCGCAAAAAGTGCGATCGGCGTTGCAAGTCTTGATGGCCAACCGCTAGTTGATACTAAAAATTCTGCGATCGCACTTATCATCGCAGGCAATTCTACTTTCAGATCGTCCTGACAGATAACACTGCGACACCGACTGCTTAACTTTTCTAGCAAATCGGATTCAACCTCTGTTCCCGCTGCGATCGCAATTAATCGTGCAGCATCTTCCAAATTTCCCCCGCACTCCTGAATCGTATCGATAGCAGCTAATGCTTCAGGATCGTGTTTTAATTGTTCGCGCAGGCGATCGATTTTTTCTTGCGTCACTGTAGCGGTAGTTTGACGGGTGGCTGGTTGATTTTTGGCGGCGATTTTTTGCATCAGCCTTTCCTCAATTTCGGTTTCTAACTTTTGCCGCAACTTCGCTTCCACTTCTAATTCAATTTGCGATCGAAGTTTTGCCTCAATTTCTACCTCTAATTTTTGGCGCAATTCCTCCTCCCGTGCTTTTTTCCTTTGTTGTTGTTTTTCGTTATCAATTTCAACTCTTTTCTTAATTGCTTCCTCAGCGATGCGAATATTTTCTTCAATGGGTACACCTTCAGGAGTACACATCGGCCCGTACCACGTCGCCTGTGAATCTGGGGGATTGCGACGGCTAAAAAAGAACCGAATCGCTTCATCATCATCCCGATGCGACAGGACGTAAGCTTTTAATTCAGCTCTGCTCATTTCCTCAAAGTTCGGTTTCATTCAAAAACCTCCAAAGTCCATTACTAGATACGATGATTTGGATTTCATCATTTACGAAAATATATACTTCTCTGGTTTGATAATTAAAACGGAATAGTTGAATATCCCGGTAGTAGCTGGACAACATCTGGCAGACGCGCAGACAGGCTTGGGCTTGTTCGTCAGTGGGATTAATCGATCGTTCCTCAATTCTGCCACAAACTCTAAAATATAATATAACTCTGGCTGTTTCGCTGCTAATTCCAATAATAGGGGCGGGTACGGCGTTGCACCGCCCCTACAAAATCAGGGTGCAACAGGCGTCCCGCCTCTGCATTTCTGCGCTTCCCTACTTCATCTCATAGCCAAACAAATTCGGATCGACTTCTCCCAAATTCAAATCAGCCAAACCATACTCAGCCCAACGCCGATCGACCATCGCCGCCACATCCGGATCGGACTCCAAAACTTCCCCCCACTCGTGATCCGTTTCCGGTGGCATCTTCGTAGTAGCATCAATCCCCATTCTGCCGCCCAAGCCAATCTTTTCGCTGGCAAAATCTAACGTATCAAACGGCGTATTCGGCAAAATAAATACATCTCGAACCGGGTCAACCTTAGAACTAATTGCCCACACTACTTGACGCGGGTCGCGAATGTTGATACTTTTATCGACAACAATCACAAACTTAGTGTAAGTAAACTGCGGCAATGCGCTCCAAAATGCTAAAGCAGCTCTGCGCGCTTGACCGGGATAAGCTTTATCAATGGAAATAATTGCTGCTTTGTAACTCAGCGCTTCCATCGGTAAAAAGAAATCGACAATTTCCGATACTTGCTGCCGCAAAATAGGGGTGTAAATGCGGTTTAGCGCGATCGCCATCATAGCCTCTTCTTTCGGTGGCCGCCCGCTAAATGTGGTCAGATAAATCGGGTCTTTCCGGTGCGTCATGCAGTTGAACCGAACCAGCGGCGAATCTTCGACACCGCCGTAATAACCCATGTGGTCGCCAAACGGCCCGTCGGGTAACACTTCCCCCGGCGTAATCGTTCCTTCTAACACGATTTCCGAGTCCGCCGGTACTTCTAAATCTATGGTTTTGCACTTCGCTAAACTTACGCCGGAACCGCCGTAAAGTCCAGCAAATAACCATTCCGATAAATCTACGGGAATTGGTGTGGCGGCGGCGAGAATAATTAAAGGATCGACTCCGAGGGCGATCGCAACTTCCAACTTTTTACCAGCCTGCGCCGCTTTTCGCAAGTGCCGCGCGCCGCCGCGGACAGATAACCAGTGTACAGTCATCGTGTTTTTTGACTGCAACTGCAAGCGATAAACGCCCACATTCGGCGTACCGGTTTCGCAATCTTTGGTAATTACCAAACCCAGGGTGATAATTTTGCCCGCATCTCCCGGATAGGGGCGAATCATCGGGATTTTGTTCAAATCCAGCCCTTCTCCCTCAATTACTACTTGCTGACAAGCTGGGAAAAAGTCGCGGCCCGGTTTGGCTTTCACTACGTCGAACAGGACTTTGCCAAATTCTATGGCTTGGGAAATCTTTTTCGGCGGTTTCGGCTGTTGCAGCATTCCTAATTTTTTGCCGAGCTCTTCTAGTTCGATCGGCTTTTCCATGTTCATCGCCCAGCAAACCCGTTCTTCCGTGCCCAACAAATTAATCGCGACGGGGAATTCGGCGCCTTTGACGTTTTCAAACAGCAATCCGGGGCCGCCTTTTTGCAGCATTTGGTTGGAAATTTCGGCAATTTCGAGGTCGGAATCGACTAAAGCGCTAATCCGGCGCAGTTGTCCCCTGTCTTCGAGTAGTTTTAGGAATCCCCGCAAGTCTCTAGCCATTTTCTTTAAGATTTGTTAACGGTCTTTATGTTATTATGAGCCGATCGGCAACCATAAGTTAGGCTACGATCGTCAGTTAATGAAAAATCCCCGACGCTCGCCCGATCGATTTCGCAAAAGTGGTCGTTCCTGCAGCAGGCAGTTTTATTCGTCCCAAGCTCGCCGCCAACAATTGTTTGAGCCTGTGGCGCCGTCTAACAGTGGCGGCGCCGAAAGCGATCTCGCCCCAAAAACAGCCGTAAAGTGCGATCGGGGAATTGCGATTTTGTTGCTAGATGCAGAAAACTTGAAACTAGACATTAATACGGAAAAGTTTTTAGCCAGTCTGTGCAGCTATCCCCTGCAAGTTAAGATTGCTTTTGCTAACTGGAAAAATCCCAGCACGAGCAAGCTGGATACCGAACTGTACGATCGCGGTTACGAACTAATTCACGCTCCGGGCGGTTCTAACAGCGCTGACGGTAAAATGATTGCCTTTGGTGCTGCTATTTTATACCGCTATCCTGCTGTCCGACAAGTTTTTGTTGGTTCTTCGGACAGTTTGTTAAATCACCTCTGCAATCAACTGCAAAATCTGGGATTGACTGTCTTTCGGGTACGCAGTCAAAATGCTGTGTTGTCTGTAGAAAATCATCTGACTGGCGAGAGCAAGCACTATTCTTGCAAAGAGGAAGTGGAACTCCCTACTTTTGCAGAACTGGCAAATAAAATTGCCGAGTTGCTGAAGGCAGAACACCAATCTATCAACGAGCGAATAGCTTGGTTTTCTAGTGTCACTCAACTTTTTAAAGAGCGCCGCGCTATCGAATTTAATTCGATAAATTCCACCGATATAGGAGTGTTTCCGTTCCCCTCAAACGAAATTAATGCGGCCGAAGAACCTGCAACTCTTCTTTCCACCGCTCAAAATATTGAACATCAGAATTTGCCACAAACTTTCCCGGCTAATTCAATTGCTATTAATTCGCTGGATGATTTAGAAAAAATACTTTTAGAAATGATTGAGGCGACGAGAGTTGAGTCGGGAGAGGATGCTATTTATTTCTGTGGCAAAACTTAAGAAAAAATTTTTCAAAACATATGAGTGTCATGCCGATTTAATTGTCAAACAATTTTTGGGTAATTCCAGTTTGATAAAATTTTTGCAGTCGCGAGCTTCGGTTTTTAAACTGACATTAAATGGCACAGAACATCAAGTGGCGATCGCTCAAAAAGATGCGCATTCAGAAACTGATACCATTTGAAAAAAAGAATGCAAGTATAGACCCGCGATCCAAATCATGAGAGTCATCAGTCATTTCCAATTATCAAATCTCAAATGGTATGACTATCCTGCAGCGCTTTAAACCTCTGTAGCAAATGTGATAGCGTTAACCGCTCAATCTCCCGGCAGCTATATATCGCAGAAATTTATTTCTGCGATATATAGCTAATAATTCTCATTAATTTGCCAGAGAATGACTCTAATAACTCTTGCAACAGCTAATTCTCAAAAATTTAACCATAATTTAACCATAATTTAAAACAAGCTTATCATTTCCCCGATCTTTACTTGGAGATTTCAGTCTATCCTAGGTCGTAGATTTGCAAAGTCTGCTATCTAATATTTAAGGACGAGGAGTTATGGTTTTCTTCACTAAAAGCTGGCGGCGCGGCTTTATAGTTACGCTAGCGGTAGCAGCATTTTCGCTTTCATTGATTACTTCCGCTGTAGCTGCGGTAACATTAAACGGTTCGGGAGCCACTTTTCCCAAGCCGCTGTACGATCGCTACTTCTCTCAGATGAGAAGTGCAAATCAAATTACTGTAAACTACGAAGGCACTGGCTCCGGAGCTGGTATCAAAGCATTAATTGCAGGTACTGTGGATTTCGCAGGCAGCGATGCGCTGATGACTTCTGAGCAAATCTCTCAAGTCAAGCGCGGCGTGATAGCAATTCCGACAGCCGGCGGCGCGGTTGCAGTTGTCTACAACTTGCCCGGAGTCAACAATGTCAAACTGAGTGCCGATGCGATGAAAGGCATTTTTGAAGGCAAAATTACCCGCTGGAATGATGCGAAAATAGCAGGGATTGCCGGACAAGCTAAAAATTTGCCAAATACTGCAATTCGAGTAGTTGTGCGCGCCGACAGCAGCGGTACAACCTTTATTTTTGCTAACCACTTACAGGCGATTGGGAGCAGCATCAAAGCTGCTGCTCAACCGAGTTGGCCCGGTGGCCCTCTCAGCGGCCAAGGAAACCCCGGCGTAGCTGGTTTGGTGAAACAAACACCTGGTGCAATTGGCTACGTTCAGGATACTTTTGCTCGCCAAAACAAGCTGCAAACAGCGTTTATTCAAAATAAAGCTGGCCGATTTGTAGATGCTAACTTGGCAGAAGCCGAAAAAGCTTTGGCAGGGGAAACATACCCCGCCGACTTCCGCTTGGTTGAAGGAAATCCCAGCGATGGATATCCGATTGTTGGCTTGACTTGGCTGTTAATCTACAAAGAGTATCCTGCTGCCAAAGCAGATGCTATTAAAAAGATGGTTAATTGGGTGATGACTACAGGTCAAGGTCTTAACAAACAGCTAGAGTATACCTCGATTCCGCAAGGGACAGCTCAAAAGGTGGTTCAAACAGTTAATCAGACTGTGGTTGCTAGAGGTTAATTTAAATTTTCTCATGGAGTTATGAGTTTTGAGTTAAATGTATGACTCAAAACTCATAAATTGCAGGGGCTTTGGTGCTTGCGGCGCACTACAAGATAGTTTCAGGGCTTTGGTGCTTGCGGCGCACCATACAACTACAATAAGTTAGCTTTGGTGCGCTTAGCAAGCACCCTACAAGATAGTTTCTCAAGCAAAAATTTCGCTTTTTACGCCATAACTCGGGTATGACCAATTCTTCAAAGAAACCGAAAAAATTGACTCGGAAGCCGGCAGCAATCAACACGCACGTAGACTTGACTGATACCAATGGTGAAGGTTTGTGGCTGGAGTCGGGATTTACTGTATTTGTATGGGCTTTTGCTATAGCGACGGCGGGTACGCTGTTCTGGATGAGCGAGATAATTTTTAAGGATGCTTGGCCGGCTATTAGCAAGTTTGGACTGGAGTTTTTGTGGAATCCGAAATGGGATATCGGCGAGTTGCAGTTTGGAGCTTTGCCGTTTATTTACGGTACAGTAGTTAGTTCTGCGATCGCCATTATCATAGCAATTCCTCTAGGACTTTCAGTCGCGATCGTTACCAGCGAGAACTTTTTGCCGACTTGGGTGCGATCGCCCTTGGGATTCATGGTTGAATTAATATCAGCCATTCCCAGCGTCATCGTTGGCTTGTGGGGAATCTTTGTTTTAATTCCCTTCCTGCTGCCTTTACAGCAGTCGCTGTTCAACAACTTTAGCTGGTTTCCCCTATTCAGCAGCGAACCTTTTGGGCCGGGAATGCTCCCCGCAGGCATACTTTTATCGATTATGATTTTGCCCACAGTCGCCGCCATCAGCCGCGATGTCTTGCTGTCAGTTCCACTCGATTTGCGGAGTGCTTCCATGTCCCTCGGCGCCACCCGCTGGGAAACCATATTTAAGCTGTTATTACCAGCAGCAAGTTCGGGAATTATCGGAGCGACTATCTTAGCCTTGGGACGCGCATTGGGCGAAACAATGGCAGTCACAATGGTAATCGGCAACTCGATTCAAATCAACCAATCTATATTAGCTCCCGGCTACTCAATTCCCGCTGTTTTGGCAAGTCAATTTCGGGAAGCTCAAGAAGAACTGCACATCGGCTCTTTAATGTATTTAGCCTTAATTCTATTTGTGATTACCCTATTGGTGAACGCAATTGCAGTATTGCTAGTTGAGCTAATCAGCGTTAAGGGAGCTAAGAATTAAACATGACTCAAGCACAAAAATCCAACAGTATTCTGGATGCAGAAATCAACAATCCCCTGTCGCTGAGCAGAAACTTTTTCAGCCGGGGAATGACCGTTATTGCCTTCGCTCTTACAGGTCTTGCCTTGCTGCCTTTGTTCGCTATTTTGTACAAAATCTTGGGCGAAGGACTGACACATTTGAGCTGGGAAGTGCTAGTATCTCTGCCCGCACCCGTCGGAGTTGAAGACCAGCCCAACGGCTTTGCCAATGCGATAATCGGCACAGTCATAATGGTAGGAATTGCCACATTAATTAGCGTGCCTATCGGCGTGATGACGGGAATATTTTTGTCAGAGTTTGGCAGGGAAAATAAGGCGATAGCCAATGTAATCCGCTTTATCACCGTCATTCTCAGCAGCGTTCCCTCAATTGTTGTCGGCGTGTTTTCTTACGCTTTAATTGTAGTTACAACTAAGGCATTCTCAGGATTGGCCGGCGGTTTCGCGCTCGGCATTATCATGCTGCCCGTGGTGGCGCTGACAACAGAACAAGCATTAAAATTAGTGCCTGCTTCTTACCGCCTCGCTTCTGCTGGTTTAGGAGGCGGACGCTTTCAAACAATGTTTCGGATTATTATTCCCTCAGCACTTCCGACTATTACCACAGGCATTTTACTCGCAGCTTCCCGCGCGGCCGGGGAAACTGCACCTCTAATTGTAACTGCTTTGTCCAGCCAATTTTGGCCTCCTTTAGTTGAGAAATTGGGCGAGATAGTTCAGTCTCCAGTGGGCGCAGAAACCATCGCAAAACTACAAGAAATTCCCGAGACACTGCTGACTCCGACTCCTTCTATGTCAGTATTAATATACAGTTACGCCAGTTCTCCTTACAAGGAGCAGAATGAATTGGCGTGGACTGCAGCCTCTGTCCTTTTGGGTATGGTTTTGCTCACCAGCTTGGCCTCCCGCGCCGTCACTCGCAAACGCTTGCAAAATCGGTAAATTGCTTGAGAAGGAAGTTCGGCAACGGATTCTTTAACGGATTTAACGGATTTAATGGATTGATATTAGACAAGATGGCATTTATTATTCTCTTTCCTATCTTGAAATGTATCTGCGTTGCATCGTCGGTTGCATCTGCCTTAAATCTGCGGTTTCTGTATCAATACATCCGTGATTAACGAAATGAGTGCATAGCTAGCAAGTCTAACTAAATAATCCCATCTGGTAATATTCTGGATCTAAAAATCTACTGCTAACACTAGACAAACTGCAAATAATGAAACCCAAAAGTAACTTAAAAACTGAAAAATATAGCGACCAATTCCTAGAAGATGCGGCTCCGGAAATCGACCCCAATGTCATGCCAGCATTGCGGGTTCAGGACTTGAGTTTTTACTACGGAACTCACAAAGTGCTCGAAAATCTATCGATGAATATTCCTCACCCGCAAGTGACGGCGATTATCGGCCCTTCAGGTTGCGGAAAATCTACTTTTCTGAAGGCTCTCAACCGCATCGGCGAATTGGAGGGGAAAGTTCAAATCAAAGGCCGGGTTGAGTTTTTTGGACAGGATATTTACAGTCCGAAGGTCAATATTAATAGTTTGCGCCGCCAAATTGGGATGGTGTTTCAAAGGCCGAATCCTTTTCCGCTGAGCATTTACGATAATATTGCTTACGGAGTGCGCATTTTTGGTCGCAAAAGCAAAGCTGAATTAGACGAAATTGTGGAATCTGCGCTCAAAAGTGCGGCGCTTTGGGATGAGGTGAAAGATAATTTGAAGAAGTCGGCGCAGGGGATTTCGGGGGGACAGCAGCAGCGGCTTTGTATTGCTCGCGCTTTGGCGGTGAAGCCGAAAATTTTGCTGATGGATGAGCCTTGTTCTGCTCTAGACCCGATTTCTACGATGAAGATTGAGGAGTTGTTTCAGACTCTGCGGGAGCAGTTAACTGTGGTGATTGTAACGCACAATATGCAGCAGGCGGCTCGGGTTTCTGATTATACGGCTTTCTTTAATACTGATGAAAGCCGTATCGGCAGCTTGGTGGAATTTGGGCCGACAAGCCGGATTTTTACTTCTGCAAGTAATCCGAGTACGAGGGATTACATTCAAGGTCGTTTCGGTTAATCAGGTTCGCAGTGAGGACTTCAGTCTTATAAAATAGTTCGCAGTGAGGACTGAAGTCCTATAAAATAGGTTCGCGCAGTGAGGACTGAAGTCCTATAAAATAGGTTCGCAGTGAGGACTGAAGTCCTATAAAATAGGTTCGCAGTGAGGACTGAAGTCCTTTCTCGGTTGACTTTAAGTCAATCAGGACTAAAGTCCTTACTACGAACCTTATAGGACTGAAGTCCTTACTACGAACCTTATAGGACTAAAGTCCTTACTACGAACTATTTTTATATGTCTCCCCCACTTTTAAAGCGAGAATTAGGTGTTTTCGGTGCAACTCTCATGGGCCTGGGCTCGATTGTGGGCACGGGAGTATTTGTGAGTATTGGAATTGCTGCGGAAATTGCGGGGCCGGGGGTGATTTGGGCTGTGGCTGTTGCTGCTTTGGTTGCTGTTTGCAATGGCCTTAACAGCGCTCAATTGGCGGCGAATCATCCTGTTAGCGGCGGTACTTATGAATATGGATACAAATATCTCAATCCTTGGCTGGGTTTTACGGCCGGCTGGATGTTTCTTGTAGCTAAAACGGCTTCTGCTGCTACTGCTGCTTTGGGTTTTGCGGGGTATTTTTTAAGTGCACTTGGTGTAGCCGATCGCACTTACCTAATCCTAACAGCATTAATCGCCCTCGCGACCTTGACTTTAATTGTGTTGACGGGAATCAGGCGATCGAATATCGCCAATACTGCCACAGTCTCGGTTACACTCTTATCTCTGACTGTGTTTATTGCTGCGGGTTTGCCAGAGGTCAGGTGGGAAATATCCAGTTTACAGAATGATAGCTCGATCGGCTCCATCCTCCACGCCACCGCCCTGATGTTTGTCGCCTACACCGGTTACGGCCGCATCGCCACCATGAGCGAGGAAGTGCGGGAACCGAGCAAAACCATTCCCAAAGCCATAATTTTCACTTTGGTGCTGACAATGCTGCTTTACGTGGCGGTAGCAACTGTTGTCGCGGGCGCGGGGAACATGGATAAATTGTCCTTGCAAACAAGTGGCGCGGCTGCACCCTTGGAAGTCATCGCCCGCAGTTTCCCAATTCCCGGAGTTTCCCAACTGCTAGCCGTCGGCGCCATTACTGCCATGCTAGGAGTCTTGCTGAACTTAATTTTAGGCTTGTCGCGCGTCTGGCTGGCGATGGGGCGGCGGTTGGATATGCCGAGAGTCTTGGCGCGGCTGAATCCTGCGGGGACAACGCCTTATGTGGCTGTGGTGGTTGTGGAAGTTGCGATCGCACTTTTAATCCTCATCGGCGATGTCAAAACTACTTGGTCGTTTAGTGCTTTTAGCGTTTTGATCTACTACGCTATCACCAACGGAGCCGCCCTGCAACTTTCCCCCGCCGAAAGGCTTTACCCGCAGTGGTTGGCTTGGGTGGGCTTGGCTTCGTGTTTGTTTCTGGCTTTCTGGGTGGAGACGCAAATTTGGCTGACAGGGCTGGCGTTAATTGCCGTCGGTTTAATTTGGCGGGCGATCGTCCGGCTGCTAGCGAGAAAGTAACATTATGATAGATTGAGACACCATCCGCATTGTAGAGGGCCATGCCCGATCGAACTCCCTTACCGGCGACTCAAGAATCAGTCGCCTTCAGCGCCATCAGTCGCTATATCGCTCAAACACTAATTTCCATTCAGGAACAACATCCCGAATGGATAGCTGAAAAATACAGGAAAACCCCCTGGGCAAAACCTGATTTTCAGTCAATTTTGATGGGAAAATTGACAAAAAGTTTCAGAGTAGCCAGCGATACAGATTCCCTGCTGCGGACTGCCCAAAAATACCTCGAAATTCTGCTGGTTCCCGAATTCGTTAATTCGCCTCAATTCAGCAAATTATTTGCCAAAATTCAGCAGCTAGCCGCACCCCAAACAGCACCAGCCCCATCACAAAACTCTGTTTCCCCAAAACCTCCAACTCCCACCGCCAATCAACCAAATTCGCGAACTGTCGGCATTGCAATCTTGCTGCTAGATGTCGAAAACTTGCAACTCAACATCGAAACCGAAAAATTCCTAGAAGGAATCTCCCACTATCCCATCCAAATCAAAGTCGCCTTTGCCAACTGGCGCAGCATGGGCAAAAAAGACGGCGAATTTCACCAGCGCGGCTATCAACTGATTCACGTCCCCCCCGGCAAAGACAGCGCCGACTTAAAAATGGCGACAGTCGGCGCCTCGATTTTCGTACATTATCCCACAGCCAAGGAGATTTTTGTCTGTTCGTCCGATCGCGCCCTCACCCACCTCAGCAACACACTGCAAGCCCACGGATTAACCGTCTTTCAAGTCCGCAAACAAATAGATAAAATCATAGTTTTAAACAGCAAAACCGGACAAGTGGAAACCCATTCCCTCGTAACAGTACCGGAAATTACACCCGTAGAACAATTAGTTATTCAGCTCAAAGAATTAATCAAAAAAGAGCAACAGCGCACCTCAGCTCAGTGGATAAAACTTTCTACCATTTCAGCTTTATTTAGGGAAAATTACGGTGCCGTCCTCAATCAAGTTCTTGCCACTCATTTGCTAGGCACTAAAACCCGGGATATCTTTCTCAAATATCCCACCGAGTTTGTCGTCCACAAACCCTCAGAAACTTCTCAAACTTATGTCACTCTCTTTGAAGTCAAATTGTCGCCCCCACCGCCAATACTTAGCAAAGAAAATTTAAACAATCACCAGGCAGCACCTGCGAAATTGACAGATATTAATTCTCTGGAAGACTTGGAAAGAGCTCTAGTCAAAATAGTTAGCGACTTAACCGACAACTCTCCTCACAATTCTGTATTCCTCTCCAATGTAGGCAGCGAATTTCACAGACAATACGGCAAACAAATTACCCAAATAATTAAGGAATTTAATCTCGGTAGAAAGTTTCCTAAATTTTTGCAATCCTGCACTTCTCTCCAGCTAAAAAAAGCCGAAAAAGGCTGGCAAGTTTCTCTAAAATAATTATTGGCATGGGGAATTGGGAATTGGTAATTGGGAATTGGTAATTGGTAATTGGTAATTGGTAATTGGCCCGCGCAGGGCATTGGTGATTGGTAATTGATTATTTGTTCCCTGGGCGGGCCAATTCCCTGGGCGGGCCAATTCCTTGTTTGGCCAATTCCCATAACTTGAGTTATCATACAATCGGGACGTAAAGAAATGTAAAGGGATATGCAGGACAAAGTTGTGGTTGTGGTGGGTGCGACTGGCGGCATCGGTTCAGCGGTGGCCCGCAAACTCGCCGATGCGGGTGCGACGCTAGTGCTCGCCGCCAGAGACAGCAGTAAATTAGACGCTTTCGCAAGCGAACTTGCGACAACAGAGGTACTGTGCGTGCCGACAGATATCACCGATTTGCAGCAAGTCGAGACACTGATGCAAAAAGCTGCGGGGCATTTCGGGCAAATTGATGCCCTCGTAAACGCCGCCGGTGCGGGAATTCTCAAGCAGTGGAACAAGTTAGAACCCGCTGATTTAGATGCGATGCTTGACTTGAACTTAAAAGGCAGTTTTTACACATCTCAAGCCGCCGCGAATGTGATGAAAGAGCGCAAATCCGGCCACATTTGCAATGTCATCGGGATTTTGGGCAAGCATTCGATGGCGATGGGAACGGCTTATTGCGCTTCAAAGTTTGGGGTAGTTGGTTTCAGCAAGTGCATGGCAGATGAGCTGCGGCGCTACGGCATTAAATTTACGCTATTCTATTTTGGCGGGGTGGATTCTCCGTTTTGGGATAATGTGAGTTTGAAGGTAGACCGCTCAAAAATGCTGAGTACCGAAACTGCTGCAAATGCGATTATGTTTGCTCTTTCGTCTGACCCGCAAGCTGTGCCGATGGAAATTAATATTCAGCCGGAAAGTCATTTGTTCTTTTAGCAATTCAGGAGTAATTTGAAGGCATTCTGAAGAAGGCAGCGGAAGCTGAAGGCAAAAAAAATCATGACATCTTTAGGTTTGAAAAATTGCGCCGCAACTCTATATGTAGGGTGCCGCTTGCCGCGCACCTTACCCCTACTAAGTAGCGCCTCAACCATTTTTTACGTCCAGGACTGCTGGCGAATGCCTCGCGGCCAAACCCAAGTTATCCCAGACACCGGGTTTCTTTTAATTGCGGGCGTATTTCTGCCTTCAGAGGGAGCTAGGATATTCAATGTTTAGGTTATTATTAATCGGGCGCACAAAAAACACATGAAAAATATCCATTCCTCAGTCCCTCCCTTGCAGTTTTGCACTGAAAATCTGTCGCTTTTCCCTTTTTCACTTTCCATTTTCAATTATTGATTATGGAGTTCGATCGCATTCACTTTTACGTTGAAAATGCTAAAGTATCCCGCGACTGGTTTGTCAGCCACTTAGGCTTTCAATCAATAGCCGGTTATTCCAACAGCCACACTCGCACTGAAGCTGTCAGCAGCGGCAATGTATGTTTTGTTTTATCTTCGCCCCTGACACCCGCTAGTCCCGCTGCTAGTTGGTTGAAGTTTCATCCTCCCGGGATTGCCGATGTGGGTTTTCGGGTAAAAAATATCGAATTAGCGGTAGCTAGAGCGGCTGCTGCAGGCGCTAAAATCCTCGAACCGATTCAAGAAGACCTAACAGCAGCAGGCTGTTTTAAGCGGGCAAAAATCGCGGGATGGGGAGATTTAAGCCACACGCTCGTTGAGCGAAGCGGCGAGAAGTTAGTGCTACCGGCTGCTCCTAAGCTGCCACTGTTTACCCAGATAGATCATGTAGTTTTAAATGTTGAATCTGGCGATTTGTCAAGTGCTGTTAGTTGGTATCAAAAAATATTAGGTTTTGCCCCGCAGCAAAATTTTGACATTCAAACCGAGAAGTCGGCTTTGCGCAGCCAAGTTATGGTTCATGCTGAAGGTGGGGTGCAATTCCCGATTAATGAACCGGCATCGGCTAATTCTCAAATTCAAGAGTTTTTGAGTGCAAATCGAGGGCCGGGAATTCAGCACATGGCTTTGCAAACTGATAATATTGTGGGGGTTGTTGCCGATTTGCGATCGCGCGGTTTGCCTTTTTTGCCGGTGCCTCCCACATATTACTCCCAATTGCAGCGGCGGCAAAACTATGTGCCGGCAGATTGGCAAGCAATTGCAGCTTCGGAAGTTTTGGCAGATTGGCAAGAAGATACTCCCGCTGCGATGCTGCTGCAAATCTTTACCCAGCCAATTTTTGCAGAACCGACTTTCTTTTTCGAGATTATTGAGCGCCGAGTTACTTTAGTTAAGGGCAAACAGGTGCAAGCGGGAGGTTTTGGGGCTGGGAATTTTCGGGCTTTGTTTGAGGCAATTGAACGGGAACAAATGAAGCGGGGAAGTTTGAGCGATGATTGATAAAACTTCCTATTTTTAGGTCATGCAGGCGTGTTTGTCAGCACTGTGATATCCGTCCACCCGTAAGCAATTTCTGTGAGTATAACTCCTGCTCTGCTTGTCTGCTGCTCCTCCACTTTTTTACCTCCTAAAAATTCATAAAACTGGCAGGCTGAATTGTCTCCGAGTACCCAAACCAGCATCGAATTCAATCCTAATTCAGCCAATTTTGTGGCAATCGCTCGCACGAGTTGCCGTCCAATTCCTTGACGCTGATATTCCTCCAAAATATAGAGGGCAAATAATTCTCCTCGATAAACATATTTGCCTGTGCGCTCGCAACCGCCCGCAGCAAAACCCACAATTTGTCCCGAGTCATTCTCAGCAACGCAGACATAATCCCCAGTATTTTTGACGTTTGACAGGATTTCTTGCCAATTGCTTTCTCGTTTTTCATAGGACAGCTTGGCGAGGTAATCTGCGGGTACGATGTTTCGGTAAGCTGTCCGCCAAGTATCTACATTAACCTGTGCAATTGCAGGTGCATCAGCGATTTTAGCTTCTCTCACAATCATCAGAAAATACTCCTTTCGGGCCCTCAAATTCTATTTTAGAGTCTAGGCAAACTATGCGATCGCGCCCTTCTAGTTTAGCTCGATACAGCGCTCGATCGGCCTCTCCAATTAATCCCTCAATCGATAAACCAGCAGCAGCCACAGCAGTAGCGGCGCCCATACTCAGAGTTATAAACTTACTTACCTTGGAAGCAGCGTGACAAATTGCCGCAGCTTTCAAATCGCTGCGAATAGATTCAGCTACCCGCATTGCTCCTTTCATATCAGTCTGCGACAAAATTAGCGCAAATTCTTCGCCACCGTAGCGGGCGGCTAAATCTCCCGCGCGCCTCGCGTTGCGAGCTAAAATCTGGGCCACTTGTTTTAAACATTCGTCACCTCCTTGATGCCCGTAACGATCGTTGTAAAGTTTGAAAAAATCGATATCGCACAAAATTAAAGACAGCGGCTCTTTTTCTCGCTCCATCCGCTTCCATTCTAACTTCAATGTTTGGTCAAAACAGCGGCGGTTGGGAATTTGAGTCAATCCGTCCACCGAAGCGAGTCGCTGCAATTCCCTGTTAGCAGCTTCTAATTCTAATTTGGCTTGTTCTAATGCTAAATTTTGCTGAGCCAATTTTTCACTTTGCTGTTTTTCCTGTTCGTATAACATTCTGATCGAAGCTTCAGCTTCTTGCAATTCTTGCTCCGCATATTTGCGCTTGACAAACTGCCCTAATTGAGAACCGACAGCAGCCATCATTTGCAGCAAATCTTCATCCGGCGGCAGTTCTTCCCGGGAAAAAAAAGTCATTACTCCCGCAATTTGACCGCTAGCGTGAATGGGGAAACCGAATCCCGATCGCAGTCCGGCTTCCTCGGCCAAGCGCGATCGCAGGAAATTGCGATCGCCCACAATATCAGTAATCCACTGCCCAGAACCGCTGCGCCAAACAGCTCCCGGCAAACCCGCACCCGGAGCAAAAATAATCTGCTGGTCGTTTTCGGCAAACTCGCTAACTTCCCTGACTACCGGCCAAACTCCCACCCGCCGCAAGGGCGGAGTTTCCTCGATCGGACAGCAGAGCGGCAGGCACAAAAGCGACTGGTTTTCGCATTGTTTTTGGGCACCAAATCTCGTTTCTTTCTCCCCTGAAGCCGCCGTCCAAAGTTCGCCAATATCCCACCCAAAACTTTCGCAAATAGCTTGGATAATTTTCGGAGTTGCCATTTCTAGAGAACTTGATTCTGACAGGATGTGAGTCACAGCATACTGTGCTTTTTGACGATTTTTTGTGCGCTGTTGCTCGGTAATGTCTCGGCCGATATAAACAAAATCTTGTATGGTATCGCTGTCTGCATACTTGCTTTCTATGCTGGTCTCGAAAGTAGAGCAGGAAAACGCGAGAATCAGCTTTAAACCTATTTTCGTTTGGCAAACTACTTTTACTTGATGCCAAGATTCGCTTTTAAGTGCCGGAGGTAGCTGGCTGACTTGGCGCAACAATTCCTCGTCAGCCGTAATCATGGATATGGGTTTGCCGATTAATTCCGATTCGGTATATCCAAATAATTGCTGTGCAGCTAGATTCACTTTTTTAATTTTTCCCGATGTTGCTGTTACTAACAAAACATCGCCTAGCGAGTTAATAATTTTGTCTATATAATGGCTAGCCGCAGCTAAGTTATCGACTTTAATACTGTTTTCGTTGGCTGCCTGAACCATGCTTTGCTGAGCTGCAATCCTATCTGTCACATCTTCGCATAAAATAATCAATTTCTCTCCATTTGCTGCTTCTGTAAAACCAAAAATGTACAAGTTTAGATACAAATAAGACCCGTCTTTGAGAACTCGGGTAAGGGATTTTAACTGAAAGTCCTGCTCTCGTTCTTCTATAATATCTTCAAGGATTCCTTCAATTCCGATCAGTTCGGGAAAACTATCGCGCACATCTTTTCCTTTGCCTACTTCCTCGGGAATGTCGGCAAAATCTTGCACGTTCAAAGATATTTCTTGAATCTTAAGTTTCCGATCGACTACGAGGTATTCAAGCCTGCGTAATGATAACAGCTTATAAAGAAGAATATTAATACTTCTCTGGCTGCTCTCTAAACATAATGTTGGAAGCATCTCGTTATTGTAGAGCATCACACTCAATGGTTAGCAGATAAAGTTAGTTGTTGTTTCGCTGCTATTTCTCATGGGAATTTTGATACTGGGGGAGGCCAGCAACTGTTACCGCTGGCTAATTTATCGACACAATAAATTTTTCTGCAAGCTGTTTTTTTCCCTCTTTAAAAAAGGGCAAAATATTAATAATTTGACCAATTTTTTTTGTGAGCAAGCGCCGTCAAAACCAGCCTCGATTTAGGCTTGGATTTATTAACAATACGTAGCGGTTGACTGTATTTGTGCAGCACATTTTAAATTGTAGATTCCCCGATCTTGGTGACAACCGCTACAGTTGAGGATGGGCACAGTGTAATTCAACTGTTGCCTTTAATTAGCACCATTCCTATAGACCTTACCTCCCCTGGGTAATTGTGTCAAGTTTTGTAAAGAAGCTCTTACCTGGAAGTGATATAATATCAAACAATTTGTAGAAAATC
This sequence comes from Microcoleus sp. ARI1-B5, assembly GCF_036705795.1. NCBI lineage: Bacteria > Bacillati > Cyanobacteriota > Cyanophyceae > Oscillatoriales > Microcoleaceae > Microcoleus > Microcoleus sp. ARI1-B5. The sequence continues at coordinate 21,139 of NZ_JAUBVK010000047.1, forward strand.
TTAAAAATACTCTGCTCAATGCTGAGACTTATCACCGACTTTGACGGCCCGATCGTGGATGTGTCCGATCGCTATTACCGAGTTTACCAGCAGTGTCTGGCCGAGACTCAGCGTCAGGGCCAAGCAGTCCGCGAGATCCCAAAAACCGAGTTTTGGGACATGAAGCGGACACGGGTTCCCGAAACCGAAATCGGCATCCTCTCAGGATTAGACGCAGCCCAAGCCGTCGAATTTGCCCAGAAACGCCGTCAAACTGTCCACACGCTCCCTTACCTGATTTACGATAAACCGGCTCAGGGCGCTGTGGAAACCTTGGAGAAGGTGCAGCGCGCTGGAGTAGACTTAGCGGTGATGACCATGCGCCGCGTCAGGGAACTAGACGAAGCTTTCAACCGCTGCAATTTAGGGCAATTTTTCCCCGAAAACCGCCGCTATTGCCTCCCCAACGATTACGTCAAAACTGGGGATGTTAAAGATAAGCCCCTGCTGATGGCAAGAGCTCTGGCCGAACTGCCGCCGGCTTCTGACCTTTGGATGGTGGGGGATACCGAGGCGGATATTATAGCAGCAAAAACGCACGGTGTCAAGGTAATTGGTGTTTTGTGCGGAATTCGCGATCGCACCCAACTAGAAATGCACCAACCGGATTTAATTGCCAATAATTTGAGCGAAGCAGTTGAGATTATTTTAGGTAGTCATTAGTCAGTTGTCAGTTGTCAGTTGTCAGTTGTCAGTTGTCAATCATTACTCAACCGTCAACAGTCATTAGTTATTGTTAATTGGTAATTGGTAATTGGTAACAATCAACTAACTACTAACACCTAAGAGCTACGAACCAACCAATAACAATTAACCAATAACAATAATTAACAACTGCCAACTGTCAACTGCCAACTGTCACAGGTCAACTGACAACTGACTATCGCAGAAAACTGCTGACCAGCCACAGAATTAAAAACGTAAACAAAGCGATAAATTTCTCTGTTGTGATAAATGCCGTACTGAGCAAAGGGCCCAAAAGGCCTCCCAGCACCAAGCCTATAACCAAGCCCGCCACAGTCAGCAGCACAGCCCGACCAAATTTTTGTTCCTTGCGATTAACAAAATAAAGACAAGAGCCGACCCCAAGAGCCAGAGTCAACTGTAGTAAAGAATCATTAGCCGCCGGATAAATACTGAGTCCGCCTAACCCCACATAAACTCCAGCCGGCCACAAAATGTCCGATCGGCTAGGAGTATCGATCAGGCGCTGCAACCAAGCAGGGCCCCCCGACGGAGGAGACGGAGCAAAGCTGGCGGGTGCGGGAGTCAGCCGCTCGGGAAAGCGGATGCGTTCGGGCACTTTAATTTTACCTTCCTGTCGCTGCCGCAGGCGATCCATGAGGATCGCGTCGTAAGCAACTTCGATCGATTCCAAACGTTTCTTGTCGCCGCTGTACTGCTCGGCTAGACGGGTGCGGGCCTCTTGCACTTCATCAAAGGAAGCATCTTCATCGACTTCAAGCAGTTGATAGGGAGTTGGCTCACTCATGGTAATAACCCGCTGAAGACTCTCGTTATAGGGCAATCTTAACAAGAGAGGAAAGCGGGGCGGGGCTTGTCTGCCGCTTTCCCAAAAGTTTTGCTGCTAGTTTTTAGTGCTTTAATACAGGAACCAGCAAACCTTGCGAAGGTAAAAGGTAGAAGGCCGAAGGCATTCGGAAATAAAAAATCATGAATCCAAAGATGTTTATTTTTACCTTTGCCGTCTAAATTTTTACCTGGTGCCGAATGCCTTCAGCAGGAACTTGTCCCGCAGGCGCTTACAATTCCCGACCACTGGATTTTTTTTAGTCGATCGCGGCGGTAGGAAAAAAAGCGAGCCGAGTCAGAATAAGTACAGAAAGGAGCGATCGCCACTTGAGAAAGATCGATTCCCAACTGTTGCAATTGCAGAGCATTGCAGAGGCGAACATCCAACCGTACTTTTCCCGGTTCTGGATCGGTCAACACAGGCGTTTGGGGTAGTTGGCGTAAAAATTCCAGAATGCCGTCGGCTGTTGCACTAACGGCACTCTTAGGAGCAATCGCGGCTCCCAATTGGGCTGCCACTTCCACAGATACCTGGTAAACCTCTCCAGCGATCGCCGGCCCCATAGCAATCTTCAGATTTTCTAATTGACTGCCTTGCGCCACAAGTTGAGCGATCGCCTCTGGTAATATCTTAGCAGCAGTCCCGCGCCAACCCGCGTGAACTGCCGCGACGAGTCCCGTACCGCTGTCAGCAATCAGCACCGGCACGCAGTCAGCCGAGCAAACCCAAAGCGCCTCCAAATCCCGCGAGGCTACCAAACCATCCGCCTCCGCATAGGTTGGGGCAGCGGTGGACGGGCCTGCAGCCACAACCGGGGACAACTGACTGGTGTTGAGTACCGCATTGCCGTGTATCTGTTGGAGACGGTAAACCCCAGAGCCGGGGGCGAGAACTTCCGTCAGCTCGATCGGGCCGCGCGGCGAGAAATCGCGAGTAAAAAAGCCGTGAGACCACCGGTCGAGCAAGCTGCAAGTCAGATATGGCAATCCTTCGGAGTTCTGCCACTGCCAACTGATACCCTCAGGTTGTCCGGCGCCTACAGAGTCGGGCAAATTTGTCAAGCGATCGCCAGCTACAGTCATGAAACTTATCCTTCCCCAAGCGCATCATTTAGCTTGTATTCTAAACAATCAAAAATTTTGTCAACTAAGTTTAAATGGACGATCGGTTTTAATCAAAAAATCAGGATGAAGGAGGCGGTTAACTCCGGCAGACGGCGCCGAAATTTTGGAGAACCGAGAGAGGGGGAGATGGGCCCGCTCGGCAGCGCTCGGAGGGTAAAAAGATGGGGAGATGGGGAGATGGGGAGATGGGGAGATGGGAGCTTAATTAACAGACACGAACGCCAAAGCGCTATTATCAGTGTGGCCGTCACAGGCGGAGCCGGCCAGTGCAATCGGGATCGAAAAAACCAGGGTATCGATCGCGAATCGACGCAGCAGCATTCGAGCTGGTTCGACGCAAAAAAATTGCCTCAAGCCCGGTAAAATCAGTTAAGTCTGTATTAAAGATCAGGATTGCCATACATTCGATCCAGACCCCGCCAAAAAACAGATACTTGCTTTCCGACGGATGTCGCGAGTAGCCCAAAAATTTAGATCGAAGTTCAATCTCCCAGATTCAAAGCTGCGAGCAAATCTAAAATCTAAAATCTAAAATCTAAAATCGACTAATCTCCTTGCGCCCCCTGTTGAGTTGGGAAAAAAAATCGTGAAACCAGTTCCAGACAAGCAAATAACAGCCCCTTTGAACACCAAACAGCAAAAAAATCACCCCACAGGCGCCCGGACTCGATCGCGCCTTTTGTCCGATCGCTCACTGCTGGTGGGACTGGGTTGCCTTGCCAGTCTGGGACTGCTGAGCAAAGGCATAGTTTGGGCCCAAACCGAAACTCCGCCAGCAGCAGAACAAGCCGTCCCCGGCGCCGCAGACCTCCAGCCACTATTTGAAGCTCCTATGGCGCCCCCGGAACCCGCAGTCAGCGAAGTGCAGCCAGAACCAGATCCTGCACCCCAGGCAGAAGTTGCGCCGCCCGAGCCAGATTACGTCACCGAACAACCTCCGGCCCAATATTATCTGCCCGAGCCCGCGCTGATTCCCCTGCCAGAAGCAACGGCCCAGGAGCCACCTTTTGAAGCGCCAGTTAACCCAGCCCACGCTGCCAGCGACCAAACAGACTACAGCGTTGGCGCTACCAGCGAGTACGAAGCGCCGACAACAATCGAGTTTGCAGAGCGATCGACCGGCTGCGAAGATTCCCTATCATCAGGGCAAGGAGTTGGCGGTTTGTGCGCACCTCCTGCTGTTTCCGAGCCGGTGACGGCAGAAGCAGCCCCTCCCAGCTACAGCCCGGAAACTCCGATCGCAGAAGAACCCAACTACAGGCCGGAAACTCCGATCGCAGGCAACTCCTATATTGCACCCCCACCACCTCGCAATTTGCCCGGGAACATTCCGGGCAATGTTCCCGGGAGCATTCCGCGCAATGTTCGGGGAACAGTCGCCGGAAATAATAGCGGGAATCCTGTCAGTCAAGTCGGTCAAGCCGTTCAACAAATAGGCAACCAGCTTTGGGGTTCGGGAAACCCGCCGGAATCTGCTTACACGCCCCCGGGATACTCGGCAGACGCCGGATACTCAGCAGACGCCGGCTACTCGGCAGACGCCGGCTACTCGGCAGACGCCGGATACTCGGCAGACGCTGGATACTCCGTTAACGCTGCATCCTACGCCAGCGGCCCTCCCGAACCCAGCATGGGACTCGGGCCGGTGCAAGTCGGTGCGATTAGTGTCAGCAGCGGCAGCAATACAGGTTTTGCATACTACAATCTCACGCCGCGTCCCCCAGGCTTGCCCGGAAATGGCAACACCAGCCTGCTGTTTCCGCTATCTATAGCTGCGGAAATTACCTCGCCCTTTGGGTGGCGGACTCATCCGGTTATGGGCTACGGCAGGTTTCACACCGGAACTGACTTGGGGGCCCCGATGGGAACGCCCGTACTGGCCGCCTATGCGGGTCAAGTCGCGATCGCCGATTGGTTGGGCGGCTACGGTTTGACGGTGGTTCTCAACCACAACAAACAGTCTCAAGAAACTCTCTACGGACACCTTTCGGAACTGTTTGTCAAACCCGGAGAGTTTGTGAAACAGGGAGATACGATCGGGCGCGTCGGCAGTACGGGAATGTCTACAGGGCCTCACCTCCACTTCGAGATCCGGCAAATGACTGACCAGGGTTGGGTGGCGATCGACCCAGGCGCTCAGCTAGAATTCGCTGTAGCAAGAATGATCGGCACTTTGGAAACTGCCAAAATACCCCAAATGCCGAAAATCGTCGAAACACAAAGCGCTAGGGGACTCAAGGATTTGGAAAACGATTTGCCCCAGCTTCCACCTCTGCCGTTGGGAATGGACATCGAAGTTCACAACCTCCAGCCGCCATTCCCAGAGCTGCTAAAACCTGACATTTCTAAGATCAAAGCTCCCGAAGCTGTCAAACCCAAAACTCAGAAGCAAGCTAGCAGATAGGTTTTTTATAAGGCAATACGCTTGAGTTAACACTGTTTCTTGCCCGGAGATCCCCCTCGCATACCCCCTACTCCCCCGAACCAAGGGGAGTAGGGGTTGACTGTCGATCGAGTTCTTGTCCCCCCGGGAGGGGGGTTAGGGGGGATCGGACTCGGGCCCAAGCGTATTGTTTTATAAGGACTAAAGTCCTCGCTACAAACAATCAAATAGGTTTGATCGTGCGGACTTTAGTCCTCTCCCGATAGCGCTCCGCCGTAGCGCGTCAAAGCACTTTTTGCGTAAGTCCCGATCCGATGGATTTATCGTTATCAGGCTCTTCCTGGTAACAAGGAAAAGCCCATAATAATTGGTAACTTGTAGCTTATGCTAATAGCGCAGCATTTGTGGGAATTAATTTTATTTCTGATTATTGTAGTCGGCCCGATTCCCCTAAACTTGTCCCTGGCATTCGAGAATCTGAAGGAAAACAGTAACTATTCATTTCCCCATTTTCTCCTCGTACTTTTGACCGGATGGAGTATTGCACAAGTTTGTACCGGCTTGATTTTAGGAAGTGTCGATCGCCTAAATCTTTCTGCGGTCATTATAGCAGAAATTCTGATTTGTGCGATCGGCTTAATCGTGATTTATGCCAAAAACAACAGAGCTTTTACCTTCTCGCAGTGGCAGATTCCCCAACTCAAGCAACCTCTGGGCCAATCCGAATATCTAATTATTGGTGCCGCCGCTTTTGCAGGATTTGTGATGTGGGAAACTATAGCAACCAAACCCACAACCAATTATGACTCATTGTGGTTTCACCTGCCTGCGATCGCCCGATGGTATCAAACCCATTCATTTACATTATTAGATGCCGCCGGAAATTGGATTTTCGATCACGAGCAAGCACGAGTATATCCCTACAATTGGCACGTTTTGTCTGCTTTGTGTTTGCTCCCCTTCCGAGAAGATTTTCTCACAGCTTTTCCCCTGCTAATTGCCTGGATACTTGAGGGAATAGCAGTCTATCTATTGAGCGTAAAATTTGGAGCAAGCCGCATTCACGGCATGGCAGCAGCATCTTTAGTATTAACAGTACCGATGATGCTCAACCAAGTTAACACCATTCACCCCGACTTACCGCTAGCTGCCATATTTACAGTCGGTTTGTATCTAGGTTTATCCTATCACAGCAGCCGATCGCAATCCGATCTCTCCCTATTTTTGGCAACCGCAGGAATGCTAGCCGGAATTAAAATCACCGGAATAGTCTATGCAGCCTCACTTTTAGGAGGATTAGCAATATTAGAAATTAAAAGATTCGCGGTTAATAAAAAATCTACACCAGCTCATTTTAGAATTCGCCACTTTATCAAACCCGTCTTGCTGTGCGGCATACTTTGTTGCTTGCTTTTAGGAGGTTTTTGGTATGCGAGAAACTTGCTGCACATCAATTATCCTGTCGGTGATGCCCGCGATATTAACATTCCCTTACAGCCTGTTCCCTTACCCTCTCCCGTACCTGCACCAAAACCTCCAGTACCGTCGCCAAAACCGACAATAAAGTCATCGCCAACACCTCCGGTACAGCAGCCCACACCTACCATACCTGCGGCGCCAGCTTCGCCACTTTCCAAGATGTGGCAAAGCACCTTAGCAGCTCAATTTAATCCCAGCAATATTTCCCACTGGCAAACTCTCGGCTTGCAAATCATCATTAGATTGCAACTGCCATTTCTGGCGATCGCACTTCAGGTATTAGCAGCACCTCTGGCCTTGCTCCAAGGTAAAACCAGAACAATCAATCAAAATAATATCATCTTAATTGTAGTTCTACTCAGCACCGGAATTCTGTATCTCATTACACCTTACACCTCCGGTACTGCCGGAGAGTCGATCGGTCAACTCAGCCCTTTACTCGGTTTCAATCTCAGATACGGATTTCCCTTTTTAAGCTTGCTGGGCATCGCAGCCGCAGCTACAGCAACTCGGCTCAAAACTCGCAATCAAGTTATTGTGGCAGTTGTTTTAGTTGGCAGTATTTCCGGCATTATTAGCAACACAATTTTCGACCTCATTAAAAATGCTTCTTTTACAGGAAACAGTATTGTTTGGGGGAGTTTGTTGATTGACAGGTTTAAATCTAATCTCGCGTCAGCCATCAATGTTGTGATGAAAATATTAGCTCCCAGTTTGCGAGATTTAGGAATATACCCGTTACTTTATATGGGATTGCTGCTGCTTGCTGGGATTATATTTAAGCGCAATCCCAGTTTAATTGGCTTGAAAAATCTACTCGCCAGCCTGAAAAAATCGAGTTACATAATGATAATTTGTGTCTGCATAGCATTGATGGTAAGTGCTAGTTGGGTGGCGAGGGAAAAGCGAGATGTTGCTCGCGCCCAACTATATCGCGGCATTTACGAGTATATTGATAAAAATACAGTACCCGATGAAAGAATCGGCTTCTTTTTAAGTTCCCGCAGCTACCTGTTTTACGGGAGAAATTTGGACAGACAAGTTTTATACGTGCCTTTTAGAGCCGATCGACTTCCGGCATGGATTGACAACCTCCACAAAAATAATATTAGGACTGTGGGATTCGGGCCCCTGACTGAGACAGACGAATACACAAGACAAGCTTTATCTTGGCTGACAAGTCCCCAGGGCCCGCTGCAACCAGTTTTCGGCAAAGATTTTAATACCGAGTCGGTGCTGTATCGCTTAAAAATATAAAATATATGAGTTATCATGAACGCAGCTAAAACTCTATTTTCAATTATTGTTCCGACTTACAATCGCCCCGAGAAATTAGCGGCCTGTCTTCAGTCTTTTGTTGAACAGGAATATCCGCGCGATAAGTTTCAAGTGATTGTCGTCAACGACAGCACCGAAATATCTGTAGAAAGTACAATTTCCCTTTTTCTTCATCAGCTAAATCTGGCACTTTTGACACAACCCAACTCTGGCCCGGCAACGGCGCGAAATACTGGAGCTTTTGCAGCCGAGGGCAAATTTTTAGTGTTTACAGACGATGACTGTACTGTGGCGGCAGATTGGCTGCAAAATCTGGAAAAGCGATTTGTGGAAACACCAGACTGCTTAATCGGAGGTCGAACTGTCAACGCGCTGCCGGATAACATCTATTCTACTGCGAGCCAGCAACTGATCGATTACCTTTACAGTTATTACAATGCTATTGGCGATCGCGCGCAATTTTTCACTTCTAACAATTTTGCCCTTCCCGCTGAGGCTTTCCAAAAAATCGGCGGGTTTGACACGAGTTTTTCGCTAGCGGCTGGAGAAGACCGGGAATTTTGCTTTCGCTGGCTCAATTTGGGAGGGCGCGCGGTCTACGCTCCCGAAGTTACAGTCTATCACTCCCACGCACTAACTCTGGGCCAATTTTGGCAGCAGCAATTCAATTACGGCAGAGGTGCTTTTTTGTTTCAGGAAATTATCTCGAAACAGGGGGTTAAGGGGAAACTGCAACCTCGGTCATTTTATCTGAATTTGCTAACTTATCCATTTTCCCAGGGATCGGGTATTCAAAGGCTATTAATTGCAGGATTGTTTTTAGTTTCTCAGGCGGGAATTGCGGCGGGATTGTTTTGGGAAAAAAACATTTTTGTTGAGAAATTTCACGAAGTTCCTTAAAATAACCGTTATCAGGTTCGCAGCATGGGACTTTAGTCCTCTCAAAAGAGAGGACCCAAGTCCGAACGATCAAACCAATTTAGGGAAAAAAGGGGACTGAAGTCCGATTCTGCGAAACAATTTAGGGAAAAGAGAGGACTGAAGTCCTTACTACTAACCAATTTATGATTACATAAATCCGTGTTCGGCTAAGAATTCGGGTGTAATTGTTCCCAAACTGTTGATGGCGGGGGTTTCTTCCCATGGTTCGGGATGCGCTTCCCGGCCGCTGCGGAGAAATTTTGCTACGTATTTGCCGAGTATATCTGCTTCTAAATTAACTAAACTTCCTGGCTGCAAATAGCTGAGGTTTGTCTCGGAAAAACTGTGCGGAATTACGGCTACTTCAAACCAATTTCCGTCTGCATCGCAATCTGCCACAGTGAGGCTGATGCCGTTGACGGCGATGCTGCCTTTGGAAACGATGTATGGCGCGATTTGACGCTGCCATCCCGAATTGGCTGCTGGTGGGGCTGTAAACCGCATCTCCCAGGCGTTGGCGGTTTGGGTTGATGCGGCTAAAGCGCCGATCGCATCTACGTGTCCCGTCACGAAATGTCCGCCCAATTTGCTACCGGCGCGCAGGGAGGTTTCTAGGTTCGCCCAAGCATCGGGGAATGCTCCTAAAGTAGTGCGGCGCAAGGTTTCCGGGGAAGCGATGGCGACAAAACCTTGGGGCAGAACTTCCACCACTGTCAAACAAACTCCATCGACTGCTACGCTGTCGCCAATGGCTAAATCTTGTAAAATTTGATAGGAGTTGCTTGAGGTGCAGGAAATTTGGAAGTAATCGTTGCCTAGCGACTTCAGCTTTCCGAGAGATTGAATCAGTCCTGTGAACATAGTTATTTTTTCGTAGTCGATCGCTTATTTAAATCAAACCAGAGACACAAACAAACCAAACACATCAGCTTTTGCCGTCCCCATCTCCCCCCCTCCTTGAATCGAAAATCCCAAATCCGAAAATCTCAAATCGACTGACGGCGATCGGTTGCAGATTCAGGCGAAGATCGAGTCATACTGGATTTAGGTCATCTATTATGTCCCAGTTCTCTACCGCCTTGCAGTGTCTTAATTCTATGAGGCCGATCGAATGATTGAAATGAAAGTCGCTGGAATTGCCTTAGATGCAGCCACGCGCAGCCCTATTGTCCTATTGAGAGACGCTACTGAGCGACGCGCTTTGCCTATTTATATCGGTCAGGAGCAGGCAAAGGCTATTATTAGCGCTCTAGAAGGCCACAAGCCTCCTCGACCTTTAACTCACGATCTGATGGTCACTTTCTTAGAGGCCTGGAGTATTACCTTGGAGCGCATAGTGATTCACTCGCTGCAAGATAACACGTTCTATGCTGTCCTGATCGTCCGTCAGGGTGAAGTGAAAAAAGAGATCGATGCCCGACCCAGCGACGCGATCGCCCTAGCACTGCGCACGAATACCCCCATCTGGGTGATGGAAGAAGTCGTCGCCGATGCTTCCATACCGGTCGATCGAGATGCTGATGAGGCCGAACGCCGGGCCTTTCGCGAATTTATCTCAAACCTCCGTCCAGAGGATTTGATTAAGAGAAGCGGCTTGGGCCAGGGCGAAACTTCGTCGTAACATTTATGCGCTATCGACGGTTTGGCAAAACGGAGTTGTACCTGTCCGTATTTTCCTTGGGAACCATGCGCTATTTGGCTTCTGAGGAAACTGCCGGCCAGACTGTACGGCAGGCGGTGTCTCAGGGAATCAATCACCTGGAAACGGCGGCGGGTTACGGTTGCAGCGAGGAATATCTCGGTGCGGCCCTAGCTGGGTTGCCTGTCGGTCGATCGCGCTTCCACGTCACTACGAAAATCCCCCCAACGGATGATGCTGCTGCAACGGAACGCTGCATCGACTCATCTCTCAAGCGCCTGAATTTAGACTATATCGATTGTCTGGCAATTCACGGTTTGAATACTTGGGAACATTTGGCTTGGGTGCGATCGCCCACAGGCTGCATGGAAACTGTACAAAAAGCCCTCGCTGACGGTCGCATTCGCCACGTCGGTTTTTCGACTCACGGGCCTCTGGATCTGATTTTGGCTGCTATAAATACAGATTTATTTGAATTTGTCAATCTGCATTATTACTATTTTTTTCAGCGCAACGCCCCGGCAATTGAACTCGCCAAAGACAAAGATATGGGCGTTTTTATCATTTCCCCGGCAGACAAAGGAGGGCAACTCTACACGCCCCCGGAAACTCTGGCACAATTGTGCTCGCCTTTCTCGCCTTTAGAGTTGAACTATCGGTTTTTACTGAGCGATGCCAGGATTGGGACTCTGAGTGTGGGGGCTGCAAATCCGACAGAATTAGAGCAACCTCTGAAATATGCCGATCGCGACTTTCCCCTCACCAACGCCGAAATCGCTGCGTTTGTGAGGCTAGAATCGGTGATTGCCGATCGTTTGAAAACCGACAAATGCAGCCAGTGCTATGCCTGTTTGCCTTGCCCGGAAAACATCAACATTCCCGAAGTATTGCGGCTGCGAAATCTCGCCGTCGGGTGCGACATGACTGACTTTGGCAAATACCGCTATGCGATGTTTGAAAATGCCGGACATTGGTTTCCCGGCAGCAAAGGCAACCGCTGCACCGATTGCGGCGAATGTTTGCCCAGGTGTCCCGAAGAGTTAGACATCCCAGCTTTGCTCAAAGATACTCACCAGCGACTGGGCGGCAAAGCCCGCAGGCGGTTGTGGGATTGAAAAAAATGTGAAGCAGTTAAAAAATAAGTATTATAAAACTTCATTAAGATTGTAAGCAGTAGTAAGCAATGGTAGTATGATATAGTCAGGACGGTGAACTGAGAGAATTATTGCGCTCGTCAAAAAAGGGAGAGTCTGAATGCAACTAGCAGAGAGACACATCATTAAATCCACAGAACATCGTTTCGCCCCGATCGATCAATTAGCCTTTCAATCCAAAAATCTTTACAACGCCGCTAACTACGTTATTCGCCAAAACTTCGTATACGGATGGGGATATCTCAATTACAACAAAATGGATCAGTTGATGAAATCTCATCAAACATATAAGGCGTTACCAGCGAAAGTAAGTCAACAAATATTGATGAAATTGGACAAGAATTGGCAATCTTTTTTTGAAGCAGTCAAAGCTTACAAAAATGAGCCGAGGAAATTTACTGGCCGCCCGAAGTTACCGAAGTACAAAGATAAAGTAAAGGGTCGGAATATTCTCGTCTATACGATTCAGGCGATTAGTAGCAAGCAACTCAAGAAAGGAATTATCCAGCTTTCAGGGACTAATATTTTAATTAAAACCCAGGTAAAACCAGAGAAACTTTGTCAAGTTAGATTGGTTCCCAAATGCGATTCCTATGTAATTGAGGTAATTTATGATGAACCGGAGTCCACCATCAATGAAAACCAAAAAGAATTAGTAGCTAGTATAGATTTAGGATTGAATAATTTAATGGCGCTAACTTCAAATCAGCCGGGGTTTGTCCCTTTACTGATTAACGGGCGACCACTGAAATCAATTAATCAATTCTACAACAAGCGTAAAGCACATCTACAATCTCGATTGAAAGGGAGTCGCAAAACATCCTGTAGAATTCAGCGCCTAACTCGTTGTCGCAACCAGAAAATCGATAATTACTTGCACTGCTCTAGTCGTTCCATCATCAATATTTTAAGCTCCCGAAAGATTGGGACTCTGGTAATTGGTAAAAATGTACAATGGAAAAACGAGATGAATTTGGGGAAACAAACTAATCAGAACTTTGTAACAGTTCCTCATGCTCGATTGATTGAGATGTTGGAATATAAAGCTGCATTGGTGGGAATAAGAGTGATGGTACAGGAAGAATCATATACTTCTCAATCCAGTTTCCTAAATTTAGACCCGATTCCTGTTTACGGGAAGAATGGCGTCTTTGATGTCAAGTTTAGTGGCAAACGAATTAAAAGAGGATTATACAAAACATCGGAGGGTCGATTAATCAATGCCGATGTTAATGGGTCTTACAATATCTTGAGAAAAGCAATCCCAAATGCCTTGTGCGATGGGATAGAGAGCTGCGTAGTTCAGCCTAGGCGGGTTAATCCGCTCGAAGTGAAAGCGAAAGGGGAGGGACTCAACGCCTCCCGTGTCATGTAATAAATGACTATACTTTTACAAGCTATCAACCGCGAGTTGCTCAAAAGTTGATTTTGGATGCAGAATATTTAGTTTTCCGAGTGAGGGACACGGGCACCGGCATGACAAAAGAGCAGCAAGAAGAGTCGGCGGTTGAAACCGCTACTATACAAACAATGTCCGCCGGACGCCGACTCAAGAATAATAAAATTAACTGGTTCCTTTAGCTAAGCGCGAAAGGAACCTAAATCTAGAGGAAGAGCCTCGCTTGGAAACATGGAGGCTCTTCCTCCGGATCTGCGTTACTAGGCAAAGCGCCTAGTAACGAGTAAACCGCCCACTCTTCTTCTTTGAAGCGTTCCAATATAGAGGTTTTGTGTAAGTCCCGATCGCAAATCTAAAATAATATGATGAATTACCACAAATTGCGCCACGAAAATCAAGTTTCCCGCCGCAAACACGGCATTTTGGCAAAAAGTTTATTTTTGTTCCTAATTGCCAGTTTTACGTGCGTAGAAGCATTGCTGTGGGGACAATCTGCGGGGTTTTCCCAGCAGCCGGTTTGCCCGACTGGCAACGCTGCGAATTTCCCGGCGCCGCCGCTTTCGCAAACCGAAAAGAGCACGCCGAGTCTGTGGTTGGCTCAAAAACAGTTTGGCGGCAAGTTGCTCGATCGCTGGTTTGTCGATCGCAGCAACACTTGGGTAATCATCATCGTCAACCGCCAACTGTGGAGTTTGCTCGATTATATGGAACGCTATCAGTTTGTCAACCGCTTCGGCGCGGTTTCTAGCGAGTACGGTTACAACCTGCAAGTTTGCAACCGTCAAGGCACGGCTTTGGCGGTTTATTCGTGCAAGGGCGATCGGCAAAGCTGTAAAATAGGCTTAGAATCTCTGTCAAATCCCGGTCTTCGAGGCAAACTCAAAGGCTTTTAGTAGGGTGCGCCAGCAGCGAGTAATTTGATGAATAATGGATAAATCAAGAGCTGACGCACCGTGCATTTTAGCTAACAAAATAACAGACCAAAAATGGCACTTCCTAAAAAAGCTTCACGTAGTATCACCATAAACGGGGAAAAATATCGTTGGCTTATTTCACGCGACGATTGCGGCATTGGTTTGTACGTAGAGTTATATGAGAATCCTGCTCAGAAATTGACGACAGGTTTTTCTGATGATTATCAAGCTATTACGCCTGTGCTGGTACGTGAGGTAATTCTCCATGCCTTAGCACAAGGATACACGCCTCACAAAAAAGGTCAGGATTTTTGTTTACCTGAAAATTCACCCTTAGTAGTAGTTGAGAATCTAAGAGCTGACGCACCATACAGGTACAACTGGTGACTGACGAACCCTACGGTTAAAGGTGCGTCAGTTTTGATGATTTTCTCGGCGCTTGTGGGCTGGTGACTGACGCACCCTACATTTTAGCTTTGCACTACTTGCCGAATTTCTTGCCAGATCGATCGATATTGCTGAATCCCCGCATCCCCGAAAGGCAGCAGAAAGTCGCTAGCAGCAAGAATCTTAGCATCCGGCAACAACAAAGGATTAGCGCGAACATCGGCCGGCAAATCCTCCGGTTTCATACCGACAATTATCGGCGAACTAGCCTTAGCCAGCAAAGATAATTGAGGCGCAATCTGAGGCTGCAAGCAAAAATTAATCCATTTTTCCCCTAACGCAATTGGCTTTCCCGAGGCCGGTTGCACCCACAAATCCGTCCAAATTGCAGTTCCAGAAGCGGGAATTACTACAGCAATATCGTTTTGAGTTTGCAGCAGCGGCAGCAAGTCGCCAGAAGAACCTACGGCCAACCAAGTATCGCCTAAAATCAACGGTTGCAGGTAAGCGTCTGAACTGTAAAGTTTAGCTTGTCGGTGCAGGTTTGCGAGTTCTTTTTTGAGGTTTGGAACTTTATCTAATTGCTGGGTATTGTAAGATTTTCCCAGTTTTTTTAATGTTAAACCGATAACTTCTCTAGCGCTATCCGGCAGAGAAATTCGATCGCGCAATTCGGCTTTCCACAAGTCACTCCAATCTGTCGGAGTCCACCCCAAAGCCTTAAATTTGTCAATGCGATAGGCAATTACCGTACTTCCCCAGCGGTAAGGTGCAGCCCAAACTTTACCTTTAGCGTCTAATTGACCGTCAGCGTTGCGTCTGACGAGTTTTTGCCATCTTTCGGGCAATTTCGACCAATTATCAAATTTAGCAGGATCGATCGGCTGAATCAATTTTTGCCGAATTGCCAAAGTCAGCCAATAATCTCCCAACATCACCAAGTCAGCTTGATTTTTGGCTTCGGGTGTCCGTTTCCACTGCTGCAAAAGGGCAAATAATTCTTTTAATTGTGCTTCTTGCGTTACCTGCAAAAGCCCAGACGGCTTTGAATCGCGGCTAAATTTGCTTACCAGTTGCGCCGGAATACCGTTTTTGAGCGATCGAATTTTGAGAGTGGGTTTCGAGTCGCACCCTGCCGCCAATTGACTTAAAGTTAGGGTGGCGGCCCCCAATAGCAAAGACCTTCGTTTCACCTGTGAATCCGCTTTTCTAAATATCGATCGATTTTTTGTGTTCTGCACCCCGGCAAATAATTGTTTGTCGAGTCCGGTAGTTGGCGCCGAATTATCTTATTTCTTTTTCAAACACAAAGCCATTGTACTCGGTTCTGGTGCGCTCTGACTCTGTTTTGCTGATTCTACCTTCTGCGTTGTCGATCGAGCGCTGCAGAACCGACAACCCCCGTCTACTTAACGCCTGATTTTTCTGCGAAAAGTTCCTTTTGTGCCTGTTTCGCCGGTCTTTGCGGGCGATCGACTCTATCTGTGTTACATTTTTTAATATAACGCAACAGCGATCGCGCTGCACTCTGCCATTGGATGACGCTTTTTCCACAACCGAAGTGAAAAATCCCTTTTAAATCCGCGACAGCTTAATAACTCAAAAACCCGGTTTCTGCGTCCAAAACTCTGTAAAATCTCAAATCGAACAATGGAAAATCGACTGCAAAGTCAATATAACAGGACGCTGGGCGCTCCGACTCTCAGAAACTAGGTTTCTTAACTCTTATTCAAGCTTATCAGGAAGTATGATGGTGAAAGAACCCGGTTTCTGCGTCCCGACCAATCTAAAATCTCAAATCTACAATCTAAAATCTAAAATCTAAAATCTAAAATCCTCAAGCTGAGTCCCTAAATCTACCGTCAGGATTGGGAACACAACAATTACCTCAAAAATTAAATAATTTAGTGATAAATCCCAGTTATGTAAAGATTTCCCTTATATGTAAAGATATAAGTTACTATCCAGAGGATGATTGTATGGAAGCGCTCCGCCAGCAAGTTACAGTATTGAGCCAACAAGTCGATGCCTTGTACAAACTAATAGAAAACCTCAATGAAAAGTTATTGGAGTCCGCTAAGGAGGCGAAGCTGGCCCAGCAGCAGAGCGACGACCGCTCTGGAACATTAGGAAATCACAAAACCTCGCCATATCAAAGCTACAGCAGTCACGACGGCATCCTCGAACACAAGGACATACTGTTAGATGACAGCTACTTTGACAAGAATTATCAAAGCCTGGAAAAAGAGCTGAGTTCCGAGATTCAAATCCAACGCCTCACAGCTCAGCTAACAGCCGCTTACAATCGAATTGCTGCCTTGGAAGAACAGTTGCTCGCCAAAAGAATGCACTCGCAACAGGTAGGCGGATCAAATTAAATATTGCTCCTGGCGATCGGGCATTAATCAAGAAAAAAAATACAAGTTGCGTTGATTTCGGCTCGTCTACTTATACAGTCATTCCAGAGAGTTTTTTGTCTCGCACAATTCACAGTAGGAATACTGCATCAAAGCGAGATATTGTGTAGAAGATTGTGTAAATTTGCAAGCAGCAATGCTACAGAAAATGATATAATTATTCAGCCAAAACAAAGCTAGTTGAGCAGCAAAACCCGGTTCGCAGCTCGATCGCACATCTGAATTTTTCATATTTAATTCCTCGGATGCCGGGACGCACAGAAAACGAAAAACCCGGTTTTAATGTTTAATTTCGCACCTGCGCCGTGCTAAAGCTTCAACAGCTTGGAGGAGTTGAGTAGGAGTCCAATTAGCAGCTAGCCCGCTGGCGATCGCACACGAGCCGGCACCGACACCCTCCTTCACATACCCGCGATCGTAAGCTTGCAGTTGCGGGTAACGAGAGCCAGCAAAACTTAGCTGTGCAGCCAACAGAGGCACACCGCCGATCTCCTTAGCGAGTCCTGCGGTGTCCCCTGTGGGGTCTTCGGCTACCCAGCGCGTAGTCCCCACCGCGACTTGCTCGGGACGCCATAACAGATCGTATTCCCGGGCTAATGCTTGCATCAAAGCGTACACTGCCAGCATTTGCGTGCCGCCAGCCAAGAGCACCCCGCAACTCCGACTCGCGGCGATCGCCATTCCCGCCACCGCTATCTGCATCGGATCGCCCACCGCCGCCACCAAATCCAGGGGAGTGCTATTTTTTATGCCAATTTCCCACCCAGCATTATTTAGTCCCGCTGTCACCGCAGCCAATTTTTGAGCGTGATTGCAGGTAGGGTGAGAACTGTTAACCTTACCCGCCGCCGCAATACCCAAACCCATTAACACGCCCAAAGCAGTAGTCGTTCCCCCAACTACGCACTCCCCTAAAATTAAATAGCTGCCATTAGTTTGGGCCGCCAATTTAGCTCCCCAAATTAACCCTTGTTCCAGCAAATGTTTGACTGTTTCGAGTTCCAAAGCATTCCCAGAAATCAGACACTTTGCCGCAGTGCCGCCCAAATCAATTGCAGGTACTGGAGGCGGGAGGGGCAAACCTGCATTAAACAGGTAAAGGGGAATTTCCAAAGCTTCGACTACAGCGCGAGATATCAGTACCGGCGAGGCACCGGCTTCTAGGGGCGGCAAAGGATACTGCGGCGACGGTTGGGGGCCGTTGTACAAAAATTCTGCATCGGCCAAACAAGTAAATTGTCGATCGCGCGGGGTTGCTCCTGCTGCGGAAATCCCCGGAATTAAGCCAGTAGCAGTGAATCCTAACACGCAGGCAAATATCGGTTGCTGTCCCCGATAGCGATCGAGCCACCGCTGGCCGAGTTCAATTTCTGTATAAATACGAATCATAATTAGTCATTAGTCCTGCCGTCATTAGTCAGTAGTCAGTAGTCAGGGGGAATTGGTAATGGAGAATTGGTAATGGGAATTGGTAATTGCCGAAAAAACCAGAAAGAGGTAAAGCGGATAATTTTATTTTTTTCCTTCCCTCAACAGCCATCAGTTAAATCACTTACAAAATCTTTCTTCCTTCTTCCTTCTTCCTTCATTCCTTCAGCTACGCTGGTAGACAAGTATTCCATCTTCGGTCAATTCGTTACATCCGTTACATCCCGTACATTGCTCGTTGCCGAACTTCCTTCCGATTACCGGAAAACGAGAGGAAAGCCCCGCGAGTTGCATCACGGGGATGAACTCGGAGTAAGGCTGTCTTCCGCCTACAATCTTTTGATTTTCCTTGTCGATTCATTATTTTTGCGCTATAATGGTCAGCGTAAGACATCAAGTTCCAATGCTAGTTTTTGAGTTCAAAACCTACGGAAAACCCAAGCAGTTCGCAGCTATTGATGACGCGATTCGTACTGTGCAGTTCATTCGGAACAAGTGCATCCGAAGAATGGATGGACAATCCGAAGACCAATAAGTACGACCTGAGCAAGCAAAGCGCGATACTAGCGAAGGAATTTCCTTTTGCAGATGAACTCAACTCAACAGCCCGTCAAGCGGCAACCGAACGCGCTTGGTCGGCAATTTCCCGATTCTACGACAACTGCAAGAGTAAGCTATCTGGAAAGAAAGGTTTTCCTCAGTTCCAGAAAGATAATAGATCGGTTGAATATAAAGTGTCGGGATGGAAACTAGCTCTCGATAGAAAGTCAATTGTCTTCACCGATAAAAAGGGGATAGGCAAGCTGAAGTTGAAAGGGACTCGAGATCTGAACTTCTACCAACCCGATCAAATCAAAAGGGTTCGATTGGTAAAAAGAGCGGACGGCTACTACGTTCAATTTTGTGTGTCTGTTGAGCGCCATGAAGTCATCGGGCCAACTCATCAAACCATTGGTTTAGATGTGGGACTAGAGAGCTTCTACACCGATTCATTAGGAATTAAGGTTGAAAATCCTCGGTTCTATCGAACAGGAGAGAAGAAGATGAAGCGGGCACAAAGGCTCGTTTCTCGCAAAGTAAAAGGCTCTAGTAACAGACGTAAAGCTAGGGTTAGATTAGGACGAGTTCACCTCAAAATAAGTAGACAGCGTAAAGACCATGCCATCAAATTGGCGCGGTGCGTAATCACATCTAACGATGTAGTCGTCTATGAAGATTTGCGGATTAAGAACATGGTTAAGAATCATTGTCTGGCTAAGTCCATTAGTGACGGGGGCTGGTATCAATTTAGAGTTTGGTTAGAGTATTTTGGGCGGGTATTCGGACGGATCACGATTGCGGTCAATCCTGCCTATACGTCGCAACAATGCTCTAGATGTGGTGTTGTGGTTAAGAAATCTTTGTCTACGAGAACTCACGTTTGTCAATGTGGATGTACATTAGATCGCGACCACAACGCTGGCATCAATATCCTCAACTCAGGGTTGGGTACTGTGGGACACACAGGAACCTTTGCGCTCGACGCAAGCAACGCTTCTGGAGAATCGACCTCTATCTTAGTTGGCCGGGGCCTGCTAGGGTAAGTTGGCTCGCTGAGAGAAGAATCCCCCCGATTCATCGGTGGGGAGTGTCAATCTTCATAATCGATTAAAACTTGCACCCAGCGCGGCGGCCGCGGAATCGCATTTCCCAAACGATCGAGCAGCAGCAAAGCTACTAAATGCACTACAAATAAATAGACAATATTGTTAACCAAAATCATCCCGGCGGCGATCGCCCCAATAGTGCTCAAACTCGGCACGCTCAGCCAGCCCAGCTTCACAAACACCCATTCCACAATCTCCGTTACCTGAGCGGTTACGTAAACCCAGAGATCTTGACCCACCAAAGCTGACAGCAGCCAAAACTTAAAAAAGAAGCCGACAGTACCAATTAACGCACCCACAGCAACAGACAAAGACCAACTCGCTTTGCGCCGCCAAAGTCCTCCCAGCGCAACTCCCATAACTCCAAAAGGAATCACGTATAAAATGCTCCGCGTCGGGCCCATGAGTACCGACAGCAGCAAACCGGAAACCAAAGCTGACATCCAAGCGGCTCTGTTGCCCCAGCGCAGGTAAACTAGGGCAATGGGCACCGGGAAAAACACCCGCAGCAACGGGCCCAGCGGAAAGTAATAATTGATCAGCCAAATCAAGCTAGCGGTACTTGCCAAAAATGCCGTTTCTACGAGCCTCAAAGGCGCTTCCCCAGCGGCTGGCGTTCCCGGATCTGGATTTGGGCGATCGCCCGCCATTGCTGAAAAAGCGGCGGTTTGCGGCTCATTATTGGTACTGGGTGAACTGCCCGAATTAGACGCGGCATCTGCTGACACAAAATCACTCATCCGATTTTAGATTTTAGATTTTAGATTTTACGGGACTTGCGCACTCTACGGTTGATTCCCGGTTTCACTGTTTCGATGCCTTGCCGCCAAATTTAATATTGCTCGCAGAAACCGGGCTTAGGTAAGAACGCCAGTCTTATTTTAGATTGATGTTCTCAGGAAAATTTTGGGCCGGATCATTTTTGGGCTTTGACTTCCTGAATTACAAATACCGAACAAGATGCGTGGTGAACCACATAATTGCTCACACTGCCGAGGAAAGCTTCTGTGAACCCCGTGCGGCCGCGCCTCCCCAATACTATTAAATCAGCGCCCCAATTTTGGGCGTATTCACAGACACAGTGCCCCGGATCGCCGTCCATTTGGCAGTCAAATTCCGCCTGCAATCCTTGTTTGGCTGCGGCGTCGCAGTAATTTTTCAGCAAAACTTCAGACTGTTTTACCTCGCTTTCCAGCCGCAAACGTTGAGCTTGGTAAGCTTGATCCATTAACCCGACATTCATCCCCAAATCTACGGGAATTGGCACTGCTGTCTCGCCCAGGGAGTTGACAGTAACGCAGTGAAATAGCATCATCTCGGCGCGATCGATCAGCGCTAATTCTAAAGCTTGACTGAAGACGCGGTGGCCGAGTTCAGAATCATCTACGGCGGCGAAAATTTTCTTAAAACTCACAGCTTTACCTCCAGCGGGAAATCATCAATATCAGTTAGTTAACAGAGAGTGCTTTTGAATTAGATTCAAATTAGCAATCTCTGATACTTCTAGACTAACAGACGCTCCAAGGCGTGTAGGTCGGGAATGCACAAAACGTCACGTTCGCGCTGAATTGTTCCTTTTTTTTCCAGCTTGCTCAGCACTCGGGTTACTGTTTCCCTAGCCAGCCCGCTGAGGCTGCTCAATTCTCTGTGCGGTAGGTTGGGAATTTCTGTACCTCCTGTGGACATGATTTTCCCTTGCCCTTCTGCCAAAAATAATAGAATATCTGCTACTCGCGAGGTACTGTCAGACTCTCGCAAACGCAGGCGGCGGTTGACTTGCCGCAGGCGGCGGGCCATCAGTTGAGCTAGCCGAATGCCTGCGAGGGGTTCGGTATGAATGAGCTGCACAAAATCTTGAGCTGGCATATTGCCGATCAGTGTCGGGGCTAGGGTGATGACATCTGTCGATCGCGGTGCTTCTTCGATCGCGGCCATTTCCCCGAACAGTTCTCCTTTCCCTAAAATATTCAGTGTTACTTCTTTTCCGTCTAGGTTGTAGGTGCGAATTTTCACCCAACCATCCAATATAAAATACACTGATGTTCCCCAGTCATTTTCGAGTAAAATCACTTGATTTGACGGATGACTGCGGGTAACGATGTGGACAGTTGCTCTCTCGATTACAGGATCGGGCAAACCTGCAAAAAAAGGAGTAGAAACTATCAATTGATTTATATTGGACTGCGGATCTCGGGTGTTAAAGCGGTCTTCCATGAGGCCATCATTTTAATTTATGCGCTTGAGCTGCGCTGGGCAGTTAGAAATAGCTTGCAGCCGAGTCATTCGATTTTAGATTCAAGAAAAGAGATTCTAGTATCTAAAATCGGCAATTTTTACCTCTAAAGTTTTGCGGTCGATCGCTCTAATATGGGAATTAATAGCCTCAAGTTCTGATTGCGAGCTAGAAACTAAAGACTATACCATAATTTTTTAGATACATACCACCGAGCAAATTTTATTAACAAAATTTTAGCAGCGTGGCAAGCTCAAGAGTGCCGATCGAGTTACCGAAGACAAGCACGGTAGCGAAGACAAGCTTAACACTGCTGAGAGATTTCTTGTCAGCCGACCCCGCAGTCGATCGGTCCCAGGGACAAGCACAAGTCAGCACACCGCGCACACAGCGACCAAATCCGACTGCAACTGCCTGGAACAAGTCAAATGTCAGCACTACCAGGAAAATCCACGGCCATTCCCAGCCTAAAGGTTGGCGCTCTTGGCAACTGAAACCGACGCAGTTTCCAGCAACTTTTTATGCTACCCCGAGATTATTGTACCATTAATCTCTAGTCATCAACACAGATAAACAGCTATCATAAAAGGTTGGTCAAATCGAGTGCACGGGGACAATCCCGAATCCCGGAATCCCCAATCGCAGATTGTTTGAGGTTGTTTCCAAGTCTGTGAAAGAGCGAGACACAACTTGACCGTATTACCTGACGAGAGACAGGCGCGAACTGCCACCGCCCCAAACTCCGGGTGACGGGTGGGGCAGTTGCACTTTCCAGGCGATCGCAGCTATCCCTCTGGGGCCCAATCGCCTGGAAACTACCCGGAAACCAGGAAAGCAACCGCAGAATTTGAGAGCACTTGCAGTCAACACAAGCGGGCATTTGATGCGGAAGTACCGGCTAACCTATCATGGGCAATAGAAGTCATCCGAAGGCAAAAGCAAAAGGTTAATTCAAAGTTGTCAGAAAATATTAGTCAATTATTGATGGACTCGCATTCAGATTATTCTATCTATTGGCATAGCTGCCGCCTGACTTCAATCTTTTTTCAATAAAGTTTATCCCTAGCCGCATTCCCAGAGGTTCCGCCCTTGAATTCTCAGAAGTACAAAATTCAAGCACTGATTGCTGAGATTGACGAGGTACTCAGCAAGCCCGCCCCCCGCTTGCCTTGGACCAGTTCGATCGATACTGTCCACCAGCGCCAACTTTTAGAGCGAGTTCGCGCTTATCTGGTTTCCCCAGAGTCACAGGTAGCAGCCCGCAAGGGGCCCCCCAGCCCAAATGTCCGCCCGCAACCAGTTCCAGTCCCTAAAGTGCCACTGGTGGCCGATCGCCCCTCAGCAGCAGATCAAATCATGCTTGCCGTAACCGGAGAAATCAGCAACCTGCGTTCAAGCCTGACGGGGCCCCTCCAAGAAGACATAGAAGCTCTGCGACAAGAGCAGCAAGCTCTAATTCAAGAAATCAAACAGCTAGAAGCAAAACGGCAGCAGCAACAATCCCTAGCTCAGCAACAAGCAAACCAACAGCAAATCATTTCTGAATTTTTGCAGGTACTGACAGACCGCTTGGAAGAAACCTTGGATCGCGATTTGTCCCAAATTCTCGGTAGCCTAGAAAATCAGTTGTTGCCCAGCAGTGGAGCACAATCGCAGCAATCGGGTTTAAACCCACAAACCTCAGAAGAACACCCGCTGCTGACACCCGCTCAGAGATTGGAGCAAATGCAACGGTTCCAAGCTAGTGCTGACAGTCTGCTGATGAGGCTCGATTCTACGATGGGTATCGTGTTCGAGGCTTTGGAAGCAAATCTGCAAAGCTATCAAGCTTCCTTGGGACAAGGACTCGAAAATATGTATGGTTTGAGCCAGCAGAGCGAGGCAATGTTAGCGACTTTTGTCAACCACTTGGCCGCACAGTTGAGACGAGAAGCCTCTTCTTTCGTGCAGCAGCCGATCGCCCTGGCAAATCTCGAAACTGCCGAACCAACCGCTGCCGATCGCTCTGGTGCCGCCAGCGCCCTCTCAAATACTGCGATCGATCCCTCAGTCGCTCAGATGCGTGAAAATCGCAGCGGCGAACTCGGGGAACAAGACAGATTGCCCTACGCGGGTACTGAAATTTCTCCGCAATTCGGACAGTTGAGGCGCGATCGCGATCGTTTTGAAGCCCCAATCTCGATCCTTGACTTGGAAGATAATTTGTCCGGTTCAGCACCGGCAAGACCTCGACCTGCAACTCGGTTTCCCGGCGCCGAGCCGGAAGATATGTTAGCAGAAAATGGCGAAAATGTTGAGGATTTGTACGCGAGTTTGTTCGCAGGAGAAGCCGTCGCCGAACTCGAATTAGAACAGGAAGATTTCACGATCGAAAATACTGAAAGTGCAGCCGAAATTGAAACGGCACAATCTCAAACAGCAGATTATGAAACTGCCGAACCCCTAAATAATGCCGAAGATTTGTTTGTAAATCTGCTGGATGAAGGCGAATCGCTGTCAGATTTTCTAGTAGCTGAAGATTCGGAATTCGTAATCGGTAATTCTGCCGAGGCTCTAACTTTAGATACTCAAGATTTATTTGAACCGCAAGTTGCAACAGTACCATCCGTTTCAGAACCGTCAGCCCTAAGTTCGATCGAGGCAACATTACCATCCGTTTCAGAACCGCCAGCCCTAAGTTCGATCGAGCCGCAACTTGACTTGGACGATCGAGAAAATCTAGAAACAGCTCAAAACCGAGGCGATCGTTTCGACACAGATGCTGTGCCTCCACCGCCACGGGAGCCGGACGCGCCAGCTTTGAGCGTGCCTGCTGAAATTAGCCCGAACCAACCCAGCGGCGGGCGTGTGCCGAGTGCCCGCGATGTTCAAACTGGCGAGTTTGGAACCTCGTCGCAGGGGATCGGTGATGTGTACATCCAAGCTTCGCCGGACGAGGATTTGCTGCCGGTTGAGGCATTAGAAGATGACCTCGATCGAGCTCTAAATTTGGATAACAATACTCTGGAACAGTTGGAGACAGACCTCTACAATCTGGAGGGATTGGAAAATAGCAGATCCGGGCGATCGAATTCAAGTGCGGTTAACAGCTTAGATTTTTCGGCGAATTCCCCCTCCGGCGGTGCAGAAAATCCCTTTGCGGAGGCAGCAGAGGAAGAACTCGGCACGCTGGAGGATTTGTTCTCCGATGTGTTGGAACTCTCATCAGAGGATGAACCTTTTGTTTTGGAGGACGAACTTGAGGATGATTTGTTTGCTGAGGAAGACGACTCGAAGTTGACGCTAGACGAGATTTTGGCGAGTTTGACCGACGAGACCGATCGAGAAGACGCCCAAACTGCCCAAACCAACGAACTGCCGTCAAGTCCTCGAGAAAGTCAAAAAAAAAACCTAATTTCGACGGAGAGTAAAGCCGGAGTTGTTGAGGGGAAAACCGACTTGAGCGAGTTTGCTGTTCCACAGCAGCATTCTATTCCAGGTGCGATCGCACCTTCATCCTCTCAATCCCAAAAACGCCGGAATTCTCGCTGGTATTTGGGCATAGATTTCGGTTCCTGCGGGCTGTCGGCGGCTTTGCTCGATCGCGAAGAAGGCCAATTGCACCCGATCTACTGGGAAACACCGCAGGCTCAGGGCTCCGCAGCGAGCGCGAGCTTTCGGATTCCCTCGGCTGCGGTGCTGGAGGAAACAGCCTCAAGCGGCAAAAGCGGCCCGCAGGTGACAGTAAAGTCGGTGGGATTGCGGCAGTTGGCTTTGCCTGCAGGAGAATTTTTACTGCAAAATTTTAAATTGCCTTTAAAGGTGGGCATTCCTTATCAGCGGGCAACTGCTGGGATGTACGAACCGCTGTTGCAGTGGTCGCCCGATCGGGCTGTGTCGATCGCCCTACCGCTGCACGGTGTGCGGGCGCTGCTGGCTACTTTGAATCCTCAGCTTTCGGGGCAAAAATTTGGCGGAGCGGGGGAAGTTTTGGATTCTGCAATGGCGGCGAATTTTGCGGCCCGGCCAGTTTCTAATTTAATCTGTAAAGCTTCGGGACTGACGGCCGAAACTCTGGATGCGGCGCTTTTAGACTTGCAGGGTGTAATTTTGGGGACTCCGGCCGGCTGGGGAAATGCTTATCGGTTTAACCTGCGGGAGGCTGTTTTGGGCGCGGAGCTGGTGGCAGAGGGTTCGCAAATTTTTGTGGTGCCCGATGCGATCGCTACTTTAATTGCTGCTGTAACTCCTGTCAAAAATTCCACAGAAGTGCAATCTTCGGCGCCCGATTCTGTTAGGGGCGAACTCGAAGAAGCTGCACCGCTAACTGTAAATGCTTCGTCTTTTAGCGGGGGAACTTTGATTCTGAATGCCGGGGCGGTGACGGTGGAATTAGCTTTAGTTGAGTTGCCGTCCCATCTGCAAGATTTAACTCGCGCTGATTTTACTTGCCAAAGTTTTGATGCGGCTGGCAATGCTTTCGATCAGGATATTATCTGTCAGTTGTTGGCGAAAAATGAAACTTGGGGAATGTCGATCGATTTGCCGCGTCCGGGGCATCCAGATTTACCGAGCCGCTATCAATTGCAGCAGCGGTTGCAAGGTTCTGCTTTTGGCCTGCAATTGTTGGACGCGGCAAGGCATTTGAAAGTTATTTTGCAACATCAAGAAAGTTTTGTTTTGGATATTGGCCAGCAGCATTGGGATGTGAAGCGTAGAGATTTGGAAAGTCTGGTTTTAGTGCCTTTTGTACAGCAGTTGAATCGCGAATTGAATGCTTTGCTCAGCCGCGCGGGAATGTCGCCGGCGGGGATTAATCAGGCGATTTGTGCGGGGGGCATGGGTGCTTGGCCTGCGATCGCCCGTTGGTTGCGCCAAAAGTTGCCGAATGCGATCGTCGTTCAAGAGCGGGAATTGGAGGTCGATCGAGATATTTCTCAAATTCACAATTTTGCATTAAATTCTGTATTTCCAAGCACAAATTATTCAAAAACAAGTGGTCGAGTTGCCTGCGGGTTGGCGAGTTTGGCTCTCTATCCTCAAATTTTGGATGTGCCGCAGCAACAGTACAGCGACTTTTGTCTGCTGTGGGAATTAATGCAGGTTTTGGGCGCTGAAACTCAGAGCTTTGAGAAAATTTTGCAGTTGTTGGAGGGCCAGGGCGTGAATACCCGCACCTGCGAACCCCGGATTCTGGGGATTTTGTCAGGAAAATTGCCGGGGGGACTTTTGCCGGAGGAGGAAGATTTCATGCTGCTAGCCGAGGAGTCGAGGCAAAATCCCGATTGGGAAGCAATTTTGGCCGAGCCGCTTTTCTTTGAAGATGTCTCGCGGGGTTATCGCTTGAATATTGAACACGCCTCTGTTGTTCGCGAATATTTAGGAAAACTCGCCTCTAGCAGCCAGCAAAAATTGTTAGAGCCGCTAACAATTGCTTGGGATGTTCGCACGGATAACGGATAGTATAGCAGTTGACAGTTGACAGCTTGTCAGTCAGCGCAGTCGTTGGGTTGACCGCTTGACAGTTACATATGGGAATCAAACCGTTTAGGGTAGAGGGGTCTCGGGTTCTATTCATGAGGTTATCGGTAGTC
>NZ_JAUBVK010000048.1:0-45412 GCF_036705795.1 Microcoleus sp. ARI1-B5
GAGAAAGGGGAAACAAAAGGTATGGACGATTTCATCAACAAAAACGGGATTGAGGCTTTTAGGGCAATCCTGATGAAGGCGACAGAGAACAATAGTAAGTCACTTGACACAAGTGATTTTATTGACAAGGTTAAGCAGTTGCCGCCACCGAGTGCAATAGCAGAAGAATTGCGCGAAGCGTACCAAGACAAGCTGGCGTGGGAATCCGAGTATCAACTGTGGCGGCGGTACGGCGCGAAGAATGAGGGGGTGTGGGACGTGGAAACCCCGGAAAGCGTGCGGGGATTAATCCACGCGCACTTGCGCGTCAAAGACCTACCGTTTAACGCTGGGTACGTTTCGAGCATTCTCACGATATTGCAATCCGACCGGGAAGTTCAAGATTGGAACGAACAAAAGGGCTTGATCCCTCTCCGGGACGGCGTTTTAGACATCGCAACCAAAGAATTAAAACCGCACGCACCAGGGTACAACTTTACTTGGCAGCTACCGTTCAAGTGGGCTGACCACGTGATTGGATGCCAACCGATACAAGATTTTCTGCTGAAAATTACGGGAAACAAAAATATAGCTGAGGTACTCAGAGCGTTTTTAGCCGCCATCGTTACCCGCCGTTCTGACCTTCAACGCTACCTCGAACTGATAGGTGGCGGCGGTACAGGTAAAAGTACGTTTATGGCGCTCGCCGGAGCTTTAGCGGGAGCTGACAATACCGTATCCAGCCAACTCCGGCTGCTGGAGACAAACCAATTTGAGACAGCAAAATTCTACCGAAAACTTTTAGTAACTTTCCCCGACTCCGAACGGTGGCAAGGGGGAGTATCCGTCCTGAAGCAATTAACGGGTCAAGACCGGATGAGATACGAGCGCAAAGGGGTACAGCAGTGCCGCGACTTCATCTTTGAGGGCATGGTGATGTTGACTGCCAATGAGGCCCCGGAATCAACAGACAAGACATCCGGGCAAGAGCGGCGAAAACTTACAGTCGTGCTGGATACAAAAGTGCCAGAGTACGAAGGGCTGGAACTAGGCAAACTATTTGAACCCTTTTTACCGGGCTTGCTTGCTTGGGTACTTGAGATGTCGCGGGATGAGATAACCAGACTTATCAAGCACACCGACCGCGAAGTACCAGCACTGGCACGAGTAAAGTGGGAGCAACTAACTCAAACAAATCCGATTGCCGCTTGGCTGGATGAGAAAGTAGTTGTTGAACCCGAAGCAAAACTTTACATCGGACTGGGGGATATAGAGGAAGCGGGACGCTGGGGCTACGCTAATTTTTGCAAGTCTCAGATGGAAAGCGGACACAGGAATAGTATTCCGATGAAGCGATTCTCCCTCAACTTGAGAGATTTGCTCAAGAATCAATTGAAGGTAGCAATCAGCGAAGGGCGAGACCGAAACGGCAGCTTTATTCAGGGTATCGGCTTGCGGTGCAAGCTTGACCCGACGGGTCAGTATTACTCTTGCCCCGTCACTAAAAAACCGTTCTGTGATGGATTTGTGGTGGATGGTGACGGTTGTGTGACGGTTGAAGGCCTTGCGGATGTCGGATTTGACGGATGTGATGGATTTTTTCAAAACTCAAATCACACAAAAAACTCTCAACTAGAAATACCTTTCGACTCGCCCCCCAATGATTTGTGTGGCGGGGATGACGAAAAAAATCCATCACATCCGTCAAATCCGACATTACCAAGCACTCCAGCCGTCACAAACTCATCACAGGAGTCTAAAAATCCAGCATCTCCCGCAAGTTCCCTTCAAAATTACGCAAACAGGCGTCTCGCCAACAAACTAGCTGACGACGTGCGGGAGGCTGCTGCTGAGGGCAACCGCGAGAAAGTAAAAGAAGTTATGGATCGAGTCAAATCTCACCACCCTCAAATCCAAGGGTTTTTCCAAAAATCCTTTAGCGAAGAAGAAAAGGCGGAACTCGGCTTGTTGAAAAATTCCAATTCTGACTCACGCTCAACCAGTCGGCGTCGCATTTTTGAGGAAAATGACCGGGTAGTAGTTATTACCTCCGGCCGCTCGAAAGGGGCAAAGGGGACTATCGTAAAAATCCGCATTTACTCCGACCGGACAGGTCTGCTGGTGAGATTTGATAAAGAAGTTGCATACATGAAAGAGCAAGAGTTCCTCAACAGCGACTTGATGTACTTAGCGCCGGGGATGGAATGAAGTTATACCAGTAGCGCTTGGTACTAGCATACGGCCCCTATAGAATTAATTCACTTGTGTCACGTGATAAAATCCTTGACAAAACAAAAGCAACCGTGTCAAGCTGTTAACAGTAAATCACGTGACACAAGTGACATGACTAAAAACATCAATGACGCTAGCTTAGCCAACCTCAAGCACTACGAGGGGAAATGGAAGCACGGACAAACCCGCACCATCCGAGTGCCGATCGCTCTAGCCGATCGGGTGCTAGCACTAGCCAGACAGCTAGATAGCAGAGAATCGCTTGACACAAGTGATGTACCTGACGCTGCCACCTTACTTAATCACTTGAAAGCCAAGCGCAAAAAGTCCAAGTGCGACCTAGCGGACGTAGAAGCGATTTTGGATATGTTGGGCGGTTCGTTGTCTTAAAGTATTTCCTGGCGTAGCCGCCTACCTTGGGCGGCTACTTGTGAAAATGAAGGTAAAAGCATGATGAAGGTAAGCCCTAAAAGTTTAAACAATTTAAAACCCGGTGCTAACAAAAAGGATGCCGTTCGGGTGACGCTGACTCTCAAGCCAGAAACGGTCAAGCTTTTGCGGATGACTGGCAACATGAGCGAGGCGGTGGATAAGTTCATTGAGCTTGTCAAAAGGGGCTGCGTTCAGCACGACGGAATGCTCAATCCGATTACCGGAGCGGAACCAAGAAAACTAGAGTCACATCATGCACATAGCGTGAATGAAGCGATCGCGCTTCCGTGCCAGGAGTCAAAACCAGATTACTGGGTGCAAGTGCTTTCTCGCAAGGATATGATAGAGCGCGGGTTCAGCCCTTACAAGCTCGATAGTATGCCCTACGGCACCGCCGTGCGGGACGGGTACGGTGAACTGTGGTGGAAAGAGGCAATTGACAAGGGTAACGAGAATCTACGCCCTCTGGGGTCACGTGCAGATACTGTGTGGTGTCGCTAGAAGATTGATAGAAGAGTTCGCTTGTAACCGAGTACCGGGTAGGGGACACTGGAGTAAGCAAATGGGTCGCAGCAAGGGCTGAAACGCCCCAAAAATGACTGTTTTGCTAGAGTCATGATAGAAATCAGGCTAACAATGGCTGAAAGCATTGAGGAATATAAGGCTGCTCAATACCGGCGTCAGTATGCCTGGCAAATTATCGGGAGACCACAAGTTATCGATCGACAATGTTTTGCTGCAAATACTTAATCGGAAGATTCCAATATTACCGCAGCACGATGTCCGATCGCAATCTCACTGATAAATCTTCTTCCGGGCGAATCACGATCACGTCAACGCTGCGCCGCCCTAACAATACACCAGCTAATGCGCCGATGCCAGCGCCGCCCAATACTTCTTCAGTGGCGATCGCCTTGTCGCCGGTAATGCCTGCTAGCGCTGCTGCTGCTGCTGCACCCAATGCTGCACCTTGGGCGATCGAACCCGTTCCAGCACCTTTTTGAACTCTTTGGGTTCTGGTAATAATTCCCGAATAGCCATCAATCCGATAGCGTTGGCGGCGGCTGACAATTAACTCTCGGGCAACAAATTGAGTACCTCTTTGATTGCCTCTTCTGAGAGGTCGCAATTCCCCGACAATCTGGCTACCTGCGGGGATTAATACTCTGCCTTGAGCTGTGCGGATGTCTCGCGCTACTGTTAATGTTAAAGGTGCAGTTTCATCGGGGGTGACAAGTATTTTTTCTTGTTCGTAACTAACTGGAATTACACTACCCGACGGAATTCGGATGCTATCAAATTGTGAAATTCGTTGTTGAGCTGATGCGGGAGCAGCTACCACCAGCGGGGCGCTGGTTGCCACTGTAATTCCCACTGCGAGGATTGCTGCTGTTGCTGAACGCCATTTGTGAGAAGTAATCATATAATTTGTCTCCTTGTTTTGGTTTTGTTTTACTTAGAAATGTACTACTGCTAAATCTGTTTCGGGTTTCGCATTCATTTGATGTTTTAATTATGGCAGGCCCGAATTCTGCCCGTTGGGAAGATAAGGTAGATAATCAAGAATTTTAAATTTTGGGAAAATTGAGAAAATCGGCTTGACTGGGGCGATCGGGAAGATAAGGAAGATAAAGGAGAGATTTGGATTCATCGTCCCCTTAGCAGCTAGCAATTGAGTCATGGACGCACCCGAACAAAGAAACCGGGTTTTTGAACCGAAATTGAGGGTTTTGGGCAAATATTTTGGTAAAAAACAAAGGTGATGGTCTCAGAGTGCGATCGCTAACTAAGTTAGCAGTTAGCAGTTATAGTTCGCGATCGCACCCGAACAAAGAAACCGGGTTTTTGAACCGAAATTGAGGGTTTTGGGCAAATATTTTAGTAAAAAACAAAGGTGATGGTCTCAGAGTGCGATCGCTAACTAAGTGAAGCTGAAATCCCAGGATGAAGCGTCAGGGGACGACCTTAAGAGTTGAGAGCGTTTAAGGCTAACAATCCAGCACCGAAAGCTGGTTCGTATCGGGGCAAAATTACCTGGGCTTTCGGGGCGATCGCACTTATGGCACTTTCAAACCGGCCCCGGAAATTTGCCTCTGAGCCCCACACACCTCCGATCGTCACAATTTCAAATTCTTCTGTTGGGCTAAATAGCGCTGCAATGGCTGTTTTTGTTGAAAATGTTAATTCTGCCACAGCACGATTAATAATGCTGTCAGCGACGCGATCGCCCTCTGCTGCTGCTCGATCGACAATCGGCGCTAAAGCTGCAATTTCTGTGACTCCCCAACCGCGCCGATAAACGACATCTACCAATGCTTCTAGCTTATTTAGGCCTAAATGCTGTTGGAATTTTTCCGCCAGCACGGTAAAGTCGGAACGCCCGTCGTAGAACTTTAAGGCAGCTTGCAAACCCCCAACGGCGATGTCATATCCACTGCCTTCATCGCCTAAAATATATCCCCAACCGCCGACTCGTTGAGTTTCCCCTTGACGGTTTTGCCCGAAAACAATCGAACCAGTTCCAGCAATAACGGCGATACCTACTGAATTGCCCGTGCCGCCAACAAGTGCGATCGCGCAGTCGCTGCAAATTAGGATATTCCTCGGTAAGAGCGATCGGGTTACTGGTAAAGTCTTCGCCAACTGCAAGTTCTGCACTACAAATTGCACTA
The DNA here is from genome assembly GCF_036705795.1 of Microcoleus sp. ARI1-B5. Lineage (NCBI taxonomy): Bacteria > Bacillati > Cyanobacteriota > Cyanophyceae > Oscillatoriales > Microcoleaceae > Microcoleus > Microcoleus sp. ARI1-B5. The sequence continues at coordinate 5,316 of NZ_JAUBVK010000048.1, forward strand.
TTTCAATATCTTTGGGACGCGCCACGCCTGCTAGTCCCAGACAAATTGCTTCAATGTTGAGATTGCTATTTGCCTCTATTTTAGCGGACAGAACTGCTCGTTCGATCGCCAATTGAATCGATTGTTTTGCTGTCTCAATGCCCAGGGTTTGATAATTTGACGGGCCTGCTTCCCCGCGTCCCAAAACAACTCTGTTTTCGTCCATTAAGATGCAGATAGTTTTAGTTCCGCCGCCGTCGATGCCGAATACGTAACTCATGGATAATTTAGAGAATGAACCGCATAGCAAGCCCGACCGACGCAGATATCTCTATTCTACGCTTGATATAATTTGATTAAATCGACAAGGCAATGCTAATAATAATTAAACCAAATAAAGCCAACCAAACGAGATTGCGCTGACACCAATTTTTGATTGATTGCGGCGGGCCACCGCTGATGTAACGGCTCGTCTGCGGCACAAGCGGCTCGGCTTTATTGTGATAAAGCGTGCATTCTTTGGCGAAGGGACGCTGCGGGTAGTTGCAGGTGTCGTCTTCGTGGTAAATACACGTAGAACACAGAAATTCTTGGGATGCCGATCGATAAAGCGGGATACCCGGATGACCGAAAGCTTTGAGAGGGGTTTTGCAGTGCGCGCAGGCGATCGCTCGGGAGTCTACAGGTTGGTGACAGCGGGGACACTCAGGCATTAGACAGCAGGGTGATTGGTTCAGTTGACCTGGGACAGTTGACCTGGGACAGTTGACTGCTTGAGGGCGACCTCTACCTAGAAGTCCGAGGATGGGAGTAATGAATAGTCGAATTTTAATTTCTCCCGAAGAAGCTTGGGGCTTTAAACCAATTTTTTCTGGTAATTTTGTCGGCAGGCTTTGAATGCGGGTTTTCCGAACGCCCATTGGCGGGTTAGACTCGCCAGCAGGCGGCTGGATGCTCCAAAATAGAAAGGTAGGTCAGTGCTGGTGTAACTTAAATTGTACAAAGGGTTTCGCAGCGACCGCAGGCGACCTGAGCCGATCGGGTATTTTGGGGCAAACAGTAGGAAAAATCTATGGATAACAATAGCAACTTACTCAAACAACTGGTAATGCTGGGCATTGGTACTACCTCCTTGGTGGCGGAAAAATTGCAGGAAGCCAGCGAGCAATGGGTCAAAGATGGGAAAATCAATCCCGAGCAAGCCAAAACCTTTGTCGATGACATGACTGAGCACCTCAAGTCTGAACAGGGCAATTGGGATACGCAGTTGCAGCGCCAACTCCGCAATATCCTGCAAGATATGGGCGTTCCCCGACAGTCGGAAATGGATGAGTTGCGCGGCAGGCTCGATCGTCTCGAACGTCAGATGCGGGATCTAGAAAACCGCAACTGGCGCTAAGTGCGATCCCATAGCTGCAAGCAACGCTTGCGGGCGATCGCGCGCTTGCTGCTATCTTGTGATAAAATTGTCACCCGAACGCAGAAAGCTCAATCAGGCACTTATGTAGAAAGCAGAAGGTAGAATTACAAACATTCTGACTTCATACTTTCTTTTGCCTTTAAAATTAACTGGCACCCGCCATTTTTTGGCGGAAAAGTTCAGATAAAATTTTGTAGTTCTTGTTGTACTAGATGTCTTAGATATCTGAGATATCGCGGTTAAAAGTGTCAGGAGGATTAATTGTGCAAGGAATTCTGGTCAGCTTGGGGGTAATGCTGGTTTGCTTTGTGTTTTTGATAGTCGCTCAAATGAGCGGTTATGTACCTACAGCAGTTGCCTCCGAAGTGAATAATCCTTTAACCGATGCTGCGCTTGAGATACTCTCAGCGAAGTCTTTCACTGAAGATAGCTTGCTAGTAGCTGATGCTAATTTACCGAAGGAACCAGCTACTATCGCTGGCAATAACATGACTGATAATACTGAGAAAACTGTCACCACAGATTCAGGTCTGAAATATGTTGAATTGAAAGAAGGTAATGGGGCGACTCCAAAAACCGGCCAGAAGGTTGTAGTGCACTATACTGGCACTTTGGAGGATGGCACGAAATTTGATAGTTCGCGCGATCGCAATTCTCCTTTTGAGTTCAAAATTGGTGTCGGCCAAGTAATTAAGGGTTGGGATGAAGGCGTCGGTACAATGAAAGTTGGAGAGCGCCGCAAGTTGATTATTCCCCCTGAACTAGGTTATGGTGCTCGCGGTGCGGGCGGGGTGATTCCTCCTAATGCTACGCTGATTTTTGATGTGGAATTGTTGAAAATCGCTGGCTAGGTAGCTTAACTTAACTAAGCGTAAAACTTTGACGGTGTTGAGAAACCCGGTTTTTTTAAGAAACCGGGTTTCTGCGTAAGTCCTGGTTGATTTAAGTAAATCGACCTAATTAAACGTAAAATACGGCTCCCGCTCAAGCTTGCTGTGTGTTCCTTCTTCCTTCTTCCTTCTTCCTTCTTCCTTCTTCCTTCTTCCTTCTTAAGAGCGCTTCGGAGATGCCAGATTGCGAAATGAGGTATATTGGGCGTCAAATAATAGTTTGATGATTCCTGTGGGGCCGTTTCTGTGTTTGGTGATGATGACTTCGGCAATTCCGCGATCGGGCGAATCCGGGTTGTAATATTCATCGCGGTACAGCATAATTACTAAATCCGCGTCTTGTTCAATACTATTATGAGCGTACAATCCTTGTGTAGCAAAGTTTTGAACTTTCTCTACTGTTAGATCGTAAACCATATCTTCGCCGATGAAATCTATTTTTTTTATCTTATCCCAATAGATATCGCTAAGAGCAATTTTCCTAATTTCCTCAGATCCTAGAAGAGTCGCTAACTGCGTAGCTCGTTCTCGGCTGATATCACATTGATAGGAACTGTCGCCACAATAGCGCACGCCCAAACCTGATTGAATTTGTTTAGTTGTTAAACCTAAATTTTCTCTGGCAATATTAACTTGGGTTCGCCAAACCTGGTTAGGAATTAAATCTCGGTTCGTATTAGCCCGTCCAGAATTTTTTAGATATATTTTGACGAGGGCTAAACCTTCTTGTTTATAATTGCCAACCGCACCAATCCGCTCTACAAATTTATCTAAATCTTGCTTCCCGCTTACCCATATTTGATATTGAGTTCGTCCTTTATTACCTTGAGAAACTGATTTTAAGGAGGCATTAATATTCAATCTTAATAATAACGATTGAACTCCCCGCGCTAGTTTTTTGCTACTAGACGCATAATAAACATTCGGATAGTGGGAATTGTCTTTACTCGTGCGGATACAACCATCAGTTGCCCATAGGTGTCGGAGAAAAAGAGCGAGCGATTCTTGGGGTTGGGTAAATACTAAACTGGGAATAAATTTTTCATGGGAACGTAAACCAAAGACTTCTAATTGTTCTAGCCATTTAGTAATCGGATTTTTAATATTGGGAGCGAGATGATAACTAGCGGGGAGATAAACTTGATACCAATCACGTTCGCGTTTGATACGGGGATTAATTTCATCACCAAATACTTCTCTAGCCAAGTGTGCAACTAATTCAGCTAAATCTAATTCTCGCGTCGTGTACTGAATGGTATGTCGAGGTAAAGTACAACCATCACCAATTAAATGTCCTAGTAAAGCTAATTCAGCATTACCCATCGTCTGCACTTCAGTACAAGGAATCGATCGAGGCATAGCAATCCGATCGCCTATTTTTAATTCATCTAAACGCTTCCAACCATCTGATGCAAGGAACTTATGATTGCCTGTTGCTGCGATCGAATTTCCCAAGCTAGTTGTCATCTCCCATACTGGCTTGACTCCAGTACAAAAAGCATTAGTCACCATCGCTCTTTCCTGTTTCATGGTATCTAAATTTAATCCCCAAACAGCAAAGCCAGATTTACCGACTAAATCGCGAATCGGGACTTCTAATCCACTATCGGCCATAGTAACTAAACTATCACCACTCAGACATCCGCTTTCCCGTAAATCCGACATCATCGGCCGCTTATTTGTCCTCGCTTCCACACTTCGACTCAACTGAGACAAAGCAATAATCGGCACGTTTAGTTCGCGGGCTAAACCTTTAAGGCCTCTAGTAATTCGAGATAATTCTTGCACGCGATTGTCGCTGCTACCTTCCATTAATTGCAGGTAATCTAGCAAGATTAATCCTAGTGCTCCGCCTTGTTCGGCTTGGAGGCGGCGGGCTTTCGATCGAATCTCCATCACGGTAATATTGGGAGTATCATCAATAAACAGCGGCAGTTCTGATAAGTTACCGATCGCCGTACTGATGGGTTCCCATTCATTTTGACTGATTCTGCCCGATCGCAACCTATTACTTTCTATTTTGGCTTCGCTGGACAGAATGCGCTGCACTAGCTGTTCTTTCGACATTTCTAAGCTGAAAACAGCAACCGGTAATTTTTGCCCTCCGGCGGCGATGTGGTGCGCGATGTTGGTACAAAAGGCCGTTTTGCCCATTGCCGGCCTGGCTGCAACGATGATTAAATCCGATCGCTGAAAGCCGCCTGTCATGGCATCTAAATCGTAAAAACCGCACGGAATACCGGGAAGCGTGAGGCCTTCATTGCGATTTTCTAGGTCTTGAAATGTTTGGTTTAGTGTTTCGCCGATCGATACTAAATCTTGTTGCGGGCGGTCTTGAGTTATGCTGAAAACTTCTTGTTCGGCGCGGTCTAAGACTGTTTCTAGCGGTGCTGCTGTCTCGTAACCTAATTGTACTATGTTGTTGCCAGCTTCTATCAATCGGCGGCGCTGATATTTGTCTTCAACTAAGGCTGCATATTGGTCGATGTTGACTGCTGAAACTGTGCGATCGACTAATTGTGCTAATTTAGTTAATCCTCCGACTTGTTCTAACTGGTTGCGATCGCTCAGCCAAGTCGTTACCGTCATTAAATCCGTAGGTTCGCCCTGCAAAAATAGTCCTAATGCCGATCGATAAATGACTTGATGAGCGGTGATGGCAAAAAACTCCGGTCGCAGAATTTCAGCAATTCGGGAAATAGCTTCGGGGTCAATTAAAATCCCGCCCAAAATTGCTTCCTCTGCCTCTATATTTGTCGGCATCAAATCGCTCATTAGTCAATAGTCCTCAGTCATTAGTCATTGGTCGTTGGTCGTTGGTCGTTGGTCATTGGTCATTAGTTGCCAGTTATTAGTCTTCAGTTTCCAATATGCAAGTTAGCAGTCCTCAGTCCTTAGTTAGCGGTACTCACTTCTTAGTTGGCAGTGCCTAGTTGTTAGCTAAGGACTAATGACTAACAACTAATGACTAACAACTAATGACTAACAACTGATGACTGATGACTCTTAATTACATCGGGACAACTTGAATATTAACTTCGGCGGTAACTTCTGCGTGCAGTTTGATTTCAGCTTTGTATGTACCAATGCCGCGAATTTCGGGTAGGGTGATGCCGCGCCGATCGACTTCTTGACTGGTAGAGTTGAAAATCAGCTCTGCTACTTCTTGGTTGGTGACAGTACCAAAAATCGCGTCTCCTTCGCCGACTTGCTTGGAGATGATGAAAGGCCCGGCTGCTTCCAGGGCGGTTTTGCGGACTTCGGCTTGCTGCTTGAGCTCTAGCTGGCGCAGTCTTTCTTCTTCTCTGCGGCGCTCTGCTTGCTTGAGAATGCCCGGAGTGGCTCTAAATCCCATTCCTTGGGGTACTAGGTAGTTGCGGGCGTAGCCTGGGGCTACTTCTACTACGTCGCCAGCTTTGCCGAGTTTGCTGACATCTTTGTTTAAAACTAATTGGACGCGCTTGGCCATGATCGTTGCTTGTGGGTTTTAACTCGAACTGTTTATAATAGCGAAGTTTGAGCGGCGATCGCAAGGGAGAAGGAAGTTCGGCCTTACTCGCAATGTGCGGGATGTAACGGATGGATGTTGAGATTCGAGGTTCGAGGGAACTGAGATATTGCATCATTCGTGTGGAAGCCTTTTACGGGCGGGCTCTTCTGCCCGCTCCACAAGAAAATTAAGTAGGGACACTCCAAGAGTCCAAGGCGTGTCAACTTAAGCTTTTAGTCCGCCAAGTTCTCTCGCTCACCCGTTAGTCCGCCAGGGGTTAAAACCCCTGTCTCAAAGCTAAAGTCCTCTAAAGAGGACTAATGAGTTGAAAAATTCTTCTTCTGAGTCCTCATCGCGAGGACTTTAGCTATTAGCCAGGGAATTCATTCCCTGGCGGGCTTGCGGGCTGACTGGCGGACTTGCGGGCTGACTGGCTGACTTGTGGGTGAGCGGGAGGATTTGCTGGACTGACAGCTTAAGCTGACACGAAGAAGGGAAAGGTGCGGTGTCCCTACTGCACTTCATATACCCTCGGGCCGATCGCCCGCGCTACAGTAGCAACTAACTGAGTCGGATCGATCGGCTTCGATAAGTGCTTGTCAAATCCGGCTTGCAAAACTTGGCGCTCGTTGGCTTCTCCAGCATAGGCCGTTACGGCGATCGCCACCAGCCCCCGATACTCTGGCGGCAGTTGAGTGCGGATGTGACGTATCAGCATATACCCGTCCATCTCGGGCATTCCAATGTCGCTGACGAGCAAATCCGGTGCAGTTTGGGCGATCGACTCCAGCGCCTCAGCAGCAGATGACAGGGAAATCACCTCGGCACCCGCTTCCCCGAGCACGAAGGCGACAAAATCGCGCGAGTCCGCCTCATCATCTACTACCAAAATTCTCAATCCTGCGAGCGGCAAAGATGAAATATCGGCACTCTCAGATGAATTGACGGCTGCCTCCTCCTGCCTTCTAGAATCATCATTTAATAGCGGCAACCTCACCGTAAACGTCGCTCCTAGATTTTCTCCGGGGCTTTCTGCAAACACCGTACCGCCGTGAAGTTCGATCAGTTGGCGGACGATCGCCAATCCCAATCCCAAGCCGCCAAATTTGCGAGTAGTCGCGCCGTCTTCTTGTCGGAAATGCTCGAAAACATAGGGCAAGAAATCGGGAACAATGCCTTTACCCGTGTCTGTAACTTGAATTTGAACTTGGTGTTCGATTTGCGTTAATCGAACTTCAACTCGACCGCCTTCGGGCGTAAATTTCACCGCGTTCGATAACAAATTCCACACAATTTGCTGCAAGCGACCTGTATCGCCGAGAACAAGATCGACATCGGGATTTAAGATTGTTTCGATTTGAATCTTTTTAGCTTCTGCTGCTAATTGCACGGTGTCCAAAGCAGACAATATAATTGTTGCAACATTCACCGGAGCAACATTCAATCGGAGTTTTCCTTGCAGAATCCGAGACACGTCGAGCAAGTCTTCGATTAATTGAGATTGCAGTCTGGCGTTGCGCTCGATCGTCTCCAACGCTGTGGCGGTTTTAGCAGGGCTCAGTTTGCGGCCTCGCAGCAGTTGCGACCAGCCTAAAATCGGATTTAAGGGCGAGCGCAACTCGTGAGAAAGCACCGCCAAAAACTCGTCTTTAATCCGGTTAGCTCGCTCGGCTTCCGCGCGCGCAGTTTGTTCCAATTGCAGAACCATATCGCGCTCGGTTTCCACTTGTTTGCGCTCTGTAATGTCGATCGCAGAACCGATAAAACCCTCAAATTGTCCGCTTTCGGTAAATCTGGGAACAGCCGCATCCAGCGCCCAATAATATCGGCCATCCGGGCCCCCCACGCGAAATTCCGTGCTGTAAGGTTCCAGGCTTTCGTGGGCCCTCAAAAATACATTCATCGCCTGTTCTCTGTCTTCTGGATGCACTGCGTTTATCCAACCAAATCCCAAACCTGTTTCCTCAGTTTGACCTGTGAATTTATACCAGCTTTCGCTCACGAAAATGCAGTAGCCTGTGGAGTCTGTTACCCAGACCATAAATGGAGCGTTGTTAGCCATATTGCGGAATCGCTGTTCGCTCTCTTGCAGCGCGGCTTCTGATTGTTTGCGTTCTGTGATATCCCGACAGACAATGACTCCGCCTGTGATTTCGCGGCTTTTATCAACTACCGGATAACCGCTGATACTGACCCAGCGACCTTCGCCATCTTCGCGGCGGACAAATATCCCTACATCATTGACATATTCACCTTTTATTGCTCTGGCTAGAGGTAGTTCATCCTCGGGAAAAAGGGTTTTTTGGTCTGCCAAAAATAGTCCGTAGGTGCTCGACCATTCTTGATAGGATTTTTTATTCGTTAGCTGACCGAACATTTTCACTGCGGCTCGGTTAAACAGCACAAATTCCCCTTGTTGGTTGGCGAGAACCAAACCGTCACCAATGCTGTCAATAATTACTTGCAGTAACTTAGTTTGTTCTTGCAGCGCGACTTCCGATCGTTTGCGATTTGTGATGTCGTTGGAAATGCCAATCAAGCCGATTACTTCTCCCGCTTCATTGCGGTAGGGAGCTTTCATTCCCAGAAATGTCCGAATGCCATCGGGAGATTCTTCGACAACTTCTGTTTGACCGGATTCCATGATGCGCTGGTCGTTTGCGCTGACGATCGCTCCCAGTTCTGCTACTGGGTATAAATCGCGATCGCGCCGCCCAATTACTTCAGCAGCAGGTTTGCCGATCGCCTCAAGCGTAGCTGGATTTGCATAAATAATACATCCTTCTCGATCTTTGACAAAAATTGGCGTGGGCGCTGACTCGTTAATCACGTTCAAAATTGCATTTTTTTGCCGCAGTTCTTCTTCTGTACGTTTGCGATCGCTAATATCGCTCCAATAAGCCGTAAGTCCATCGGCTGCTGGATAGGCCCTCACTTCTATATACATTTGGAGCGACGGCGAAAACTCTTCAAACTTGACAGAAACTTGCTCGTTAACGACTCGATGAAATTCTTGATATACCCTCGAATTGGATTCTCCCTCGGCGGGGAATAGCTCCCAGATCGATCGACCTAGCAAGTCGGCTCTCGATCGAGAAAGCAGTTTTTCAGCAGTGGCATTAACGTAGGTATAGCGCCACTGCGAATCGATCGCGATAAAGGCATCGGTAATACTTTCGATAATATTGGTGACTTGCTGGTTTGCGAATTGCAGCGCCAGTTCAGCGTTTTTGCGCTCGGTGATTACTTCCGAAAAAATGATGATGCCGCCAATCTCACCGCTGTTGGTTCGCCAAGGATGAATTTCCCAGCGCACCCAGTCGATCGAGCCCTCAGCGCGGGGAAACGGATCTTCTGGGCACATTTCGACGGCTCCCGCCAGACAGCGCTGGTGGATTTGTTTCCAACGATCGGACAATTCCGGAAAGATGTCGTAGTGCGATCGGCCGACAATGTTTTGAGCGCCCAGCCCGTAACTTTCCAGCCAGCGATCGCTCACCAGCATATACCGCATTTGGCGGTCAAACATCGCCACCCCCGCAGGCGAATGTTTGACCGCCAGATGCAGTTGCTCGGACTGTTGCCGCAGGCGATTTTCTGCCTGTTTGCGATCGCTGATTTCTTTGAAAAGCAAGGCGACTTTGCGGCTGTGCGGCTCAGGAGTGCGGAACGCCGAAACCTCAAACCAGCGGTTCATGACTTCCGAGCCCTGCTCAAAGCGCAATGGTTCGCCTGTCAGCGCAACTTTGCCGTACATCTCAAACCAATAATTTTCGAGATCGGGAATGAGCTCTCGCGCAGTTTTACCCGCAGCTTGTACGAGTCCGGTTTGTTTCTCGAAGGCCGGATTGACTTCCAAAAAGCGGTAATCGATCGGCTTTTCGTTGTCGTCAAACAGCAGTTCGATGACGCAAAAACCTTCGTCTAGGGACTCAAACAAAGTGCGGTAGCGTTCCTCAGAGTCGCGCAAAGCTGCCTCCGCTCGTTTGCGATCGCTAATATCCACAAACGCCGCCACGCAGCCGCGAACTGCGCCCTGTTCGTCAAATAACGGCACCGCATTCACCAACCAATCTAATGCCGCCCCGTCCGATCGCACCATTTGAATTTCCACATCTCGCACGGGGGTGCCGGAAGCCGCAGCCCGCTGCATTGGGAGTTCTTCTGGCCCGATTTCCTGTCCGTTGCTCAGTTGTCGGAAGGGCAGGAGTTCGGCTTGCTCTGAGCTTGCAGAAACATTGGCATCCGGCGGCACCCTCAGCATCGACTGAGCGCACCGGTTAGCGCGAATTACTTTACACTCTCGGTCGTCGGCGATCGCGATCCCGACGGGTACAGCATCAAATATTGATTCCAGTTCGTTCACTCTACGCTCTAGTTCTTGATTGAGCCGTTGAATTTCTTTTTGGGAAGCTTTGCGATGGGTAATTTCGTGCACTGTCACATTCACGCCCAGCACGCGATCGTCCTCGGCCATCAGCGGATAGAGACTCAACAGCCAAGCCTGTTCTACTCCCGGCTGTGCTGAGTTTTCCCCGTGAATTTCGAGCTGTTCGACGGGAACTTTAGTGGCGATAACTTCTCGGTAAAGCGGCTCTAAATCATCTGCTTGTTGTGGCAAGATTTCGCGCAATGTTTTACCGATGTGGGCGGCGGCTGGAACTCCGTTAATTTCTGCGAGGCGCGAGTTGATGCGGACAAACCGCAAGTCGGTATCGATAAAGCAAAGTCCGATCGGCGCGCTAGCATAAATTGCCTCAATTTCTGCCAGTTGTTGGTGCGCAGTTTGTGCTTGTTCGATCGCAGCAGCCCGAGCCGCTTTGTGCTCGGTCACATCTTGAAAATAAACGGCAATTCCCGAGGCGATCGGATAAGCTCGTACCGCATACCAAGCATTGAGCGGCCCATAAAAAGATTCAAAACTAACTGTAACTTGCTCCCTGGCGCAGCGGCGGTATTCCTGCTCGAACAAACTCCCCGCAGATTCGGGAAACTCTTCCCAAACGCTGTTGCCGATCAAATCTGCCGGGGTTCGATTCAGCCACCGCGCCGCTTGAGAATTAACGTAGGTAAACCGCCAGTCTCTATCCAAAGCAAAGAAGCCGTCGGAAATACTTTCGAGGGTGTCTGAGAGTTGTTGGGCGGGCGCGTCAGTGACGAATTGTGACCCAGGTCGATCGATTGCGGTGAAGGTTGTAATTACTGCGTAGGGAGTCGATCGATCTCCCTGAAATAAAGGTTGAGAATTGAGCTTCAACCAAATCAATTCTCCCTGCGGTTGATAAAAGCCCATAATGACATTTGAACAGGGTTGCCCGGTTGAGAGCGCCACCATCGCCGGATGCGTCTCGCCGGGAAAATCCGATCCATCTTCGCGCACAGTCTGCCGCGGACAGTTTATGGAAGTGTTGCCCTGCATTTGTTCTGCTGTCATCCCCAACAGTTTCTCGGCGCAAGAATTGCACGCCTGAATGCCGCCATCTGCCAATTGCAGAACCATCCCTACATCTGTTGTGGGCAAAGCCTCGCCCTGGTAGAGTGCTGTGTTAGAATCCTCTGAAACAGAGGCGTCAATTTTCGGTTCTGGTTCAGTATTGCCTACATTTTTCATCGGTTTCTAACAAAGCTCGTTTTAGTTTTGGCCAAGCCAATCGCGCTCATCTATATAATATAAGGAAATAATTCCGAGGAACTTTTGATTTAAGCAGGCTGACAATTCAAACCTCAGAGAGATGTCGATCGTCCTGCGGTCATATCAATATCTGGACAATTTATTTTATACCAGAGTCTTGCGTCTTGACCAGTTGCTTCGACGCGGGCGATCGGCAATTTTCGGGCTGTTTCCAAGGAGCGGTCAGCCTCATCAGTTTTCCGCGCTGCTGCATACTATCAACGGCTGTGGATGGTTGCACAAACTTCACCTAATGCACGTATAGCAGTTGACAGTTGACAGTTGACAGTTGACAGTTACCAGAAATAATTGGTTTAAAGCCCCAAGCCTTGTAGGGAGAAATTAAAAGAAGACTATTCATTACTCCAATCCTCGGACTTATGATTGTCAAGTGCTGTCCACTGTCAAGCGGTCAACTGTCAACTGTCAACTGTCAACTGAATGAAGGCTGACTTTGCTACTTGTCAAAACCGGTCTTTCATGCCGCGCAATCGAGCGAAGGTTTGCACGGGATCGCGACTGTTGGCGATTTGTTGCAGGTTGGGAAAATCAAGGCGCAAAAATGGGTTTGTGCTTTTTTCGAGGCCGATCGATGATGGTATGGTAGGTTGCGATCGGCTGCGCGCTTCTTTAACTTCGGCCCAGCGCTGCTGCAAATCGGGATTGTCGCCATCTACGCTGATGGCAAATTGCAAGTTGTTCAGGGTGTATTCGTGGGCGCACCAAACTCTGGTATTGTCGGGCAAGTTTCGCAGTTGTCCGAGGGAGGCTACCATTTGAGCTGGAGTGCCTTCAAACAGTCGGCCGCAGCCTCCCGCAAACAAAGTGTCGCCGCAGAACAATTCGCCGCTTTCCCCTGGGTTGCTGGGCGGGAAATAGTAGGCTATGTGGGCTTTTGTGTGGCCGGGTACGAAGAAGATTTCGGCGGTTCTACTGGCAAATTCTACGCGATCGCCCCCTTGCAAAAAGACTTGCTGTCCGGGTATTCTGCCTCTGTCTTGGGCGCCGCCGTAAACTGTGATTTGGGGAAAGCGATCGATCAGTTGCTGGTTGCCGCCTACGTGGTCGCTGTGGTGGTGTGTATTAAAAATTGCTGTTAATTCGGCTCCCAGTGAGATCAGTTGCTGCAAGACCGGCTGTGCTTGGGCTGGATCGACGACGGCTGCTGTGTGGCGATCGGGGTCGTGCAGCAAGAAAATGTAATTGTCGGACAGTACCGGAATCCGATACACCTGCATATAAGACTGCCTCTGTAGGAAAATTAATATACAATTGGATTAGTTTGAACGCTCTTTGAAGGCAAAACGCAGAATTATAAAATCCGCGCATCTATCTTTGGGAGTAAAACTCTGATACCTTATTTTTGCGGTTCCCCAAATTGATTTGTGGTTTGGTATCCACTATTTTTGGGTCAAGAACTGCCAACAGGTTTAATTATTCTGACATAAAGCGATCGAATAAATGCGAACATCTCAAAATAAATCGAACTTAACAATTTCTCAAATGGTCGATCGGATTGTCGCGTCTGGCAAAATCTCTCGCCGGGAACACTTAGTTTTGACTTCTGCTATCCTCTCAGATGATAAAATTTCAGAGGAGGATCGATATCAAATCAATCGGATATTTGATTACATCCAAATTGGTCGCCTCAAGTTCATCGATTGAACTTTTCAGTTGACAGTTGGTAGTTGACAGTAGACAGTAGACAGTAGACAGTAGACAGTAGACAGTTGACAGTTGACAGTTGACAGTTGGTAGTTGACAGTTGACAGTTGACAGTTGACAGTTGACAGTTGACAGTTGACAGTTGACAGTAGACAGTTGACAGTTGACAGTAGACAGTTGACAGTTGACAGTAGACAGTTGACAGTTGACAGTAGACAGTTGACAGTAGACAGTTGACAGTTGACAGTTGACAGTTAAAGCCGATCCCCCCGGCGCCGGGGGATCGGCTTAACTGAATTCTGTTCGCAATCTCACCGACAGTTACATTTACAAAACAACCCAGAATAAAATGAGTAGAGAAAAACCAACAATTTTGGTAACGGGCGGAGCAGGATATATTGGCTCTCACGCGGTATTAGCGCTGAAAAACGCCGGTTACGGTGTGGTGATTTTGGATAATTTAGTTTACGGACACCGAGATATAGTAGACCGGGCTTTGCAGGTAGAGCTCGTAGTTGGCGATACGAGCGATCGCACTTTGCTCGACAACTTGTTCGCCACCCACAAAATTGATGCGGTAATGCACTTTTCTGCTTACGCTTACGTGGGCGAATCTGTTACCGACCCAGCTAAATATTACCGCAACAACGTCATCGGCACGATTACACTTTTGGAAGCGATGATTGGTGCTGGCGTCAAGAAATTGGTGTTTTCTTCTACTTGCGCGACTTACGGCGTACCGCAGAAAATCCCGCTCACCGAAGACCACCCGCAAAATCCGATCAATCCCTACGGTGCTACTAAGTTAATGGTAGAACGGATTTTGTCGGATTTTGACGCTGCGTACAATTTCAAGTCTGTTTGTTTCCGCTATTTTAACGCGGCTGGAGCCGACCCGAACGGGTTGTTAGGAGAGGATCACAATCCCGAAACTCACCTGATTCCGCTGGTGTTGTTCGCTGCTTTGGGGAAACGAGATTCGATCGCAATTTTTGGCACGGATTACGATACTCCTGACGGTACTTGCATCCGCGATTACATTCACGTTAACGATTTGGCGTCGGCTCACATTTTGGGATTGGAATATTTGCTAAATGACGGCAAATCTGATTTCTTTAATTTGGGTAACGGCGGCGGGTTTTCGGTGAAAGAGGTGATAGAAACGGCCCGCCAAGTGACGGGAAAAGAGATTAAGGCTGTTGAGTGCGATCGGCGTCCGGGAGACCCGCCTAGTTTAGTTGGTAGCAGCAAAAAGGCGATCGAAACCTTGGGTTGGTCTCCAGAATATCCCGACATTAAGGATATTGTAACTCACGCTTGGCAGTGGCACCAAAAACGCCATCACTCTTAGTCTGTAGGGTGCGCACTGCGCACCTTAACCTTATGCAGCACTGCGCACCTTACGCTTAACAAAAAACATCCAGCTTTTGGGAGCGGACACAGTGAGGGAAATAAGTAAATCAATGAATTCAAATAAATTAGCAGTTAAGGGATTTATCACTATTTTAACCGGTCTTTATTCTTTCCAAGATTGCGTTCATTTTGTGGCGTCTGTCAGGAAGTTTCACCGGGAACCAATTATTATTTTAATCGATAGAGTACCTCAATTTTTATATCCTTTACTTCAGGTGTTTGGAAATGTCACATTGAAAAGAGCACCCTCTCACGAAAATCCTGTTTTAGCGTCGCGTCAAGCCAAGCTGGCTTTGTACGGAGAATCTCTGTTTGACAAGACTATTTATATGGATTGCGATATTTGTTTGCTGTCGCCAATCGATGAAGTTTTCGACTATCTTGACGGGGTGGATTTGTTGGTGACGGAAGACGTGCAGCCTGCGATTGCTAAAGCGGGCAATTTATTAAGAGTCCAGCAAGATATTCTGTCAACTTTGCAGTCTGTGGGATTGCCGCTAAACGAAAATAGCATTCAATACAATGGCGGATTTATCGCTTTTACGAACAGCAGTAAAAATCAGGAATTGTTCGCAGAATTTAAGAAATATTTCGAGATGGTAGTTGCGCATCAAAATGTGCTACTGTTGAAAGACCAGGGTGCTTTTGCTGCTGCCGTTGAATCTGTGAAGCCGAAAATGACAACTTTGTCCCCTGTTTACAACTACTTGGATAAGTGGAAAGATGTTTATGCGATCGACAAACCGATCAAGGTCATGCACTGCACTTATCCCTACCGCCCTCAGTACGCAAAGAACGTCACGCGATCGCTCTTTACTCGAATAGTCGATCGCACAGCTAAAATATTTTTACCAAATCAAATTAACAATCCCTGGCGCTTAAAATAAACTTCAGTATTATACCAACCGCAGCCAAATTTGCGAAGATCGCACACACACACACTGTCTCTTATCTCTCTGCGCCCTCTGCGCCCTCTGCGGTTAAAAATCACAAAAGATAAATAGGATCGCTCTAGATACCGTGCAACATTATACCAAAGAATTATATCAATACTTGCAAAAAACAGCGCAAGAATCAGCCCAAGAAATTATCCCTATTCTTTGGGAATTCGTGCAGCCAAAACGAGTAATTGATGTCGGTTGCGGCACGGGGACTTGGCTGTCAGCCTTCAAAGAATTCGGCGTTAAAGATATTTTGGGAATCGACGGTGATTGGGTTGACCGAAAAATGCTAGAAATCCCCGAGACCAACTTTTTAGTATTAGATTTAAGCCAACCTTTGCCCGTAGAACAACAATTTGATTTAGTTGTTTCCTTAGAAGTAGCAGAACACTTGCCCTCCGAGTGCGCCCGGGTATTTGTAAATTCTTTAGTGAAGCTGGGCCCAGTGATTTTATTCTCTGCAGCCGTACCATTTCAAGGAGGAACAAATCACGTTAACGAACAGTGGCCCGACTATTGGGCGAAAATATTTCAAGAGCAAGGATATGTAGCGATTGACTGCGTGAGAAATAAAATATGGCAAAACGAGCGAGTTAAATGGTACTACGCCCAGAATATACTTATATTTGCCAACGCCGAATATTTAACAACGAATCCTGTCTTGCAAAAAGAGGCAGCTAGAACTAACATTTTACAGCTTTCCTTAATTCACCCGCAACTGTATTTGCGAACTGCATCAGAAGCAACCAAATTAAGACAAGAAATCAAAGATGCTTTAGCCTTAAAAGATCCGAGGATTTCCATCAAAAAAGTAGGTTTTGCTTTGCTAACCTTGACAAAAGCTCGGTTAAGTAGGAAAATAAAGCAACTTTTTTAATAAAAAATTACCAAGTGAAAGTTTCATTAGTGGTGAGCGATTTGTCGGGAGGAGGTGCAATTCGTGCTTTTCTCCTAGCTCAAATCCTGATCGAGCTTAACTGCGAGGTAGAAGTTGTCGGATTTCAGTTTGGCAAGGAATTGTATGCGATTCCTCCCAGAGGCATCCCGGTATGTGCGATACCGGGAAAAAACTATCCCGGGTTTTTGATGGATGCTCAAAAAGTTTTGGAAAAAATAGATGGGGATATTATTTATGCAGTCAAACCTAAACCTACAAGTTTTGGTTTATCGCTGCTAAAAAAACTAGATAATCGCCGCCCTGTCATTTTAGATATAGATGACTGGGAACTTAGTTGGTTCGGCGGCGATGAATGGAAATATCGCCCTTCTTTCAAACAACTTTATCGAGATATTTTCAAACAAAACGGTCAGTTGCGAGAACCGGATCATCCGCTGTACATCCAGTGGATGGAAAGTTTAGTTGGCCGCGCTGATGCCGTCACCGTCGATACAGAATTTTTAAAACAGCGTTTTGGTGGTGTATATTTGCCTAATGGTAAGGATACTGAAATGTTCGACCCTGCTAAATACAATCCTGAATTGAGCAGAGAGCGTTACGGCTTGTCCGGCTATAGAGTTCTGATGTTTCCCGGGGCGCCGCGACCTCACAAAGGTGTTGAGGATGTTTTGATGGCCCTCGAACATTTAAATGAGTCCGATTTAAAATTAGCGATCGTCGGCGGAAGTCCTTATGATGATTATGATGATAAACTTGTGAAACAATGGGGGCGTTGGATTGTTAAACTGCCAAAGTTTCCTGTCGAGACTATGCCGTCCGTTGTAGCGGCGGCTCACGTTGTCGTTGTTCCTCAGCGAGAGACTCTGACAGCGGTGGCTCAGTTTCCGCTCAAGCTGACAGATGGCATGGCAATGGCTAAGCCTGTTTTATCTACGCGAGTGGGGGATATTCCAGAAATTTTAGGGGGAACGGGTTATTTAGTCGCTCCGAGTTCTCCCGCTCAAATTTCCCAAAAAATTCAATGGATATTTCAAAATTTGACAGCCGCGAATTTGCAAGGAATGAAAGCTCGGGAAAGATGCGTGAAAAAATATAGCATTCAAGCAATGTCACCAATACTTTCAGATATAATTGCAGGTAGGTTTAGGTGATTTTAGAGCGACTGAAGGGACGAAGAAAAACTGGCTGTAATTAAAGAATATTTTGAGATGCCGTACTGTTTAGCTGGGAATGCTTCATGTCTGCCAATAAGCTACTCCTAAAATTTGCCAGACGATATCCGGGCAGGATTGTGTTAACTGTGATGCTGGGCTTTTCTGGGGCTTTATTCAACGGTATCAGCACTACTCTGATTGTACCAGTGCTTTTAAGTTTTTTAGAGGAAGCTATCGAGCTGCGGGGCGCTCCACCTCTAATTAAAACTTTGATGTATCCCTTTGAGGGACTGCCGGAAAATCAGCGTTTAATGTTGATGACAGCGGCGATTGTTCTGGCAATTACTTTTAAAAATATTGCGAGCTATATCAATACTTTGGTGGCTACTTCTCTGACGCGCTCTCTGACTTTTGATTTGCGAGAAGCGGGTTTGCGGTTGTTGTTAGAAGTAGATTTAGATTTTTACTCTAAAACTAAAGTGGGGGATTTAATTAATAGATTGGGCGGAGAGATTGGCCGGACTGCTAGCGCCGTCGGCACGGCGATCGGAATGTTTACTACCTCAATCACCGTTTTGGTGTTTGTGGGTCTGCTGCTTTCTATCTCGTGGAAATTGACGCTGACATCTACAGTTTTGCTGGCGTTAGTTGCTGGGACAAATCAATATATTATTAACCGTTCCAAGCATTTTGGCCACCTGCTTTCTGAAATGTCGAAAGATTATTCGGTGAGGGTGCTCGAAACCATGACTGGGATTCGGCTGGTTAAGTCAACTGGGAACGAGGAAAGGGAGTATGAGCGGATCAAGCATTTAATTCAAAGGCGAGAACAAGCGGATTTTCAGGCTCAGGTAAACTATGCGGCGATCGCCCCAATTAACGAAGTTGTTAATTTGATAGTGATTATTTTGATTGTATTTATAGGGCGCACAATATTTGCCAATGAGATAGAGTCGATTTCTACAGTTTTGTTGACCTATTTGTTGGTACTTTTTCGGTTAATTCCTTTAATTTCTCAGTTGAATAGCGGGCGCAGTCAATTTGCTAATACTTCGGCTAGTGTAGAGGTGGTTAATGATTTTTTGAGCTGCGATGACAAGCCGTTTATGCTGAACGGTTCTGTGCCATATACTCATTTGCGCTCGGGAATTCATTTTAATAAAATATCTTTTAATTATCCCAATCATAAAAATTTAGTTCTTCAAGGAATTGATTTGTTTCTACCTTACGGTACTACTTTGGCTTTGGTAGGAACTTCTGGTTCTGGTAAGTCAACTTTGGCAGATTTACTGCCGAGATTTTACGATCCTACTGAAGGTAATATCTCGCTCGATGGCAGGGATTTGCGCGAATTTGAGCTGAAAAGTCTCAGAAAAGCGATGGGTATTGTTAGCCAAGATACGTTTTTGTTTAATGCTTCTGTGCGCGAAAATATTGCTTACGCTAGGCCCCAAGCGACGGAGGCAGAAATTGTGGAAGCGGCGAAGGGAGCGAATGCTTACGAGTTTATCGAACTGTTGCCGGAGGGGTTGGATACTCAAATTGGCGATCGCGGCGTGATATTATCGGGAGGGCAGCGTCAGAGAATTTCCATTGCTAGAGCTTTGCTGCAAAACCCGGAAATCTTAATTTTAGATGAGGCAACGAGTTCGCTGGATACGGTTTCGGAAAGGTACGTGCAAGCGGCGATCGAGAAATTGAGCTGCGATCGCACAACCTTAGTAATCGCCCACCGCCTCTCCACAGTCCAAAAAGCCCACAAAATCGCCGTGATCGATCGCGGACAAGTAGTAGAAATTGGCTCCCACGAAGAATTGCTAGCCAAAGGAGGTTACTACACTCGCTTGTATTCAATGCAATTTGCCGAAGAAACCGCTCGCGATGAAGCTCTAATTAGAGGTTCTTACGAAATTCGCACTCGCCTGACTCCCATGATAGCTTACCTGAAATTGCTAGTAGATGAAATGGTAGATTCTCCCGAAGAAAGAGATGAGTTAATCAGAGAATCATTTCACTCGGCTGCTAATATTTTCAATACTTTAGAATTTATAGAAAATACTATTAAGCGTCACGGTGGAAAAAAGTAGAAAATCAGTTAAAAATCCATGTCTAAATATTATGTATTTTTTACCAGAAATGTTTTACCGCAACCCAATGTAGCGAGCTTAGTTCAAGTTGCGCACTCTGCCAATGCCGCAGCAAATCTCGGTTGTCCAGCAGTTTTGGTATACCTCCGCAAAGGCTGGAGTGCTTTGAATCCGGTTGATGTGCTTTTTGCTTTTCGACCGAGAAAACCGGATGACAAACTTGCTAAAACCTACAATCTTCAGGAACAATTAAAAGTAGCAGATTTGCCCGTACCGTGGCCGCTCGATTTTTGGGACAGCAAGTGGACGAGTGCGAGTACAATAGTTTCAAAATACTATTTACCGATTCACCTGCTCAAATCCACTAAAATCGTCCACACCCGCGACTGGAACTTTGTCAAAGCTGCGATAAAAAACGGAATTCCCGCTATCTACGAACAACACCACCATGAAGATAAGAAGTTTGAACCTGAAATCGTTCGCAATCCTTTATTTCAAATTGCTGTAACTGTTGCAGATACTGTGCGAGACAGCACGATCGAGAATGGGATGCCGCCGGAGAAAGTAATTACGCTGCACAACGGTTTTAACCAGTTGTTTCTGGCGAGACAAACAGAATCAGCCGATAATTGGCGGCAGCAATTATTAGCAGGTGACAGGCAGCATTTAGCAGTTTACGCGGGCGGACTTTACCCGTTTAAAGGTGTGGATATGCTGGTGGATGTGGCGCAGGAGTTGCCGGAAGTTCAATTTGCGATCGCGGGCGGCGATTCAGCCCAAGTAACAGCCTACCAGCAGTTAGCCAAAGACAAGCAAGTTAACAACATCAAATTTCTCGGCTACCTGCCTCAAAATCAACTAGCCAGCTTGCTGCAAGCAGCCGATGTTTTGACTCACCCTCACTGTTTGACAGAGGCCGCGACGTTCACGTCTCCTTTGAAGTTCTTTGATTATATGGCATCGGGAACTGCGATCGTCGCGACAGAGATTGCATCTTTAATGGAATTCAAATCTGGCAATATAGCTGCAATTTGGTGCGAACCGGATAATCCGCACAAGTTCGCCGAAAGCATTCGAGATAGTTTGGCCAAATATCCGAGGAAAATCGAAGGTTATGCAGAAACATTGGGTTTTGTCAAGCAGTTTTCGTGGGAAAATAGAATTGAGAAAATTTTGGGGTGTGTGGATGCGGATGTGCGATCGCAAATTATTTGTTAGTCCCCCATTGTGGCAGTCTTTTAGTCCCGCATTGCGGCAGTCTTTTAGTCCCGCATTGTGGAAGTCTTTTAGTCCCGCATTGCGGCCGTTTGTTAGTCCCCCATTGCGGCCGTTTGTTAGTCCCGCAGTCCGCCAGGGGTTTAAACCCCTGACTAATAGCTAAAGTCCTCTTTAGAGGACTAAACTTATTACTTATTAACTCAAAAAAGTTCCTAATTAAAATTATTCCTCAGTCCTATGCAAGAGGACTTTAGCTTTGAGGCAGGGGTTTAAACCCCTCACGGACTCTGGGACTAACGAACTGAGGGACTGTCGGACTAACGAACTAGCGAAGTGCCAGACTAAAGAATAGAACGCACAAAACATCAATTTATGAACCCAAAAATCATCGGCACAATCACCACATACCCAGGCATGAACCAAAGCGATTGGCTGTGGCAACAAACCCCTCACAACTTCGGAAAATGGGGCAACATTCAAATGCTAGCAAACCACCCAGAACCAGACTTTTTGCTCATGTATCAATTCGACTTTCCCCGACAGCCCAAACAGCAGTTATGGCTGGATAAAATCCGCAGCTACAGGCATCCAAAACCAGAAAATGACTTTCTAGACAAATTCCGCAAGGTTCCCAAAGAACGGATTATTTATCTGATCAGAGAACCGCCTTTAGCAGAAGTAATTGAGATTACCCAAGCCAACTACGAACAAGCAAAACTTTATTGTGGTTATGTTTCAGGGCCCGACGATTTCGCACCCAAACCAGATTATATGCCCGCGATTTGGTATCACTCTAACTCATTTCGAGAACTGAACGAAATGCCTGCACCCACTAAAACTAAATCCTGTTCTTGGATAACTTCAGGTGTTAGCCGCACAGCCAACCATCGACGCAGATTAGACTTTATCAAATTGCTGCAAGAAGCAGAATTAGACTTTGACATTTACGGGCGAAATTTGCCAACTTGGGCCCAGGGAAACGGCACTGTTAACAATAAATGGCACGCTGTCGCGCCTTACTATTACAATTTGGCTATTGAGAATTATGCAGAAAATGATTGGTATGTCAGCGAAAAGCTTTGGGATGCTTTGTTAGCTTGGAATTTGCCAATTTATTACGGCGGTTCGGCGGCGGATAAGTTGTTGCCTGCGGGAAGTTTTTTGCGGCTGCCCAGTTTGGATGAGAAGGGAGTAGAATTTATTAAAGAGGTGATTGCTACGCCGGATTGTTGGCAGGAAGCGAGGGACAAAATTGCTGAAGCTAGGCAAATCATTCTCCACGAATTAAACTTGCTTAATTGGCTGTCAAATTTTGTTTCTTAGGAAACAGTACAAAAAATAGGTTCGTAGTGAGGACTTTAGTCCGCAGCATTTTGCGGACTGAAGTCCGCACTACGAACGAACCGTTTTTATTGCGGGTAATTGAGCGGACATGATATGAAGGGAATTTGCACGCTAGCCAACGATACAGTTTACGATCAACTAATTGCCTTGCTCAACAGTATTGAAGTTATTTTAGGCTCAAATACTCCTGTCTGTATTTATCCTTTCGACGAGCAAGTACAGCAAATTAAAGCTGAAATTTCCAAGCGCCCAAACGTTTTTATGTATGAAGATAGCGTATCTATTCAGCGATGGGACAAATTCATGGAAGCCGCCGCACCTGAGCGCTTAAATCGCAAAAAATTTCGGCTTTATGGCGCTCACCGGCGCTTTTGCGCTTTCGACGGGCCTTTTGAAAAGTTTATTTACATGGATGCTGATACTTTAGCGATGAATTCGCTCGATGCGGTTTTTGATAAATTGAATGAATTCGATTTTGTGGTTTATGATTTCCAATTTACTGACCCAACTAAAGTATACAATCTTTCTTCTCCGAAACTGCTAAAAGTCTTCGAGCAAAATCGCCTAAATTCAGAAGTATTTTGTTCGGGCTTTTACGGGAGCAAGCAAGGAGTTTTTGACGGCGATACCAGGCAATGGGTGTTAGCTCAACTGCAATCTGGGGAGGCGGAAATTTTGTATGCAGGTGCTGGAGAACAGCCTTTGCTCAATTATATGGTGATGAAAACTGGCATTTATAGCTATAACTTTGCTCGCCATCTCCCTGATAGTGAAAAAACCGGGTGCAGCGTTACTTCCCAACATTTTGAAGAGCAAGATCGTGTTTTGTATGACAAGGGAAATCGGCTGACTTACATTCATTATATAGGAGTGCAGCCGGATTTGATTCGGAGGGTTTGTGCTGGCGAAAATATTGAGTTTCCTTATCGCGATTTGTTTCTGCACTATCGCTATCTCCGCGAACCGTCCAAGCGGCCGGTTTTTACGGAACCGCTAAAGTCTTATGCTGATGTTTCTTCGCCGAATTTGCTAGAAAGATTGTTGAGAAGGTTGAGGATAAATTTATGAATCGGGGTATTTATATTGTTGCTAATGATAGGGTGATGGAAAGTGCGATCGCCCTTCTGAGCAGCATACGTCTGTACAATTGTCAAGTACCAGTTTTTTTGATCCCGTTTGACGACAATTATCAGCAAGTCGCCACCGCACTCAGCAGTCGGTACGGGGTGCAATTGTTCCCAAATCTGGGGTTTGTGGAACAGTTTACCAGGGAAATTGGCCAAATATTCGATCGTACTTTTCTAGCCCTTCCCAACAAAATGCGCAAACTCTGCGCCTGGTTTGGGCCCCTCGACGAATTTCTGTACATCGATACCGATATCATCGTTTTTGAAGACATCGCAGCCAACTTAAACAAACTCTCAGAAGTAGACTTTTTTTGCTGCGACTATCACCACCTCAGCGAAAAACTGCGAAATGTATTTTCACCCGCCATAAAAGAACAAAATATTTTTACAGACTCACAGCTTCAAGATGTATTCAACAGCGGTTTTTGGGCTTCGAGAAAAGGAACTATTACAGAATCGCAAATGTATGAAATTTTGCGATTCTGTTCGCAGCATCGAGAATATTTTGACTTTACTCAAAATGTCACAGACCAACCTATACTAAATTATATGATTCTCAAGTTAATTGCCAAGCGCTGCAATCTTGTTAAAACTTCAGCAGCAGAACCCGGAAGCTGGGCGGGTTCTAAACATTTTCAAGAAATAGATTATGTGCTTTATGACAAAGGGAAAAGATTAAAATATGTTCACTGGGCTGGGATACCAATTAAATCTGGTAGTCCTTATTGGAAACTTTGGCAACATTATCGTTATTTACATGAGGGAAAACCTAATTTAGTGCAAAGATTGTTCCGATATTTGTAGGGTGTGTGGGGCGGTATTTTAATATTTGACAGTCCCGCACGCAACTAGCACTCTTATGAAAGTTAATTTTTAGGTATGTTGTTGCGATGAAAGCGCTATTTTGTATAAAAAAGAGCGAAGACAGCGCAACAACGTACCTTTATTTGATGTGACAGTTGCGTTCAGGACTGATTTGATATAATGCGAGATTATTTGTCAGCGCCCAACACACCCTACGAGATTAATTTATTACTAAAAAACTATGACTGATGGTATTTATATTCTGGGAAACGATGTGGTTTTTGACCACTTAGTCGCTTTATTGAACAGTCTCGAAGTCAATGGGGCGAAAAATATTCCTGTTTGCATCATTCCCTATGATGATAACCTGAAAAAAGTGCGAGTTGAAATTGCTGAGCGAACTAATGTCACTCTGTTTGAAAATACCGATTCCATCGATTTCTGGGAAGACTTTGCGACTCAAGCTTGGACATCTCACCAAAAAGCTCAAAAAGTTTGGCAAGCCAAAGGTTGGGCGCCAGTTCACTGTTTGGGAATGCACCGAAAATTTTGCTGTTTTGACGGCCCTTTTGACAAATTTGTCTATTTTGACGCGGACACTCTGTTAATGGGTTCTCTGGATTACATCTATCAAAAACTTGATGAATTTGATTGGGTAGCCAACGATTTTCAATACAAATCTGACCTCAATTATGTGTTTGATTTATCCTCGGAAAAAATCGCAGAAATTTTCAATATTGACCGACTGGAATCTCAGATTTTTTGTGCTGGTTGGTTTGGTTCAAAAAAATGTATTTTAAATCGCAATAACTCAGCCGAACTATTAAATAAATTAATTTCAGGAGAAGCAGAAATTCTGTCTTTGCGGGGAACTGACCAACCTTTATTTAACTATTTAGTCGCCCGCAGCGCTATCTCTTTTTATAACTTTGCTTATCATCAACCTGCACTGATAACGGGCAATCATTGGTCTTCTCAATTTGATGTTATAGATTATGTTTTATACGACAAAGGACGGCGGCTGACTTATTTGCACTATATGAGCATTTCGGCTGCAAAATTTACTCGATTGTGTGCGGGCGAAAATGTTGAGATTCCGTACCGAGACGTATTTCTGCACTACCGCTATTTGCATTCGCCGGAAACACGGCCAAAACTCGCGCTTCCAAATTTGTTGCTTCGCTTGCAGAGGAATTTCAAAAGTTGGGGAATTCAAAGGGTTAATAATGTTCTATTTAAGTTGCGGATTTTAATAAATAAGGACTAAAGTTCTGACTGCGAACCAACCCTCTTCGTTGTTATAAAAGAGGGTTGATAGTTAAGTCTCATCCTTCAAAAGAATCTAGATCCAGCGCTTGGGAACCTCCGCGTTCTAGCTCGATCAAAAGCTTGCCTAGCTGAGTCCAAACCAGCCACGCTGTCAGTACCGTCAGCGGCAGAGCTAGAGCATAAGAAAGTAATTTTGGGAAGCCAAAAATCTCCATACCCGAAGCTAAAAATACGCAAATTCCGCCGGCCATTCCCAGAAAAGGCAACTGCAATTGTAGACCTTGCAGATTAGCTAAATTCTGACGAGAACGATTTTTAGACCAGAGTTGCACGGATTGTTTGAGAGTTGCTTCAAAGGCTAAACCCGATGCCATACCTGCTAGCAATCCAGCGGTCATTAAAAAATAGGGAGGTTCTGGAAAGTAATACACGAATAATTCTTTTGGGGTAATGGGAATTGGGAATTGGGAATTGGGAATTGGGAATTGGGAATTGGGAATTGGGAATTGGCAAAAGTAGAATTATTTTCTTCCTTCTTCCTTCTTCCCTCTTCCTTCTTCCTTCTAATTAAAATCGAGTCAGGGCGGCTGTTCCTGCTGTGGAAAACTCTGTCAAAGCGCCTAGAGCAACGTTGAACAGGCGACTCGGTTGCAAGTCTTCCTTGACTAAGTTCCACAGGCGGCGAACTTCTTCGGTGTGAAGCCGATCGTCCTCAATCAAAGCCAATATCAATTGGCGGCGCAAAAACGACCCTTCGTCTGACAGCAAGTATTGCAAGCCTAGTTGGGCGGTGGGTAGCAGGTCGAAACTGCGATCGGATCTGGCGATCGCGATCATGTCCTCCAACCTGTTCCACTGGAATTTGCCGTCTTTAAATAATACCTCAATCAGGCGGCGCCGCAGTGCAGGAGATTCCCCGTTCAACAACCTGCGCGCTACGTAAGGATACGCCACCTCGACAATCTTGAAATCGGGATTCAGCGTCAGGGCCAAACCTTCTTCTGTCACCAGCGAGCGAATAATTAAGGCAAATTTCGCCGGCACTCGGAAAGGATAATCGTACATCAACTCCGAAAACTGGTCTGTAATCGTCTTGAAGTTAAAATCTGACACCTTTTCGCCAACGATATCGCCGAGCACAGATTCCAGCGCCGGGACGATCGGCATAATATCTGTATCTGGAGTCAAAAAGCCGAGTTTGACAAAATCCTTGGCTAATTCTAGGTAATCTTTGTTGATCAAATGAACGACAGAATCAACCAAAGTTTCTTTAGTTGTTTCTTCCATCTGATCCATCATCCCAAAATCGATGTAAGCCATGCGGCCGTCCGCTAAAGCAAACAGATTTCCCGGATGGGGGTCAGCGTGAAAAAATCCGTGTTCCAGCAACTGCCGCAAACCGCTGCGGACTCCGACTTCAATTAAGCTATCCGTGTCCAAACCTGCGGCTTTCACACTTTCGATATCTGTCAGCTTGATGCCGTCAATCCATTCAAGAGTGAGAACGCATTTTGAAGTATAGCGCCAGTAAATACTCGGAACTTTTACTGTGGGGTCGTCGGCAAAATTTGTCGCAAATTTCTCGGCGTTGCGACCTTCATTGATATAATCAATTTCCTCGAACAATTTAATACCGAATTCATCGACTATTAAACAGAGGTCGTGACCGAGATTCAGTGGCAGCAACGGGCCCAACAATCCAGCCGCCCAGCGCATCAAGTAAAGGTCGAGGCTCAAGACGGGCAGCAAATTCGGTCGCTGAACCTTGACTGCGACTGCTTCTCCGGTGATTAAACGGGCTTTGTACACTTGACCGAGACTGGCCGCCGCGACTGGTTCGGGGGAGATTTCGCTGTAAGTTTCGCTGATTTTGCGATCGAGCTCTGCTTCAATAATCTCGAAAGCCCGGGCCGAATTAAAGGGCGGCAACTGATCCTGAAGTTTGATCAGTTCTTCGAGAAAGTCTTTGCGGATCAAATCCGGTCTGGTAGAAAGGGCTTGGCCGACTTTAATGAAAGTGGGGCCCAAGCGGGTGAGTATTTGGCGCAGGTGGGCCGCCCGTTCCGGCTGGTGTGCGGCTGCTTCGTGCTGCCAACTGTCCCACAGCATCCCCAGCACGAAGCCTGCAAATGACCAAATAACCGTAATTGCTCGCCAAATTGCTTTCCAAGGACGGTTGCGGTAATACTGAGCGATCGCTTGTGGATCGTAGCGTCTAGCCTGAGTGAATTGATACTGAGGCACTCGTTTATTTTCCTCTGATTTTATGAAAATTGCAGCTTAAATTGAGAATTTGGAATTGGGCATTAGACATCAAGCATCGGGTATCGGGCACAAGGAAGTCGAAAGTTAAAACCTTCTTCCCTCGAACCTCTGCCTTCTGGATTGACTCGCCCAAAAACGGGTAGAAGCCCCGACGCCAGGAGTAAAGATCCCCAAATTTTAGACCCAAGCTCAAGCTCCCAGACTCATCTGTGGAGTAAATCTAAAATCTAAAATCTAAAATCTCAAATCGACTGACCGATCGCAAATTTTAGGCGAGCGGAAAATGCACCCGTTTAAGGCGGATTGCCAGCCTAAATTTGTTTCTTTTCATTAAATATAGTACATAAAAGTACAAGTGATCGGTCAAAATACTTAATAGATTTTCCTGACCGCTGCACCAGTACGGCACTGCAACCCTGTAATTCCGGTAGTCAGGAAAGCGTTTCTATCGATCGGGCGATCGCGCCAAAGCTCCTAAATGCGATCGGCCTTTGCCAAACAATCTTTCAGCCCGTAAATCGCCCGCTCCTGTTGAGCCCTCGTCAGTTCCGGGAACATCGGCAAAGACAAGACTTCGCGACAAACTTGCTCGGCCACAGGCAACTGACCGACTTGATAGCCCAAAGATTTGTAAACAGGTTGCAGGTGCAAAGGTAACGGATAGTAAACCATCGAACCGATGCCGGATTCCTGCAACTTAGTCCGCACCGAGTCCCGGAAATCGCCAGAGGAATTTGGCGCGCCTTCTTGACTTGTCAGCCTGATTGTGTATTGATTCCAAACACCCTTTGCTTGCAGCAATTCTTTGGGGACAGCAACTCCGGGCACGCGGGAGAGAAATTCGCCATAAACGGCCGCTTTCTCTCGCCGCTGGGCGTTCCAACTGTCGAGATACCGCAGTTTAATGCTGAGAATCACCGCTTGCAGGGCGTCTAAACGGCTGTTGCAGCCGATTTCTTCGTAGAAATACCTAGAAGACTGTCCGTGTTCTTTCAGCATTCTCACGGAAGCTGCGAGCTTGGGGTCGTTTGTCGTCACCGCCCCGCCGTCACCGCAAGCGCCTAAGTTTTTGGTCGGATAAAAGCTGAAACAGCCGACATGGCCGATGCTGCCGACTTTTCGAGACTGCCACTGGGCGCCGACAGACTGGGCGCAATCTTCGATTACGGCTAAATTGTGCTTGGTGGCAATTTCCATCAACCGAGTCATGTCTGTGGGTTGTCCGAAGATGTGAACCGGCATAATTGCCTTGGTTTTGTCGGTAATTGCAGCTTCCAAGAGTTCGACATTTAAATTAAAAGTCCCGCTGTCAATATCGACAAACACGGGAGTTGCACCGACGGCGCTAATTGTTTCAGCGGAAGCGAAAAACGTAAAAGGAGTGGTAATCACTTCATCGCCAGGGCCAATTTTGAGAGCTCGCAAAGCCAAAACCAGCGCATCCGTGCCCGAGTTGCAGCCAACGCACTCGTCCACTCCCGTGTAGTCGGCAAACTCTTGCTCAAAACTCTTTACGGCGGGGCCGCCGATGTAGCCGCCAGAGGCGAGCACTTTTTGTACCGCAGCGCCGATCTCGTCGCCAATCTGGGCGTACTGCTGGGTTAAGTCGAGGGGGGGAACATTATTCACTCTTCACACCACAAATTGCAACCATCATCAAAGCAAATTTTTGCAGCAAAACTGTTTTTCAGAAACCTTTATTGAAATATCTTATAGTTGGACGGGCAAACAATCACTTTATCGAAATGGTGCGCGGATGTTAATTCTGCTAGATTTTATTGATTTGGGTTGGGCTTTGGGGATGGTGGCGATCGCGATCGGGCTTTCGGCGTGGCAGGGATTGGGATTGTCCGGGGCTCTGGCGATCGCGGCAGGGCGCACCCTGATCCAGCTCATCGGAGTCGGCTACGTGCTCGCCGTGGTATTTGCCCCGGAGGGTAAAAATCCTTGGCTGGTTTTAGCAGTGTTAGCAATCATGCTGACAACGGCTAGCATGGTTGCCAGCAGCCGCATCAGCAAAAAAATCAAGAACTTGCTGCCGTTAGTTTTGGGTTCGATCTCGATCGGTACGGCGTTTACTCTCGCCTATACAAACTTGCTAATTTTGCAACCTGACCCCTGGTACGAACCGCAGTACCTGATTCCCCTAGCGGGGATGATTTTGGGCAATGCGATGAACTCTGGGGCGATCGCGGGTGAAAGACTTGTCAGCACAGTTAACAGCAGCCAGTTAGAAATAGAAACCCATTTAAGTTTAGGTTCGACACCGCAGCAAGCAGTAAAACAGTACCGCAAAGATGCGATTAAAGCTGGATTAATCCCCACATTAAACACAATGACCGTCGTAGGAATCGTCACATTACCGGGAATGATGACAGGTCAAATGCTGAGCGGTGTCAGTCCGTTAGATGCAGCATCTTACCAAATTTTGATTATGTTTGTGTTGGCGCTGGCAACTTTAATCGCAACTCTGTTGTTGACTGAGGGATTGTGCCGGAGGTTTTTTAATCAAGATGCACAATTAATCAAATGGTAAGTTGGTAATCCGTAATTCAGGGTTTACGCATGGGAGGCGAGAAACCCGGTTTCTGAGGTCAGGTGCATAAGTCCTATAATTGTAAATTGCTAATTAGTATTTTTCAGTGGTAATATATAGATATAAATTGACCGTGATTACCGTAGGGGCCCGTGAGCCAATATCTCCAATAAAAATGATAAATCTCATAAACCCGCCCCGGTCGAATGACTGATGACTACTGACTGAGGAAACCTCGCCATGATTCAAACTGCAACTAAACCAGTAACCTTTGAAGAATTTCTGGACTGGAAACCTGAAAACGGACGTTACGAACTGCACAACGGAGTAATTATTGAAATGTCACAGCCATTAGGAAGACATGAGAAAGTCATCGGTTTTTCAGCCAGAAAATTGACCGTGGAATTCGATCGATTAAACCTTCCGTATTTCATCCCAAAACAAGCATTAGTTAAGCCTCCCGACTCTAAATCTGCTTATGAACCTGACATTCTGATCTTAAATGAAGCCAATTTAGAGTCAGAACCTCTGTGGAACAAGTTCTCAACAGTGACTCAAGGGGCATCAATTCCGCTAGTTGTTGAAGTAGTTAGCACCAATTGGCAAAATGACTACCTACTAAAAGTTGGCGATTATGAACTAATGGGCATTCCTGAATATTGGATTGTGGATTATCTCGGTTTGGGCAGCCGTCGATTTATTGGCAATCCCAAACAACCGACTATATCGGTTTATCAATTAGTTGATGGCGAGTATGAAATCACCCAGTTTCGCGGAGATGACAACATCGAATCCGCAGCTTTTCCAGAGTTGAAGTTGACAGCGCAACAAGTTTTTCAAGCGGGATTGACTGACGGATGAAATTGCTGGAGATACCGATATCGGGTAGGGAAACGGCATTCCCCATTGGTGTCAACTTAAGCTGCAACCCGCAGTCCGACAGGGAATTAATTCCCTGCCTCAAAGCTGAAGTCCTCGCTATGAGGACTGATGAGTTCTTCAGTCCTCATAGCGAGGACTTTCGCTATTAGACAGGGACTTCAGTCTAAGAGCGGTCTTTCGGGCTAAGTTGATACCAATGGGCATTCCCGTGTTGTGTATTTCATCCGCCCGCTAATATAACCTATGAGGCTAGACCGGTAGTGCCATTTCGTAAAGGGCAGAGTAAAAAGCTTAATTCTAGAAGTCATGGAGAGACATACTTCTAAAGATACTGATTATTCTATATCCTTGATGAAATAGGACTACCCAACACACTTCAACGCACTTACTTCGGTTCGTGACTAGCAATCCGCTTGCCTTCGCCATCGTACACTTGCATCGGAATTTTCGCGTTTTCGGCGATCGCCTCCAAGGCTTTTTGCAGAGTTTCAACGTGCTTTTCCACAGCTTGGCGAGTCTTCACAGCATTGTTGTTATTTGCTTGGATGAAAGTTTGTTGCAACTTCTGCACGTAATCGGGAGTCATCTGCACCGCAATCAAACCATTGCTAACAGTATAGTCGCAAATCTTCGGTTTACCTTTGCAAGTTTTATCTAAATCCGCGCGCGCTTTTTGCAGGTTCCTTTCTTCCCGCAGCTTTACTTCAGCTTGCTGCAATGATGTTGTGTAGGAAGCGATCAGCGGTTGGGCTTTCTGCGAATAAGAAGTCGCCGCCGGAACTTGCTCGGCGTAACTCAAAGCTCTCCGCCAGTTTTCCGATGCTTTAAACCAGCCGTTTTTGCCCTCAAAAATTCGAGCTTCCGCTGCTAAAGTCACAGCTTGAGTGTAGGCATTCTCCGAAATTCCTTCAACATTTCTGCGCTCGCGAGCTTGTGAAAGCTTGGTTTCGTATTTGGGAACTAACAGTCTACCTAGTTGGTAAGATTGCGTATTGCTGGGAATTTCTGATAGCGTGTCCAGGGCTTTTTCCCAACCTGCTTGCACCCCTGCCCATGTCTGGGCTGTCTGAGCTACTGCTTCCCGAGCTTCTGCTATTTGCGCTGCACTTTTGGCTGCGAGCAAGGTTTTTTCGGCTTGTTTTTCTGTGCCTAATTGCTGATTTCCAGTTGCTAAATTTTTCCGGTATTCCTTCGCCTTTCTCTGAGCATACGGATAAACTGGGCTGTCTGTGGGGATTTCTCCGAGTTGGGCGATCGCACTTTGCCACAGAGCCTGCGCTTGCTGCCCGTTCTCGGCAGAATAAGGCGGATTTTCGGTTTTCCGGGCTGCTGACTGTGCGAGGCGCGCTGCATCGATCGCAGAATTTAAATTTTGACTTTGCTCCCGATACTTTTCCAGGGCGGTTTGAGCTTCACCGCGATGACTTGACCAAGCGGGAATCGGTTCCAAAAGTGCGATCGCCCCTTTTAACTGTTCCTGCGCTTCTTCGGGGCTGTTAGCAACTTTGGACGTTTTCAGCGTCTTCACCGAATTGTCGCTCAACTGTTTGGCATTAGCTAATGCAGTGCATTCTCCGATGACGCAGGGGCGGCTCAGCAGGTAATAACCGCCCGCCAAAATTACCGCCGCGATGCTGACGATTCCTGCTGCAGCCAGCATCGCCAACGGTGAATGCTTTGGTGTTTCGGCGACTGTTACCGCTTCCATATCCAGCACATCGAAGGGATTTTCTGCGATATTTTCCTGGATTGCAGCTACCTTAAAGGCGATCGCATCGGAATTGCTGGAACTCTCCGAAAAATTGGGGAAATATTCATCGCCCCCCGCATTTTTAACATCTGTTTCTAACGGCATCTCCGCCGCTGCATCCGCCGTCTCTGCGGCATT
Source organism: Microcoleus sp. ARI1-B5 (assembly GCF_036705795.1). Classification (NCBI taxonomy): domain Bacteria; kingdom Bacillati; phylum Cyanobacteriota; class Cyanophyceae; order Oscillatoriales; family Microcoleaceae; genus Microcoleus; species Microcoleus sp. ARI1-B5. The sequence goes on from NZ_JAUBVK010000048.1 coordinate 38,257, forward strand.
TGCGGCCTTCACCATCCCCGCTTCTGCTGCGGGGATATTCTCCGGTTTTTTCAGAACTTGCACTGTTCTGGGTCTTGACAAAACAGGATTGTGCATGGTAAAAGAATGGAAAGCATAAGGCTGTTTTTGCCCGGTTATTTTCAGGCAAAGTCCGATCTGTTCAATAGCTTCCGGTTCTATTTCGAGAATTGCTGCTTCTAGCACCGCAAAAGTCGGTTTGGCTTTGAGATCTAAACTGCGCGGGTGTTCTCCCACAACCGTTAAAGAGTCATCTCGAAAATCGCAACTGATATAAAGCGGTAATTTTTTAAACCCGGCTGCTTGTAAGTGCTTCTGCAACTCTACTTCTAGAATTTGTGCCTTGCTTTGTCGCGCTGCTACTGTCATATTTTTTCCTCTGTCTACTCTCACCACTTGAAATTTTAGATTTTAGATTTTAGATTTCGGATTGCGAAATTGCAAAATTGTCGGTATTTCCGATTTGTTTGAACTTGTACCGAATTCTTCAAATCTTAACTCTCAAATCTCAACTCTCAAATCTTAACTCTCAAATCTCAACTTGCAAGGCCTTTCCATAACTTTCGCCATAATAAACTTGAGTCACATCAAAACGCCCGCCGTATTGTTTGAAAGGTTCTGCTGCATAACCGAGCGGAAGCAAACAGCACACATCTACTTCTGCGGGAATTTGAAAGGCTTCTTTCACCTTAGCGCCGACAAAACCTTCCATCGGACAACTGTCTACCCCAAAGCTTTTAGCTGCAATCATTAAATGAGCTACTGCGAGCATTGTATGTCTGTTTGTCCAAGTTTCTAGGAACTCGAAGCAAGGATGGTTCTCGAACAATTTCGGGATTGCTTGCCGCATATAACCGGCTAAATTGTCGTTAATTGCGCCTGCCGCTTTGCCCAATTCGATGACTGCTTCGGTGTTTTCGGGTTGGGCGGCGCGCCGATCGCCACAACAGATTAACACGATCGGGGCTTCTACCACTTGGCGCTGGTCGAAAGCGCAAGCTTTTAATTTTTCTTTGCTGGCTTGCTCTTGAAGTACGATAAACCGCCAAGGCTGCAAGTTATAACCAGAGGGCGATCGCACTCCCAAGCGCAAAATCTCTGCCAATATTGCTGGGGGAATTGGATCGGGTTTGAAACTGCGCGCGGCCCGGCGGCTTTCGATCGCAGTTTTCACATTAATTGAAGGTTGGATTTCAATTGTCATGGATAATTGGTAATTGGGAATTGGAAATTGGGAATCGGTAATGGGTAATGGGAATTGGTAATTGGTAATTGGTAATCGGTAACTGGGAATCGGTAATCGGTAATTAGACAATTATCTCCCAATCTCCCAATCTCTCAATGTCCCCCTCTTCCTTCTGTCAACTGTCACAGGTCAACTGTCACAGGTCAACTGTCACAGGTCAACTGTCACAGGTCAACTGTCACAGGTCAACTGTCACAGGTCAACCTGGAAAGCTGTCAACTGTCACAGGTCAACTGTCAACCTGGAAAGCTGTCAACTGTCACAGGTCAACTGTCAACCTGGAAAGCTGTCAACTGTCAACTGTTACCCCAAGCCCAACTCGCGCTTGAGCAAATTAATCGACTTAGAGCCGATGTAATTTTCGGAGCATACCAGTTGCGGAGGACGAATAATATCCTCTCGGGCAGCGTTAATCGCCGCTTTTACTGTAGCAAAACTCGGTTGGTCGCAGAAAATTGTTCTCGCCGATCGCACGATCGAGTTAATCTTGTAGGCATCCGACAGCAAAGCCGTCATCACCAACAAATCCTCGCCCCGGAGGCTGTGGATGATGACTTCAGTCGATCGCAACATTCCCGAACTCAGACTCACGATACCCAAATAACTGTCTTTCGGCAAACTCCCCACTAGCTGGATTTCCTGAACATAATCGTAGATGTCTACGGGAATCACTCGCACCGAACGAGGCGCCGAAATCGATTCCGCTTGTCCGATAAAATAACGGCTCGTGATCACAGTTCCCGCAGTGATTTTATCCAGAAAACTACCTAAATCTTCCATCGCTACTAACTGTATGGGAATCAGCAAAGCTTGTTCGAGCTCTTTTGCCATCAATTCGCCCACGCCGATGTCTTCTGTGGGGGCTGTGACGACCACTCGGGCGCTGCACCGGAGCCGCCAGTCTATTTCGGCCAAAAATAATTCCCTCGCTTGGTTGAGCGTACAGCCCTCTCCCAGCAGTTGATCCATACTTTCTTGCACTATTTTGTTGGCAAGGGGATATTCTTCGAGGATCGGGGATTTGAGTTTGCTGCCGCCTTCGTGGCCTTGGGCGCGGACGTATATGCCCGATCCGGCTTGGGCTTCTACGAGTCCGGTATTTTCGAGCTGTCGGTAGACTTTGCTGATCGTGTTGCGGTGCAAACCCGTCTGCATCGCTAGCTGTCTGGTGCTGGGCAAGCGGTGTCCGGGCGGAAACTGGCGCGAGGCGATCGCAAACCTGATTTGATTGAATAGTTGCGTGGACGCTGGAATATCGCTATCTGTTTGAATATGAAATTGAACCATATTAAAGGCTCCGACGACTTCAATTTAATATTTTTATAACGTTGAGTACCGTGCCTAGGATGGCTCGGATATCTCTGTCTATAGCATAATCTGATTTTGCTCATCTGCGACGGCGGTTTTGGTTGCCGAGCGATCGGGCCTGATTTGCGAGCGCGATCGCAGCCTCCCCAATTCCCCTGATTGTTCGCGTACTTTCAAGTCTTAATTTTATAGCAACCGCCCATCATGGTTAGGACGTTCTTAATTGCTGAAATCCATGCGGTAGATTGCCTATTCCCTCTCTCCGTGACCTCAGTTAAAAAATCCGCTGCCGAACATCCCTCTATCCGTGACCTCCGTTAAATCCCTTAAAAAATCCGTGGCCGAACTTCCTTCTACTATATTTACTATCCGGTTATTTCCCTCTCGATTTCTGTCTTTCTACCTTTCATAAAATAAGTCCGCATTTCCCCTTTACCTTTAATCTCAATCAATCCCCGATCTTCAAATTCATATTTATCGCACAGCAAATCATAAGTATAGAAGCTAACTTGAATGCGGCCGGGTATACCGTGAGATTCCATGCGGCTGGCTGTATTTACTGCATTTCCCCACAAATCGTAAATGAATTTTTTAGTGCCGATTACCCCCGCTACCACCGGGCCGCTATTAATCCCGATGCGGATGTCAAAATTCGCGTCTAGCTTCACATTTAATTCCTGAATTGCTACTAACATATCCAGTGCCATTTCGGCGATCGCCTCTGCGTGGTCTGGGCGTTCAATGGGAATACCGCCCGCTACCATGTAAGCGTCCCCGATAGTCTTAATTTTTTCTAAGCCGTGCTTCTCGCTCAGTTGGTCAAAAGTTGAGAAAATTTCATTCAGCAAATATACCAATTTCGTGGCGGGCATGGTAGTAGAAATTTGGGTAAAATTCACCAAATCTGCAAAAAGAATTGTGGCTTTTTCAAACTTGTCGGCAATTACCCCCGGTTCGTGCTTCAACCTGTCGGCGATCGCTTCCGGCAAAATATTTAGCAGTAAACCCTCAGTTTTTTTCTGTTCTTTCCTGAGAGCCGATTCGATGCGCTTGCGCTTGGTGATGTCGTGAAAAAACACCGAAATGCCGTCGTGACTAGGAAAAGCCCGCACTTCCAACCACACTTTTAAGGGACGATAATATTTTTCAAAACTCACTCCAACTTGTTTCGCTACCGCTTCATGATACTCTTCATAAAATATCGTATTTACAAATTCTGGAAACTCTTCCCAAAAATTTTTACCAAAAAGTTCTTCCGGCGAGCGCTGCAAAAATTGCGATGCTTTGTAATTGACGTAAGTAAATCGCCACTGGGGGTCTAGAGCAAAAAAAGCATCGCTCATTCCTTCTAAAAAATTGACAATTTGCTCGTCACTAGAACGGAGTTTTGCTTCTACTTGTTTGTGCCTGAGCTGCGCGCGCTCTAATTTAGCATAATTAATTCGCAACTCCATTTGGCTGATAACTTGCCTTCCTAAAGCCCGCAGCGCTTCTAGTTGTTCTGGGGTGAGATGGCGCTCAACTGTATCTATCGCGCACAAAGTGCCAATGGGGAAACCGTCAGGAGTTACTAGCGGCGCTCCAGCATAAAACCGAATATTTGGATCGGAAGTTACTAGCGGATTCCCGGCAAAGCGATCGTCTTCTAAAGCATTGGGTATAATTAGCAATTCGTTGGGATTTAAAATAGCGTGAGCGCAAAAAGCTAACTCTCTCGGAGTTTCTGGCGCGTCGAGACCGACTTTTGATTTAAACCACTGTCGGTTAGCATCTACCAAGCTGACTAAAGCAATAGGAGTGCCGCAAATATAGGATGCTAAAGCTGTTAGGTCATCAAAAGCTGCGTCGGCATCTGTATCGAGAATGTTGTAGCGCTGAAGTGCTTTTAGCCTGTCGGCTTCGTTGCTGGGCAAAGGCGCAGCTTGCATCTGCGGCCGCGGGGATACACGGTTGCGAAAAATGCGCGCAAGTCTCCGTGCTGCGAAGTTTTGGACTTGCGCCGCCATTTTTTCAAGGAGCGTCAAAAGACCTATTTGCCAAGCTTTATTCATATTTATTGATGTTGCTCACACATGATGGAACTGCGGGCGATCGCACTCTTGGCGATCGATACTTATGCACTTACCGCAACTAACTCCTCAATCTCCAGAGCTTTTGTTGGCAATTTCCCTGTTAATACTTCTCTACCCCCTGCGCTGACAAGTATATCATCTTCAATGCGTATTCCCCGGACATCTGCGAATTTTTCCAACTCGTCCCACTTCACAAAATCTTTATATTTTGCGCGAGTTTCTGAGTTATTTAAAATTGCCGGAACTTGATAAAAACCAGGTTCGATCGATACCAGCATTCCCGGACGCAAAACTCGATTCAGCCGCAAAAAACCCAACCCAAACCGACTGCTTCTCGCTCTTCCTGCTTCATAGCCAGCCAAATCGCCTAAATCTTCCATATCGTGAACATCCAAACCGATTAAATGTCCGATTCCGTGCACAAAAAACAGCGCGTGAGCGTCCATTGCCACCAAATCTTCAACAGGGCCCCGCAAAATACCCAAATCAACCAATCCTGCCGCCATGATTCTAGCAGCCAAAAGGTGAATGTCTTGATATTCCACGCCAGGACTAATTTGCTCGATACAAGCATCGTGCGCTGCCAAAACCACATCATAAATCGCTCTTTGAGTCGGCGAAAACTTGCCAGAAACCGGCCAAGTGCGAGTCACATCAGCCGCCCATCCCATTGACGATTCAGCACCGACATCTGCTAACAGCAAATCTCCTGCTTGTAGCGGATTGTGATAATGTTCGCTGTGCAGAACTTCCCCGTGCACCGTCACGATACTGGGATAGGCATAGGTCATATTTTCCGAGATGATGACACTTTCCATTGCCGCGCGCACGCCCGCTTCAATCTTAGCTGTTCGAGTTGCCGCCATGCCCGCTTTGTGAGCTGCTACGGTGACAGCAGCAGCTTGACGCAATTCGACCAAACTGGCTGCATCGTGGCTCAGACGCAGAGATATGACTGCCTGAGTTAATTCTAGGTCAATACCTGTTGGCGATTTGGAGGGTGCTAAAGAGCGATGGCGTCCCGCCCCGCAAGCTACGAGAATATCCGACTGTTGCAACCGGATCGAGCTATCCTGAAGGGCGATCGTTGCTGCATTTGTCGCTCGCGCTTTCAACTCACTCATTGGGTAAGCAGCATCAGCCCCAATTAGTTCAGCAATTTCCGCTCTTTTGGGCATTTCCCCGTGCCAAAGCGTGCTGCTAGGATCGGCATCATCTAAGAACAGTTCTAACTTCCCTGATTCTAAGCGAATCGCAGCATTTTCTAACGGCAAACCAGCAAAATATAGAAAGTGACTGCTGGCGCGAAAAGGATAAACAAGTGCCGGATAATTGCGAGGAATGCTGCGCCCAGACCACAGAATTACGGGAAAATCAATTAAACTGGCCAGTTTTTGCCGCCGATCGTGTAAAGTATTTGTTAACAAATCATAACCTTTTGTGATTTTCATGAGTAAAAATTGATAATTTTGAGTTCGTTTTGTAGTCAGGACTTCAGTCTTTTGATTCTCAGCATGACAGCACAAAAGTCCTGACTTCAAATTTAGCAGGCATTGTGGAGAAAAGCCTCATCTGTATTTTCTTTTTTACTGCGATCTTTGTGCTATGTTGTCGATCGTCTTTGTCGTCATCGCAGGCATGATTTTGCTCACCAAGAACCTTTGCAGACGGTAAGGAAAAAAATGCTGAAAGTGTTGCTGCACAAGCAATACAGCAAAAATAAACAGCCGCGAGCTGCCAAAGAAAGCCGATCGGGTTGTTGTTGATTTTGTGACATGAGCAATAGCCTCTATTGACGTTCGTATATTTTACACTTTAAAGTATAGGTAAATTCACTGAAAAAAAATATGAAAACTTCTCACACAGCTTCTAAAACTTCCGTGCAAGTACGCGATTGGCCGATCGAACACTTGCCGGGATTGAGCAAAGAAAACCAGTCTCAACTAGAAGAGTGCGGCATCACTACCACCGCGCAACTAATTCGCATGACGAAAACACCGGCGGCGAAAGTGTTGCTAGCACATCAATTACAGATTAACGTTCAACATATTAATAAATGGGTAGCAATGGCAGAGTTGGCTCGAATTCCGAGTGTAGGCTGTCAGTATTGCGGGCTGTTGCTGCACGCGGGCGTTGCTTCTGCCGCTCAATTGGCTCAAATGCCCGTCGAAAGATTGCACCAACAAGTCTTGAGACTGCACGTAGCGACAATGCAGCGCAATGATTTGACTCCTTCAGTCGATCGCGTGCAAAAATGGGTTCAACAAGCTAAATTAGTTAGCAGTCATTAGTCATTAGTCCTTAGTCAAGAGTCATTAGTCAAGAGTCATTAGTCATTAGTCCTTAGTACAGTAGCCGCTAAGACGTTTAAAATCTTCTTAATTCCTAAAACTACTACTTTTTTCCTTTTTTTCTTTCTTCCTTCTTTCTTCCTTCTGTCAACTGTCAACTGTCAACTGTCAACTGTCAACTGTCAACTGTCAACTGTCAACTGTCAACTGTCAACTGTCAA
>NZ_JAUBVK010000049.1:0-43339 GCF_036705795.1 Microcoleus sp. ARI1-B5
CTGTCAACTGTCAACTGTCAACTGTCAACTGTCAACTGTCAACTGTCAACTGTCAACTGTCAACTGTCAACTGACTTCGGCAAATCTGTCTCTGGGAAGATGGCAGGGTTCCGACAAATGTGGTTTTCTATAGAAAAAACACATAATTAGTTTTAACAATGTTGTTTCATCGGCCCAAAAAGAAATAGTGCGATCGCGCCATCGCTACAGGTCAACAAAAATGAGTCGGTTTCAGGTCTTGCCCTTACCCATTAAATCTTCTTACAGCATTGCTACATTTAGCGCAGGCACGGTCTTACTGCTGACAACTCTGTTACTGTTTGCACTCAAGGCAACTCCGGCAATCTTACTTTTTGCCGCTGCAATGGTTAGCGCTTGGTATGCTGGCTTAAAGTCTGCAGAACAAGAACTAGAAATAGAACGCAAGATTATTTCAAAAGTAATTGACACGACGGCTTGCTTGATTGTAGTTCTCGACAGCGAAGGACGGATTGTCCGCTTCAACCAAGCTTGCGAAAAAATCACAGGCTACTCGACAGCAGAAGTTGTGGATAAATATGTTTGGGATCTGTTCTTGCTTCCCGAAGAAATAGAGCGAGTCAAAACAGTTTTTACTAAACTAAACGCGGAACATTTTTACAGCGAATATCAAAACTATTGGCGCACTAAAAAGGGCTTTAACCGGTTCATTTCTTGGTCTAATACAGTGATCCTCGATGGCGAGGGTTTGGTAGAATATGTGATAGCAAGTGGCATCGATATTACGGAGCGCAAATCAGCAGAAATAGCCCTAGCTTCATCCTACGCCCAGCTAGAAAACAGGGTCAAACAGCGCACAGCCGAACTGACAGTAGCTAAAGAAGCGCTGCAAGCTCAAGAAGAACGATTTCGCTGTTTGAGTTCCTGTTCGCCGGTGGGGATTTTTATGGCAGATTTCGAGGGGCGCTACACCTATGCAAACCCGCGCACTCAGGCTATTTGCGGCTTGAGTTTGGCAGAACTTTTAGGAGAAGGTTGGGAGAATTGCATTCACCCGGAAGACCGATCGCGCGTATTGAGCCGGTGGCTGGATTATACTCGGGAAGCTGGGGAATATGCGATCGAATATCGCCTGCAAACAGCAGACGGGATTGTCCGCTGGATTAACGTTGGTTGTGCGCCGATGTTCTCCGACTCCGGGGAACTCATCGGACACGTTGGTACGGTGCGAGATGTCACCGAAAGACAACAAGCGCAAGCAGCTTTGGAAAGCAGCGAACAGCAACTGAGAACGCTGCTAGAAAATACGCCAGATGTGATTATCCGCACCGACAAAGAACTGCGTTATCTTTATGTCAATCAAGCCGTTGCCAGAAGTCAAGGAAAACCAGTTTCATTCTTCCTCGGCAAAACCAGTCAAGAGATAGGAATGCCGCCGGAACTGTGCCAAAGGTGGGATGAAACCCTGCGCAAAGTGTTAGCAACAGGCAGAGAAGAAATCATCGAATTTCAGGCCTATTCAACCAACGGTATCAGAAGTTATCAATCTCGCGTTGTTCCAGAATTAGACAAAGACGGCGTACCAGAATCGGCTTTAGTTGTCGCCCGCGATATCACAGAACTCAAACTTGCAGAAACTCAAAGATTGCAGTTGACAATCGAGCAAGCAGCCCGGGAAAAAGCCGAAATAGAACAGCAGCGATCGGCATTTTTAGCAGAAGTCAGCAAAATGCTGGCTGCTGCGTTTGACGGGGAAACGGTGCTGCAAAATGTCGCAGAATTAGCAGTAAATTCGATCGCTGACGGGTGCTGCATTCATTTGACCGAAACCGACTCAACAGTGCGTCGAGTCGCTGTAGCTCACGCAGAACCCTCTACGGTTGATACTCTTAATAAGTTGAGAATCCAAACTCCAATCGCCGACAATACTGTTAATGGCTATCCGCTGGTAATTAGCACCGGAACATCCGAACTAATTGCCGAAGTGGATGAGGAGATTTTAGCAGCAGCCGAAAATGCAGCAGAAATTGAAATGTTGCGTGAAGCGAAGCTATCCCGTAGGGAATCGCTCAATATCGGATCTCACGCTTGCGTACCGCTGAAGGCGCGCGGGCGGGTAATGGGTGCGATCACTTGCTTTACCTCAAAGTTTGGCCGCCGCTACACTGCAGAAGACATGGCAATGCTAGAAGATTTAGCATACCGCGTGGCGATCGCCCTAGACAACGCCAGACTTTATGCAGAAGCGCAGCAAGCACTATCACAAACATCGCAATCCTTCGCCTTAATAGACTCGCTGTTAGAAGCATCTCCCCTAGCGATTTGCTTTCTCGATCGCGACCTGCGCTTCATCCGCGTCAATCAAGTATTAGCAGAACTCAACGGTTTACCGGCCCAACAGCATCTCGGTCAAGACTACCGCCAATTGTTGCCAGAATCCGCCGCCAAATTTGCACCGATAATTCAGCAAGTTCTAGAAACTGGCGAGCCTGTTTTAAACGTAGAAGTCAGCGGCGAACATCCTGGAAAACCGGGAGCTTTCGGCTACTGGCTCGCCAACTACTACGCCGTGAAAAATGAAAGGGGAGAAATCATCGGAGCCGGCATAATTATCGCAGATGTTACCGCAGCAAAACAAACAGAATTAGCTTTGCGGGAAAGCGAAATACGCTTCCGCAGCGTGGTAGAATCTAACATGATTGGCATAGGTTTCTGGGATGTCAGCGGCGAAGTTACGGACGCTAACGACGCCTTGCTGGAAATGATTGGATATACGAGGGAAGACTTAGTTTCGGGACAGATCCGCTGGCTCGAACTTACGGCGCCGGAATATCTAGAACTCGATCGTATCGCCCTCGCGCAAGTCGAAGCAGAAGGAAGTTGCGCGCCTTTTGAAAAAGAATATCTCCGCAAAGACGGCACGCGGTTCCCAGTTTTAGTAGGCGGCGGAAACTTCCAAGGATGCAAAGACAAAGGAGCATTCTTCGTACTCGATATCACCGCTCGCAAACAAGCCCAAAATCAGCTCCGAGAAAACGAAATTCGCATCCGCCGCCAACTAGCAGAACTCGACTTAGTTTACAACACCACACCAGTCGGGCTGTGCTTTCTCGATACCAATTTGCGCTACATCCGCATTAACAAATGCCTCGCTCAGATCAACGGCCGCACGATCGCCGATCACATCGGGCGCACCCTCAGAGAAGCGATACCGGAACTTGCCGATATGGTAGAGCCAATTTACCGCCAAGTGCTGGCGACGCAAACCCCCGTGCTCGACTTGGAAATTAAAGCCGAAACCCGCCAACAGCCGGGAGTTTTGCGGGATTGGCAAGTCAGCTTTTACCCCGTGTGCGATGAATCGGGAACGCTGTTGGGAGTCAGCAGCGCGATCGCCGAAATTACCGATCGCAAGCAAGCAAAACGGGTAATGCAGCAAAGCGAAGCTTTATTCCGGCGGCTGTTCGAGTCAAATATTTTCGGAGTCGCGATCGGCGATTTTACCGGCCGCATCGCCTTCGCCAACGACTCCCTGCTCAACATGGTCGGCTACACGCGCTCAGACTTGCTCTCGGGTCAAATGCGGTGGGACAGGATGACCCCCCCCGAATACCTGCACCTCGACGCCAAGGCGGCCGGGGAACTGCGGGCGTCGGGAGTCGCAACTCCTTTCAAGAAAGAGTACATCCGCAAAGATGGCAGCCGCGTCCCACTTCTGATGGGCGGGACGACTTTGTGCCCGGACGATCGCGAACCAGAAACGATCGTCGCTTTCTACATCGACTTGACCGAGATCGCGCGGGTGGAAGCAGAACTCAAAAACAATCAACAACGCCTGCAAATCGCTCAGCAAGCAGGCAAAATCGGAACTTTTGAATGGAACGTCCAAACCGGCTTCCTCGCGTGTACGCCGGAATTAGAGGCTTTGTACGGGCTGCCGGCCGGCGGTTTGGAGAGCAGCTATCAGAAATTGCTGGCAATGGTGCATCCAGACGATCGCGCTTTCACCGAACAGCAGGTGCAGGCCGCAGCGGCGTCGGGGGAGCAATTAAACATTGAGTACCGCATCTGCCGCCCGGACAGCAGCGTGGGCTGGATTGCTTGCAGGGCTAAGGTGTTTCAGGACGAGCTCGGTTTGCCTCTGCGGACGATCGGCGTGAACGTCGATATCAGCGATCGCAAACAAGCAGAGGAAGCGCGATCGCAAATCAATCAAACTTTGGAAGCCTTGATCCAGGCTTGTCCCCTAGCAATTACCGTTTTTAGCGCTGACGACGGCATTGTGAAAATGTGGAACCCAGCGGCCGAGAGGATTTTTGGCTGGTCAGAATCAGAGGCGGTAGGTCAATTTGTGCCCAGCGTTCCCGCAGAGAAGCGCCAGGAATTCACCGCGAAGTTGAAAGGAATTCGCGCCGGACACGCGATCGCCGGAGTGGAAACCCAGCGCCAAAGGAAAGACGGCAGTTCGATCGAGATCGGTTTGTGGGCAACTCCAGTCCGCGACGGTAAGGGCAACATCAATTGTATGTCGATCGTCGCCGACATCAGCGATCGCAAGCAAGTTGAGGCAGAACTCGCTCAGTTGCTCGATCGCGAACAAGCCGCGCGCGCGCAAGCAGAAGCCATCAACCGCCAAAAAGACGAGTTTCTAGCCACTCTTTCTCACGAACTCCGCACTCCTTTAAACGCGATTCTGGGCTGGGCGCAGATGCTGCGCGGCCGCCCGTACACGCAAGATTCTTTAGCTTCGGGTTTGGAGGCGATCGAGCGTCAGTCTAGGGTGCAGGCGCAGCTAGTCGAAGATTTGCTCGACGTTTCCCGGATTATTCAAGGCAAACTGGTTCTGAAACCCGGCTGGTTCGTCATGAGAAAGACGATCGAAGTTGCTCTGAATTCAGTTTGTTTCGCCGCCCAGGCTAAGTCTGTCACCGTTTCCTCGGAAATTGACCCCGCAGTCAATTTGATGTGGGGCGACGCCCAGAGGTTGCAGCAGGTAGTGTCGAATTTGCTGACTAACGCCGTGAAGTTTACGCCTTCTGGGGGAACTGTGGAAGTGCGCTTGGAAGCGGTAGCTGTGGCTAATTCCCCATCACCTAATTGCGTGCAAATTACTGTTAGCGATACCGGCAAGGGCATTTCTGCTGAGTTTCTGCCCTACGTGTTCGATCGCTTCCGACAAGCAGACGGCTCGATTACTCGGGCTGACAGCGGTTTGGGACTGGGATTGGCGATCGTCCGGCACTTGGTGGAACTCCACGGCGGCACTGTACGCGCCGAAAGTCCGGGTAAAGACAAGGGTGCGACATTTACGGTAATGCTGCCGCTCAAACAGCGCCGGAGTCAGCAGCCGCAGTTGAGAGAGGAAAGGCAATTAGCTGCCGTGAGTCCGGGTGTTTTGGCGGGTTTAAAAGTGTTGGTAGTTGACGACGAACCCGACAACCGCGAGTTTTTGCTGGTGGCGCTGGAACAGTTGGGGGCGAAGGCGATGGCTGCTGCTTCAGCACAAGAGGCGATCGAGATTTTGCAGCAGTCGCCGCCGGATATTTTAGTCAGCGATATCGGGATGCCAATTGAGGATGGCTATTCGCTGATCCGCAAAGTGCGATCGTCCGAATCTGACAAAATTAAGCGCTTGCCGGCTGTGGCGCTGACAGCTTATGCTAGCGAACAAGACCGAGAACGGGCGATCGCCGCAGGTTACGACGAACATTTAACAAAGCCGATCGATCCTGCTCTATTGGCCTCCGTTTTAGCTCAGTTAAATGTGCCTGAGTAGGGCGATCGAGCGCAAAGCGTGTCAACATAAGTTCAAACGTAGCATGAGTCTACTCTTTGACAATTAGGGCCAGATCTCCCTGACACCCCCCTTCAACCAGGGGGGGACAAGAATCCGATCGAAGTCAACCCCTACTCCCCTGCGCGATCGGGGGATTTAGGGGGATCGGGACTCGGCTATAAACGAGAGATACAAAGGCAAAATTTTCGTAGAAACCGGGTTTCTAGCCATGAGTGCGCAAGCCCTCAAACTTTCCGAATTGTTGAAGGGGCAATGGAGATACTCTGATGAACCGACCTAATTTTCAAACTATGAGCAAACAGGAATTGCGAGCTTACGTACTTGCTCACCGAGAAGATAATGAAGCTTTTTATGCTTTTGTCGATCGACTGCATGAATCTGTAGCCGCAACAGAGGCAACAGTTGTTAAATGGTTGCACTTCCAGCACCCAAATCAAACTATCAATAAAATCCCCGAAATATCCTCTAGCTTGACTTTGACAGATTCAGAGGGAAATCCAACAGAAATTAAAATTCAAATAATGGGTAGTTCTCTGCCAACCCATAAGCCATTTATAGAGCTTTTAATTAACGATACGATTGCCGATACACAGAAAAAAGTTAGAAAAATTATAACAATTTTTGTGAGTAGAAATGAATCAAATGCCAAACAGCTAGAAACAGAACTGAGAGAAGCAAATTTTGACAGCAGGGCCCAATCTTCCCTCGTAGTTGGCTATATAGAAGCCGGAAAATTTCAGAGCCTACCGGGCGCGCCAATTGCCGGGGTAAAGGCAGATTACAGCAGTTAAAATTCGATCGCCCGCCCAATTCCCTCAAGCCCATGCCCATTAATCCCCTCAACAGCCCAGCCGCCCAACTTCTCAGCAAACTTCCCCTGCGAACAGTTGTCATTGTTCCCTTTGTGTTGCTAACGGTAAGCGCCGTCGGCCTAGTGGGTTATCTTTCTTTCAAAAGCGGCCGGGAATCCGTCGAGGATCTAGCACAGCAGTTAATGCAGCAAGTAGCAGAGCGAATTGGCGATCGGCTCACCGATAATTCCGGGCTGTCAATCAATAACTTTCTGGCTCGCCTCCACTTCTCTGAGTCGGGACAGACCTTTATTATGGAGCGATCGGGCAATTTGGTTGCCGCATCCACCCTCAAAACACCTTTTGTCAAGCCAGGAAAACAGCCACCGACGCCACTGCGACGCAGCAACACCAAAGACATCCAAACCCGAGAGATTGCTCGGCAACTCGCCAACCGCTTTCGCAACTTGGGCCCGCTGCAAACAGCCCAGCAATTGACCCTGAAGAGTAACGGCTCTCCCCAGTTTGTCCGCGTCACTCCCTATCGAAATGCCCGCGGCTGGGATTGGTTGATTGTGGTGGTGGTGCCAGAGTCTGATTTCATGGGTCACATTCAAGCGAATACCCGCAATACATTGGGGTTGTGCGGCGGTACTTTGGTGTTGGCGATCGCCAGTGCGATCGGATTGTTGACGAACCGTTGGCTAACCAAGCCAATTTTGCGCTTGAATACCGCCGCCAAAAATGTGGCCAAAGGCGAATGGGATAAACCTTTAGAAATTAGACGCTGCGATGAAATCGGAGAACTCGCCAATTCCTTCAATCTCATGGCAGCGCAACTGCAACAGGCTTTTGCAGAACAAAAATCTTTAACAGAAGCTTTAGCGCAGAGCGAGAGCCAACTCAAGCAATTTTTAGAAGCCATACCAGCGGGGGTATCTATCCACGATGCCTCGGGTAAAGTGGCGTACTTCAACCAAACTGGCAAGCGTTTGCTCGGCGTAGAAAATATCCCCGACGCGACTTTAGAAGAAATTCCAGAAGTTTATCAAATTTACCGCCAAAACCAGCCGTATCCAACAGAAGAACTGCCCGCCTTCCGAGCGCTGCGGGGCGAAACTGTGTTTGTTGACGATTTAGAACTGCATCGAGATGGGGAAATTATTCGTGTTGAGGTGCGCGCCACACCAATTTTCGACGCAGGCGGAAACATTATTTATGCCATCCATGCTTTTACTGACATCTCAGACCGCAAACAATATGAAAAAATCTTAACTGACTACAATCGCACTTTAGAAACCGAAGTAGCCGAACGTACCTGCGCCTTAGCTCGTGCTAACGAACTATTACAGTATGAAATTGCCGACCGCCAATTGATCGAACAAAAACTTTCCACTTCTACCGAGCAAGTTCTGAAAATATTCGAGTCGATCGCAGATATCATATTGATTTTCGAGCCGCTAGAAAAAACCATCCAAATTATACCCAGTAAGGGGATTTTTCACTACAACGATCGCACGAATCAGATCGACTCTATCATCGCTCAATTTTTTCAGGACGAAAGCAATGAGATTTATTTCGCTCAAGTACGAATGGCATTGGAAACCAAACAAACTATTAGTTTTGACTACAGTATGCAGATTAACAACCAAGAAGTTTGGTTTGCTGCTAAAATTTCGCCGCTCTCCGATCGCTCTGCGGTTTGGGTAGCGCGGGACATTAGCGATCGCCAGTTGGCAGAATTCCGACTGCTCGAAGCCCAAAAAATTGCCCGGATTGGCAGTTGGGAATACGATATAGCCCAAGCAACAAGCACTTGGAGTGAAGAACTCTATCGCATTTGCGAGGTCGATCCCACTCAAAAACCCTTAGCAACCCCAGAATTAGTCGAGCGTTTTCATCCCGAAGATCGATCGCGCTATCTCACAATGCTTCACGATCGATCGATCCACAAAAAAAGCTTTGAACTCGATCTGCGGCTGATCCGCAGAGATGGCTCCCTCACTTACCTGGAAGTCAGAGGGAAACCGGTTTTTGATGAAAAAGGGCAGTTGCTCCGTTGGTTCGGCACAGTCTTAGATATTAGCGACCGCCAACTTGCCGAGGCAGCTTTGCGAGAAAGCGCGCAGCGGGAACAAGCGATCGCGCGATCGATCGATCGCATCCGTCACTCCTTAGATATTGAAACAATCTTCGCAACCACAACCTCTGAGCTGCGACAAACCCTAAAGTGCGATCGAGTCGCTATCTATCGCTTTAATCCTGATTGGAGCGGCGAATTTGTTGCCGAGTCAATGGCGTCCGGCTGGATATCTCTGATGCAAAAAGAATGGGACGATCTTAATTTGCCCAAAAATCTCGTAGAAGGCTCTCGCTGTACTGCCAAAACCCTGCAAGCCTACAGAGAACCAGTGCACGATACCTATCTACAAGAAAATCAAGGCGGTAGGTACGATCGAGGGGTTTCTTACCGAATTGTTGAAGACATATACACCGCTGGGTTTAGTCCTTGTTACGTGGAACTGTTAGAGCAATTTCAAGCCCGAGCCTACATTATTTGCCCCATATTCTGCGGCAATAAACTTTGGGGTTTGCTCGCCAGCTATCAAAATTCTGCGCCCCGCACTTGGCGCGAAGCAGAAATCAATATTGCGCTGCAAATTAGCACTCAACTCGGAGTCGCCTTACAACAAGCTCAATTGCTCGAAGCCACTCAACAGCAAACTGTACAGCTCCAACAAGCCGCCTGGGCCGCAGAAGCTGCCAACCTCGCCAAAAGCACTTTTTTGGCCAACATGAGCCACGAGCTCCGCACCCCTCTCAACGCAATTCTGGGATTCTCCCAATTGATGCAGCGCTCTGCGGATCTCAATCCCGAACAACAGGAAAATATCCGCATCATCAACCGCAGCGGAGAGCACTTGTTAACTCTGATCGATCAAATATTAGATTTAGCCAAAATAGAGGCTGGACGCATAACCCTCTACCCAACAAACTTTAAATTAAGCAGCCTGCTGAGCGAGGTGGAAGAGATGTTCCAACTCCAGGCGCGGGAGCGACAATTGCAGTTAATATTTAGCTGCTCTAGCGATATTCCCCAATACGTGCGTACCGATCAAGTTAAGTTGCGCCAAGTTTTAATCAATCTGCTTTCTAATGCCATTAAGTTTACGGAAGAGGGAGGCATTGCGCTAAGAGTAACTTCGGTGATTGAGAATGAAAATCAGCAATTACCAATCAATTACAAATTACATTTTGAAATAGAAGATACAGGCTGCGGCATGGCTCCCGATGAGTTAGATCGGCTTTTTCAAGCCTTTGTGCAAACCAAATCTGGGGAAAAATCGCAGCAGGGAACCGGTTTGGGGCTAGCCATCAGCCAACACTTTATTAAGCTGATGGGCGGTATGATTACTGTGTGCAGTGCAGTAGGACGCGGCACCACCTTCGCGTTTGATATCCCCGTCAGCGCCGTTGATGCGGCGGACATTCAACCGGTACAGCCGCCTCGTCGGCCGATCGCCCTAGAACCCAACCAGTCGCGCTATCGTATACTGATTGTGGACGATCGATCGGACAACCGCCAACTGCTGCTCAAAATCCTCGCAGCCTTTGACTTTGAGCTCGAAGAAGCCAGCAACGGCCAAGAAGCTATTGAAATGTGGACGAGTTTTGAGCCGCACTTAATTTTTATGGATATGTGGATGCCCGGGATGGATGGAGGTGAAGCGACTAAACAGATTAAAGCCACCGTTAAAGGCCAAGCTACCGCCATTATTGCCGTGAGTGCCGCTAACGCCCAAGAAGCGCGAACCGTTACTGCATCAGACGATTGCGATGACTTTATCCACAAACCATTCCGAGAAGCAGAAATCTTTGCCACGCTACACAAACATCTCGGAGTGCGTTACATTTACGATGAACCCGAGAGTGTCTCCGAGTCAACTCAAATCGAGGTTGCGACTCCAGAGACTCTTGCAGCTTTACCTGCGGATTGGCTGGCCGCTTTAGAAAAAGCCACAATTGAGTGCGATTTAGAGTTAATTCTCAGTCAAATTGAGCAAATTCGCGATCGCGATCGTTCTTTAGCTAGCGCTCTGGCCGCATTAGCTAACGAGTTTCAGTTCAATGAAATACTAGCTCTCATCCGTCCCGAAACCAAATAAAAATAATATTAGATCGGGTTCGAGCGTTCGGAATGCAAGTCCTCATCAAACGAGAGAGGACTTGCATTCCGAACGCTCGAACCTACAAAGGTTATACCATTTTAGATTTTAGATTTTAGATTTTAGAATTGGGGATGACTGACTGCATAAGGATTTGGAGCTTCTAAGCCAGTTGCATTGTTGTTTGAAAGTGGTATTATTTTACCAGAAACAATTGGTTTAAAGCCTCTCCCTTTTAGGGATAAATTAAAAGAAGACTATTCATTACTCCAATCCTTTTCCTTTCAGGTAGAGGTCGCTATCAACTGTCAACTGTCAACTGTCAACTGTCAACTGTCAACTGAAGAAATGAGATATGAATTACGAAGCAACTCCCATCTTAAAAGGGAATATTTTAATTGTTGATGATATTCCGAATAATTTGCACCTTCTAGCTAAAATACTCTCGAAGCAAGGCTACAAAACACGCACCGCACCCGACGGGCAACTAGCTCTAAGATCGATCGAATTAACTCCTCCTGACTTGATTTTGCTGGACATCATGATGCCCGATATGGACGGTTACAAAGTCTGCCTAGCATTGAAAGCTTCTCCGACAACCAAGGACATTCCCGTTATTTTTATCAGTGCTTTGAATGAAGTGTTCGATAAAGTCAAAGCCTTTGAAGTTGGCGGTATAGATTATATCACAAAACCCTTTCAGGAACAAGAAGTTTTGGCCCGCGTCTCAAATCAACTGATGCAGCGCCAGTTGTTCCAACAAACACAATCCTACGCCCAGCAACTAGAACAAACTTTAACTGAACTCAAGAAGACTCAAGCTCAGTTAATACAGAAGGAAA
This sequence comes from Microcoleus sp. ARI1-B5, assembly GCF_036705795.1. NCBI lineage: Bacteria > Bacillati > Cyanobacteriota > Cyanophyceae > Oscillatoriales > Microcoleaceae > Microcoleus > Microcoleus sp. ARI1-B5. Next base: position 11,576 of record NZ_JAUBVK010000049.1, read on the forward strand.
AAATGGCTTCTTTAGGTCAACTAGCGGCAGGAATTGCTCACGAAATTAACAATCCCGTCAACTTTATCTACGGCAATATTGGTATGGCGGCCGACTATGCGCGAGATTTGGTTCGCCTCGTCAAATTGTACCGACATTACTACCCGCACCCCGTGGCAGAAATTGTCGGCGAATTAAACAAAATTCAACCCGACTTCATCGCAGAGGATTATCCAAAACTGCTGCATTCGATGAAAGATGGTGCTTCTCGGATTAGCGAGATTGTACTGTCTTTTCGCAACTTCTCCCGCCTGGGCGAAGAAAAGTACAAGCCAGTGGATATTCATGAAGGCATTGACAATACTTTAGTTATTTTGCAACACAGGCTCAAGGGAGCAAACAATGTCGGTGATATTGAGGTGATAAAACACTACAGTCAACTGCCAAAAGTCACCTGTTACGCCAGTCAGTTAAATCAGGTGTTCATGAGCCTGCTAATCAATGCTATTGATGCGCTGGAATCTCAACCGTCTCCCCGAAAAATTACCATCAGCACTTCGGTAAGTTCTGATTCAGAACCTGGGCTGCACAATCCAAATTCAAAATCCGCAACTCAAAACTCTCAATCCGTTATGATTGTAATTACCGATAACGGTTGTGGGATGAGCGACGAGGTGCGCCACCGGATATTTGACCCATTTTTTACCACGAAGCCTGTGGGCCGCGGTACTGGATTGGGGTTGGCCATCTGTCACGATATTGTTGTGGAAAAACATCGAGGTCAAATTAGTTGTATTTCTGCTCCTGGCCGGGGGACAGAGTTTATTTTGCAGATTCCGATATCTGTTAAATGTTAGGTGTTAAAATGTTAATAAACGCACATGATATATCAGTTTTAAATCGGATGAAATACCGCGCCGGAAACGGCACTGCTGTCTCCGGCGCGGGGATTATGGACACGGCATTGCCGATTGGTGTCAACAAGCAGCTCAAACGTATTCACAGACTGCTGTTTACCGTCGAGGCCAGATCCCCCCTAGCCCCCCTTAAGAAGGCTTGTCATTACCAACATATTTTAAAGTGGAACTGAGGTGTATTAGAGTCAGAGTATGAAATTGAGTAATTTCACAGACCTCCAGACTTGGGCTGTTGAACAGTGGGGAGATGCCGAGTTGGGGGATAGTCGTCGTACAGACAGAGCGATAGTCGTAGGAGCCGCACTCGCAGCTAACCCAGCAGCAAGTCTACCAAATATCATGGAAGGCTGGAATGAAGTCAGAGCAGCCTACAGATTGTTTGCAGAAGCCGAAGTTACTCACAGCGAGTTGATTAAACCACATACGACCGCAACCAAAGTCAGAGCTAAAAACAGCTCGCAGAAGGTTGTCCTATTTATCCAGGACACATCAGAACTAGATTACACAAAAAAAGCACGAAACATAGAAGGGTTAGGACATATCGGCGACGGTAGAGGGCGAGGGATGATGCTGCATAATTGCTTGGCAGTAGTGCCAGTGCCGGGAAACCCGGAGATACTGGGACTGGCAGGACAAATACCTTGGGTACGCACGAACCCGCCCCAAAATCTCGAAATTGAAAACATTTCACAGAAATTACTCAGAACCGCTCGCGAAGGTGAAATTTGGTCCGAGATGATCGAATCAATCGGTGAAGCACCAGCCGTTAATTCAATGTGGGTAAGTGTTGGAGACCGAGGCCGCGATATCTTTTCATATATCCGACGTACTACGGCATTGCATTGGCACTGTTTATTGCGGGTCACTCAAAATCGTGTAATTACCAAACCAGACGCAACAAAAGGACATCTCAAAGCATTTTCTCGTAGCTTGGAACCAATGGCACTCAAAACGATTGTCCTACGTGGTCGCAATGGCGAACCCAAGCGTGAGGTGGATTTACAGGTTGCTTGGTCACCGTTAATAATTCAACCGCCCGCGACGGGTAATGAAAGAAAACAGCAGCCAATTCAGGGTTGGTGTATACGAGCTTGGTCAGTAGATGGTGATTTGGAATGGATTTTGTTTACAACAGTACCTGTAACAGAGCCCAACTCTGCCTTAATCCAACTCGACTGGTATGCTTGTCGCTGGTTGATTGAAGAATATCATAAGTGCCTGAAAACTGGTTGTGCGATCGAAAAACGTCAATTAAATTCTGCCAATGCCTTAGTCACATTACTTGGGTTTTTTGCGGTCGTCGCCGTGCGATTATTACAGCTACGCCAAATTAGTCGCACTCATCCCCAATTGCCGGCTCAACACTTTGTACCCCCGATGATGCTAAATATTTTAGTCGCTCGCCTTGGTTTGTTGTCAAAAAATTTAAGTATGGGTGAGTTTTGGAAATATGTTGCCCGTTTGGGAGGTTTTCTGGGACGTAAAAATGATGGGCTTCCTGGTTGGCAAACCCTATGGCGAGGATTTAGTCGATTGATGGATATGTGCTGGGCTGCTGATTTTACAACCCAGTCGTTTGAAAAATGTTGGTAATGACAAGCCTTAAGAAGGGGGGGACAAGAGGCACTCAAAGTCGACCCCTACTCCCCTTCTTAAGGGGGATTTAGGGGGATCGGGCCTCGGATGTGAACGAGAAATAGAAAAGACTTTCGGGTTAAGTTAACACCTATGGGCAATGCCGTTTCCCTACGAAATCATGGACACGGCAATGCCGTTTCCGGCGCGGTTCGTAGTATTTATTTTAAATCCAGCAAGCCGCTAGTTTTCAGCTTGGGATTAAACCGGATTTCTTCAGTTACACCGCGAGCTTTGAGCAGCGATAAAATTTCATTTTCCACCCGCCGCGCTACATTTTTCAACAATTTATCTTTGGCAAGTTCATCGGCGACAATACCTTCATAATTTGCTACTTCTTGGGCAGTCATCACAGTTTTGGTATCGATGGGATCGTTCCACTTGGCGGCATCCGCACCGTTACCCTGCGGCTGCGAGCCGTTTTCGGCAATCCAACTCGATCGGATGCTTTCTAGTATAGTGCGGCTGGGCTTCTCGATAGTTTGGACTTTCAGCCAGTAACAATGTTCGGGTTGGCGTACCAAATGCTGTTTGAGGCTGAGGTAAGTATCGCGAGAATAGCCGACAAATTGCAGCACTTTCTCGCTGTCAAAAATCGCGTAAACGCCAATTTTTCCCTGGACAAATTCGGGCAATTTCCCCTCGGAGTCTATGTAGGGAAAGAATTCTAAGCTGGCGAGAGGTTGAATGTCTTCTGTCATCCGATTTTAGATTTTAGATTTTAGATTTTAGATTAAACCACAGATTAACTAGCCTTTAGCTAACTTTGGAAAAGGCGATAAACGGCACAGAGGCGGCTGGGTTTAAATATTTTAGCTTGGAACATGAAATTAGGCGGGACGTTAACGATCGCAAAATCGCTCGATTCGTGATACTTTTCAAATTCCGCAGGCATTCCCTTCGGCGTCTCGGTGCTGTAAGGGACTGGTTGAAAAAGTAACTCGGCAAACTCAATGCGCGAGCACTGCAATTGCAGGGCTACTTGTTGGAGAAAGCTTTCATTTGTTAATAAACCGAACAGTGCAGTTTTAGCATCCGGTTCGAGGACAAAACTGCTATCGTAGCTTTCAATAATCTTGAGACCCATTTTCTGTATACTCCTGACAGACGGCGGTTAACGGTTATCGGTTAACTTTTAGGCGATCGGCTTATCCTGAATTTTACCTGACACTGGCCGTTCTCTATGCCGAAGGCCTTGGGCATAGAGAAATATCGCAATCCCGAAATTTTGACAAATAGCCCTGATTTATTGGCCGGGGTCTTTTATCATGTCGGTATCGCAATCTATCAGACTACGACTAAAAGGCTATGCAGAAGATCGAAGACGCATCATTCCCAGCTTTGAGAATTTCCCCAAACCAGCCGGATTGGCTAGAAGTGGCAGAATATGCCTCTGTTGCCGGTTCAGCGATTGGCACGATTGCTGCGGGATTGTCGGGGCAATTTCTCTACGCTGCCGCCCCCCTAACCGCAGCACTGTCGCTGAATCTCGCCAATCGGCAGCGTTTCGAGCAACAAATGCAACAAAAGGCAAATTCTGCGATCGCGGAGGTACAGGCCTCGGCAGAAGCCCGATCGCAGCAAGTTCAGAGAGTACCTGGAGAACTTGCCCAACTCGACACCACCGTCTCCGACTTGCAGCAGAAACTCCGCATTTTGGAATCCGGCGCCATCGCCGACGTACAAGCTGCGGTAGCCTCCCTCGAACGCCAAGCCCAAGCGCTGCCTGCCGATTCTCAGGAACTCTACAGCATCCTGTCAGATTTGCAGCAAAAACTCCGGATTCTGGAAAATAGCGCCCTCAGAGAGAATGATTGGGAAAATGTCAACGTCCGATTTTTATTGATGGACGAAAAGTTAACTGAGGTTAAAACTATTACAGCTCAGTTGCAGGAGCGATCGAACGAAGTAGACTTGGATCGAATCCAAGGTTCTCTGAAGCAATTGCAGGATTTGCTCGATCGACCGACAATAGACGCAGCGACGCTGCAAACCGAGATTCAGCATTTGCAGGAGCAAGTTTCCGAGTTGCAGCGGCAAAATCAAGAAATTGTCAAGCCTTATTTGCAGCGCCTGACTCGCGCAGTGAAGAAACTATCAGAACATTAGTCTTTCCTAGGGTGCGCACTGCGCACCGAATCCGAGTCTTTCCTGGGGTGCGCACCAATTCCCCATTACAAATAACCAATGACCAATGACCAATGACCAATGACCAATGACCAATGACTAATGACTAAATTTTTGCCAAGCTTGCCAGAAAACATAAATTGATAAGATTGCTAAGAGCGATCGAAAAGCTAAACTAATAGTGCGATCGGGCAATCTCGGCAAAAACCTGGTGCTGATTTGCGCGCCCAACAAACCGCCGCCGCCCAGAATCAACCCCACAACCCACAAAACATTCCCGCGCGCAGCGTGTCCCGCCGTCGCCGAAATTGCTGTAATCACGATGACGCCCAAACTTGTTTGAATAGCGGTTTTAATGCTTTCCCCTAACAGCAAAATTTGCAGGGGAACCATAATAACGCCGCCGCCTACGCCGAACAAACCTGCTAATAAACCAGCCGCACTGCCCGTTGCAATTTTAGCAAAAGTTGGATTGAATAAAATACTTGAATTATTTGGTAATTGAGCATTTTCTCCTTGTCCCGATTGTCCTCCCAGTTCCCCTTGTTCTGCTAGGGCTTTCTTCGCAGTCAGGCGCTTGCGGACTTCAATCAAATAAATATTCAGCCACAGCAACAACCCAAAAGAAACTAACAGCAAATAAGGCGGAAATATCCCCGCCAAATAAGCACCGAGTTGTGCTGTGATGACGGCGGGAAATCCGATGCCTGCGACTTGACTCAAGCTGAGGTAGCCCATGCGCCAATTCTGGATGCTGCCAGAAATAGCTGTAATGACGATCGACAAACCGCTAGTAGCAACCGCTTGCACCGGGGCGTACTTGAGAGCCACCAACAAAGGCACGAGCACCGTACCGCCGCCGATACCTAAAAAACCAGCGAGAATTCCGGCAAAAAGTCCGGCCGCACCCAGAATCAATAATTCGCTTACAGTCATTAGTCCTTAGTCAGTAGTCATTAGTCAGCAGTCATTAGTCAGCAGTCATTAGTCATTAGTCCTTAGTCAACAGTTAACAGTCAACAGTTAACAGTTAACAGTTAACAGTTAACACTCAACACTCAACACTCAACACTCAACAGTCAAATGTTAAGACTCATTAGTTGTGCCGTCGGGCATAATTGCCCGCCTCAAATCTGCATCGCGGAAGTTAGTTCGATTGAGATTAGCGTCAATCAAAACCGCTTCCACCAAAACAGCCCCGCTCAAATTAGACCAGCACAGCTTTGCCCGGTATAAATTAGCACCGCTCAAGTTAGCACCGCGCAGAGTTGACCAACTCACATTGGCAACTCTCAAATTAGCATTGCTCAGATTAGCTTCGCTGAGATTAGCTCCAACCATCGTGACTTGGCGCAAGTCTGCACCAGTCAGGTTGGCCCCGCTCAGCATCGCCCCGCTGAGAATTGCCTGAGTCAGGTTAGCTCTTTCTAAAAGCGACTCGCTAAGGATGGCATTTGTCAGGTTTACGGCTTTGAGAGTTGACCAACTCAAATTTGCCTTCATCAAATTAGTGCGAATCATGCTAGCGTCCGTTAAGTTGGCCGCAAACAAATTCGCTTCGGTAAAATTGGCTTCTGTCAAATTAGCTTCCGTCAAATTTGCTTTGGTCATGTTGACTTCTCTGGCCATTGAGCCGCGCAGGTTGGCTCCCACCAGGTTAGCCCCGCTGAGATTGGCGCGGCTCAAATCGGTACCGATGAGATTTGCTTCGCTGAGATTTGCTTCTGTCAAGTCCACCCCAGCCAATTTCACCTCGCGCAAGTTCGCTCCCGTCAGGTTAGCGCCTTTGAGGTTTGCGTCTTGGAAATTCGCTCTGGTAAAGTTAGCCTCGCTGAGGTTTAGTCCTTTTAAGTCAGTCCCGGCGAGGTTAATCTCTCGAAAAATTCTTTCTCCGGCCGCATATTGCCTCAGAATTCGATCGGCCTCCATGTCATTCGCCTCGCAATTGTTTTCAAACGTTAGAGTGATGGGTGTTACCACATCATCCCAGATAACCACGGTATTCACCCTGCACGCTGTAGTATCTGTAGAATCTTTGCACTGCTTTCCTGGCAATGCTGTGCTGCTGCCTCATAAAAGGCCTGACAAATATCAACGCTTCTGAGAAAATCAACAATAGGGTAAAACTCTCGGCGCTCGGCACTGAGTCAGTCGATTTTAGATTTTAGATTTTAGATTTGCTCCACAGATTCATCACCGGAGCCGGAACTTTGGTCTAAAATTATGGGCTCACCACGACGATTATCGGAAACTTGTATCCGTTTTTGGGCGAGCTGGCAGTTGACAACTGACAACTGTCAACTGTCAACTGTCAACTGTCAACTGTCAACAGACAAAGGAATTTTTAAAATGCCTGAAAATTTGAGAAGCCAAGCTGTGACTGGGGGCGTGCAGCGCTCGCCCAACCGAGCAATGCTGCGCGCCGTCGGTTTTGGCGACGGCGATTTCACTAAACCCATTGTGGGGATTGCCAACGGGTACAGCACGATTACGCCCTGCAATATGGGATTGAACGACCTCGCTTTGCGGGCTGTTGCGGGTGCAAAGGAAGCCGGGGCAATGCCACAGATGTTCGGTACGATTACTATCAGCGACGGGATCTCGATGGGAACTGAAGGGATGAAATATTCTCTGGTGTCGAGAGATGTGATTGCTGATTCCATCGAAACTGTTTGCAACGGCCAAAGTATGGACGGGTTGGTGGCTGTCGGCGGTTGCGATAAAAATATGCCGGGAGCGATGATTGCGATCGCCCGCATGAACATTCCTGCTATTTTTGTTTACGGTGGCACGATCAAACCCGGACACCACAACGGACGAGATTTAACCGTTGTCAGCGTTTTTGAAGCAGTCGGTCAATTCAGCGCTGGCAAAATTGACGAAACAGAACTCAACGCAGTGGAACAAAAAGCTTGTCCCGGTGCGGGTGCCTGCGGCGGAATGTACACAGCAAATACGATGTCGAGCGCTTTTGAAGCGATGGGCATGAGTTTGCCCTATTCTTCGACAATGGCTGCTGAGGATGCCGAAAAAGCTGACAGCGCTGCCGAATCTGCAAAAGTTGTGGTGGAAGCAATCCGCAAACAGTTGTTACCGAGCCAGATTTTGACACGCAAAGCCTTTGAAAATGCGATCGCCGTAATTATGGCTATAGGCGGTTCAACCAATGCTGTGCTGCATTTATTGGCCATTTCCAATGCGATCGGCGTTGAGTTGTCCCTCGACGATTTTGAAACAATTAGAGCCAAAGTCCCCGTCCTGTGCGACCTCAAACCCAGCGGCAAATACGTAGCAACCGACTTGCACAAAGCCGGCGGCATTCCTCTAGTAATGAAAATGCTGCTAGAACAGGGTTTGCTGCACCCAGACGCCATGACAATTACCGGCCAAACAATTGCTGAAGTGTTGGCAGATATTCCCGCCGAACCGCGCGCCGATCAAGATGTCATCCGCCCTTGGAATAACCCGCTTTACGCCCAAGGACATTTAGCAATTCTCAGGGGAAATCTAGCAACAGAAGGAGCCGTCGCTAAAATTACAGGGGTTAAAAAACCGCAAATCACCGGCCCGGCGCGGGTATTTGAATCGGAAGAAAATTGTTTGGCTGCAATTTTGGCCGGCAAAATTCAAGCCGGAGACGTAATTGTCATCCGCTACGAAGGGCCAAAAGGCGGGCCGGGAATGCGCGAAATGTTAGCACCAACTTCGGCAATTATTGGCGCAGGTTTGGGCGATTCTGTCGGGTTAATTACCGACGGCCGCTTTTCCGGCGGAACCTACGGCATGGTTGTCGGTCACGTGGCACCAGAGGCGCAAGTTGGCGGCACAATTGCTCTGGTAAATGAGGGCGATTCGATTACGATTGATGCTAACAATCGGTTGTTGCAGCTCAATGTTGCTGATGCAGAATTAGAGCAGCGCCGATCTCTGTGGCAGCCTCCTAAACCTCGCTATACTAAGGGCGTTTTGGCTAAATACGCTAAGTTAGTCTCTTCTAGCAGTGTCGGTGCTGTGACTGATTTGGGCTTGGGTTGAAGAAAGAAGACTGTTTTTAACCGCAGATAAACGCAGATGAACCCAGATTAAATACTATCTGCGTTCATCTGTGTTCATCCGCGGATATCTGCGGTTAAAAAAATTCGAGCGCCCCAAAGCTGACACACCGGAAAAATTGCTAAAATAACGGATATACAATACCGATGCACCGCTATGACTGAATCTAGCAATATCCCCAATCGTGTGGAGCGCCTAGAAAATGACGCGATCGATATTAAAGTAGCTGTTAGTGCTTTAATTTCCACAACAGAAGTACACCAGCGGAATATTGAAACTATGAACCGCAATATTGAAATTCATCAGCGTAATATTGATGCGATGCTTCAACTGATGACTCAAAGCCTTCAGCGGATGGAGGTAATGGAATTAGATATCCGGGGCCTCCAAACTGAAAATCGACGCATTCTGGATATATTACAGCACCGCAACACTGACGGTGCGTGAAGTTTGGCAATACCAAAACTTATCCACCAATTGGTTAAACAACTCGGTTTCTGCGCCCCTATGCGTAAATCCTAACTTTGCTAATCAGCCCTGTCCGAAAACTCTCACTGCTTCAGCCAAGTCTGTCTCGCCCATCCAAATGCAGCGTTTCAACAAATCGATATTCAGCGTTTCCAATCCTGACAACTCGCTCTGAATTACTTCTTGATAACCATCTGGCCGCAGGTGATACACCCGCAGCGTGCCATCTTCCCAAAACCACACCTCCGGGACGCCCAAAGCTCGATATTTTGAGAGTTTGTTCAGTCCGCCGCTGGTATAAACTATCTCGATCGACAAATCGGGGATTGATTTAGCTGTTTTCAAGCAAAACGATTTGTCTGCTTGGGTTGAAACTTCTCCGGTTTTCTCCTGTGTCATCGAACCAGAAGGGTAAAATCTGATGCCCTGTGTTAGCAGAAAAGTTGTCACCAGGTAGCCTATAATTTCAGAAAAGTTTTCGTGTTGGAATCCCGGCATCACAATCTCTATCGCCCCAGCAAAAAAAGATAGTTTAACTCCGGGTGAATCTTCCGAAGCTTTCTGGATTAACTTAAACTGATCCCAATTGCCGCAGAGCACTACTCGCTGGTCGATTGTTTCGCGATCGAGAATTTGTGTCATAGTCATAGATGCAGACGGCGGTTGAAACCGCACGCCAAACAAACGATGTCCGCTTTCGGGCCGACAAAGAGAGGATAACGTAATTTAACCGCCTTGTCTTTAACCCGCTTGGAGTGCGTGAGTGTTTGTTTAGAGGCGGTTTCAACCGCGCCCGTCTTCTACTCCAAAATCTAAGGGAATTAGCGCTGATTCAAAAAGCGGCTAGCCATCGACATGGCGTCAGTAATATCTACGTCGCCGTCTCCATCTCCATCTAAAAACGCATTCAAAACGGGATTTGAACCCTGGGCTGGATTTTGAGCGTTGCTGCCGGTTTTTAGCAAATTCAGCACCAAGGGCAGCAAAACAGGTATCATCGCTTGCACAGTCCCGCTGTCCAAACCGGTTCTTTGGGCGATCGCCTCAACTACTTGTCCGAGTTGGCCGCCCCCGAACAAACTCTGTACTGCTTGCGGATTGGGATTTGTGCCGCTAAATTGGTTGACAACTTGTTGAGCTTGTGCGTCTCCAGATTGATCTCGCACGTTTTGCAAAGCCGATCGCACGTATCCGCCCAAAACCGACATTGCTAGCTGAGTCGTGCCCGCATCGACGCCCTGGTTGCCGCTCAACTGCTCTACCGCACCCAGAATGTTGCCCAACTGATTGGGACTTGCTTGTTGGTTGGGATTGTCGATCGCGCTTAAAATTTGGTCAAAGAGTCCCATAATTTTCGCTCCTAGCTGTAATTGCTCCACTCTAGATTAACCCATCACCCATTACCAATTGCCAATTCCCCATTACCCATTACCAATTACCTTTTTCCCCATTACCAACTCCCATAATATATTCTAATGTTCGATCGGCAGGGCGATCGCAAATTCCGTCCCCGTCCCCACCTCCGACCAACAGTTAATCGTCCCGCCGTGTTTCTTAACAATAATTTCGCGGCCGATTGCCAATCCCAAACCAGTACCTACACCTCTCGGTTTAGTCGTAAAGAATGTTTCAAACATTTTTTCTTGACTTGCCGCAGGTATTCCCGTACCGTTATCAGAAATTCGCACTACCACTGAGTCATCGTCCAAGTATTCTGTAGCGATCGCAATCCTCGGCGAAAAACTCGGTGCTTCCTGTTTCACCGACTCCGAACCTGATTGTTTTCTCGCCTCCTGGGAGCTGGCTTTCTCAATTTTTGCTTTCTCTTCCACAGCATCGAGTGCATTGTTCAGAACGTTGACAAACACCTGGTAAAGCAAACCCATGTAGCCTTCAACAGTCGGAATATCCCCGTAATTGCGCACCACTTCAACGCCCTGTTTGAGCCGGCTGTTGAGAATCAGCAAACTGCTGTCTATGCAGGCGTGCAAATCTACCGGATGAGGTGCCGCAGCGTCGATGCGAGAAAAATCTTTCAAACTTAAGATAATAGCTTTGGCTCTTTCAGCACCCACTTGCATCGAGTCAAATATTTTTATCAAATCTTCTTTGAGAAAATCCAGGTCTATTTCTTCGGCTTTTTCTTTCACAGCCGAAGGCGGATTGGGGATTTGTGTTTCGTAAGTTTTGAGCAAATCTAAAACATCTTCCACGTAATTTTTCGCCGGGTCGATATTGGCATAGATAAAATTGATTGGGTTGTTAACTTCGTGAGCAACACCTGCCAACATCCGCCCCAAAGTTGCCATTTTCTCATTTTGAAGTATCTGACTTTCTTGTTCGGATTTCAATTCTTGTAGCAAGTGATTTACTTTCTGAATAAGTTGGTTCAGCGAATCTGCTAATACTCCCACTTCATCGGTGCTGGTAACTGGTACTTGCAACTGAAAATTAGATTCTTGGGTCACTCGCTGAGCGATTTTAGTTACAGCGGCCAGGGGTTTGGCGATCGCCCTACTGGTGAAGCCCGCCAGCAGTGCTGCAACTACGATCGACAGTGCCATGCTACCAAAAATTATTTGCACTCGCAGCGTCTGGGCTCGCAGCAGGGCTGAGCGCGCTGCATCTTCTTGCAATGCGGCGCGATCGATAATTTCTGCTAAATCATTGACCGCCCTATCTAGTTGCAAGCGTATTTTATCTCGGTCTAAATTGGACAGCAACTGGCGTTTAAGACTGTTTTTTGCGCGGTTGGCTGGCCAATTACTGATTTTATCATTAACTATTTCTAGCTGCTGAATGTAATTAGACAGCAGCGAATAGTAATTTTTTATGAAATCTTGTAAACCTTCTACATCTTCCAGGTATGTCTGAGTTTTAACTTCAGATAGCGACTGTTTCAAACTGTAGGTATTGTTTTGTAGCTGTTGGTATTTGCTGTCAAATATTTCGGGCCTATCGAGCCAGTAAATCAGCCGCTGTTGGCTGTTTTGCGTCCGCAGTAAAGCCACCTGCAACTTATTTAAAAGCTGACTTTCTCGACCGATGTGTACTTGATTGTTAGTTCTGCGATAGTAATGATTCCCCGCCAGCATCCCGACAGTCGTTCCCCCAATTGCAACACAAAGAGCCAGTGCGTAGCCGCCGCAGATTTTGTCGCTAATACTGAGGTTGCCGAAGTAACGGGCTATTTGAGCGAAATAGTTGGGCTGTGGTGGCTGACTCTCTTCGATGTTATCCTCGCAAGAGGTAGGGAGTTCTTGTGAAGGCTGGTTCAGATGTTTGAGCTGCATAGATGCGAACCTGTGAATAATTCACGCACTGACAATTCAGTTTAACTTAACTCGCGGCTGATTAGAGAGTACCGCATCGATACTTAATGTAATATTTTTGGGAATTAGGACGCTCTTACCCTGCTGTATAAACCGGGTTTCTCGTTTCCGCCATCGCGAGCTTCCCGGACGCATTTATACCATTTTATATTTGAGATTTGAGATTAAAGAATTGAAGATTGAAGAATTGGGAATGACTGATTCCGTAAGGGTTTGGAGTACGGGCTGCATCAGTTGCATTCTTTTTGGAAACTAATCTGATGTTAAGAAACCGTGTTTTTACGTACTTAAGATAAAATTTTTATGTAAACAATATATAGTTCGACTCGCGATCGAAATAAATAAGTAGGTAGGTGCCAGTAAACCGACAAAGGCGTTCCGGTGGGTAAAGTGCAGCAATAAACTGGCTGAAGTAGCTAGAATTACAGCCTCGGGCGCGATCGCACTTGTCCGTCCCGCTGGCACCGGGGCCCCCCAACTCGCCGCCTACCGACAAGCAGAATCGGGATTTGCAGGCGTTTGAGTGCGATCGGACGCTTCATCAGTTCCGACTTCTCATGAAAATGTAAAAATTAAAGCATAGCCCTTTTATTTGCTGCTCCCCTCATGCCTTTGCCGCGCCTGTTAACCTTAATTGCTGCTTTCTGCCTCGCCCTGGGGCTGATTATTGGGCTGGTGAGTTCCTTAACAGGGCTTTACAGTCAAGTTGCGTGGTCTGCCTCTCCGCTGCTGGCTAATTTGCTGATTTTCCTGATAATTGTACTTTTGGGAACCCTAATTTTTGCGCTGTTTTACTATTTTAGACTCCTACAACGCCCTCAGAAAGTTAAGGGAAAACGGCCGATTACTCCGAAGGTTCCTGTGGTGAAAAGTGAAGCAGCTTCGGAAAATCTCAAAGCAATCAGGCAACAAGTCGATCGCATTCAAGATGAAGTAGCGCGGCAAGCTTTGCTGTTGAGAGCTCGCGAAATTGAAGCTAGCATGGCTCGCGGCAGCGTTAGAGTAGTTGTTTTCGGTACCGGTTCTGCGGGCAAAACTTCCGCTGTGAATGCGCTGGTGGGGCGGATGGCGGGACAGGTGGGCGCGCCGATGGGAACTACCGAAGTGGGAGAAACTTACACTCTTTCATTGAAAGGGATCGATCGAGAATTAGCAATTACTGACACCCCAGGCATCTTGGAAGCGGGAGTAGCGGGGACTTACAGAGAGGAATTGGCGCGGCAGTTGGCTGCCCGGGCTGATTTGATCTTATTTGTTTTGGACGGCGATTTGCGCAAATCTGAGTACGAACCGCTGCGGACTTTGGCCCAAATTGGCAAAAGGTCGATCGTGGTTTTTAATAAAGTTGACCTTTATCCCGACAGCGACAGAGACGAAATTCTCGATCGGCTGCGGCAGCGAGTCAAAGGTTTTGTATCAGCAATGGATGTCGTCGCCATTAGCGCCAACCCGCAAAAAGTTGTACTAGAAAGCGGCACAATTTTTCAGCCCGACCCGGATATTATGCCATTAATTCGGCGCATCGCAGCGATTTTGCGAGCCGAAGGCGAAGACTTAATTGCGGACAATATTTTGCTGCAATCCCAGCATTTGGGAGACCAAGCGCGCAAATTAATTGACGCTCAAAGGCGGCGCGCCGCTGATAAAGCAGTAGAGCGATTTCAGTGGATCGGAGCCGGAGTAATTGCCGTAACGCCTTTGCCAGTTGTGGATTTACTGGCGACAGCAGCAGTTAACGCTCAAATGGTAGTAGAAATTGCCAAGATTTACGGCTGCGAATTAAATATCGATCGCGCGAAAGAATTGGCATTGTCTCTCGCCAAAACCCTAGCCAGTTTGGGAATAGTTGAAGGCGTAATTCAAGTAGTGTCGAGGGCGCTGCAATTAAGCGTAGCCGGCTTTGTACTTGGCAAAGCAATTCAAGCAGTCAGCGCCGCTTATTTAACCAGAATTGCCGGTAAAAGTTTTATTGAATATTTCCGACACGACCAAGATTGGGGCGACGGCGGCATCGCCGAAGTCGTGCAAAGGCAGTTTCAGTTAAATCGGAAAGACGAGTTTGTCAAAGCATTTGTCAAAGATGCGATCGCCCGCGTTGTCGAACCTCTGAACATTTATCAGCCAGAAGAATCGGAACCCGAGTTAGAAATGCCAGCAGAATTAGAACCAGAACCCTTGTATCAGCCGCAATCCGACGATTGGGAAACCCACAGCAACAAGCGAAACGAAGAATGGTAATCAATTAATTACCATTCATTAGTAATTAAACCGTACATCATTTAATAAATTAGACAAGATTGCAGGCATTCCCAAATTATCTTGGAAAGCATCTGCGTTCATCTGCGGTTTCCCTTTCTCATCAAAGATTTATGCCATCTTGTCTCTTGTATATTTAAACGCTAGAACGCCACTCATCAACAATACCGTTCACTTAAGGCAGATTCCCCCTAATCCCCCTTAAAAAGCAGGGCAGTTGTATTCTGGAAATAAATTCAACTAGCGAAAGCATCGCTCAAAGGTCGGGTGGCGTATTAGACGCAACTTTCATATTAATAAATAAAGGTACGTAGTTGGGATGCGAGCCCTCTTTATCTATACGTCAAAAGAAAGCTCGCATCCCAACTACGTACCTAATTTTATAATGACCATAAAACACCCTGCCTAATCCCCCTTGTTAAGGGGGATTTAGGGGGATTTCCCAGTATAAGGAGTCTTAACTGAACCGTATTGCGCTATAACGCAACTCATCAACTTCTATTCCATCGTATTTAAAATTTTATTGAGCGCATTTTTCGCAAGAATTAGTATTAAACAATCTTCCATAAAAATCTCTTTTGAGTTTATACAAAAAGCTCCAATAATTAATTTATTTAAAAACATACTCCCCAAGATAGATACAATTTAAACCTTTCTAAGAGGGGAACAAAAAATGATTTCAACAGTTAGTTCATAAACGTTAAGAAATCAAAAAAACTTAACAATTGAACAATTTATTTTAACCATATATTTAACAAAAGGTATTTTTTTCTTAACCTTTAGTCGTTACACTCAAGCAAGTCAAAAAACGCGCAACCTAATTTAAAAAAAATTAAAGTAGTGCGGACACTAAACGCGATGTAAAGAATCAGGTAACCGCTATGAGTCCCAAAGTCATTTTGATTTCGCTCGACGGCGCAACAGCATCTATAGTGAGTTCCTACCTCGACAGTGGCGTGCTGGACGCGAATAAAGGCTTGGGTTTGCTCAAAAAACAAGGCGTAGCAGCAAAAAATGAGACAATTACACCATCATTAACAGCTCCCAGTCACATTGCGATCGCCACAGGTTCCACAGCAGCCAACAACGACATCAACAGCAACAGTTTTCACTTAGTAGCCAGTCCCTTCAACCAAAATATCAGCGGTTTCGCTGCACCAATTGGCGGCTACTCAGTTGGTATTGATGGCCCAGTCGAAAGCCAAAGTCCCACAGCCGAACCACTGTGGCTCAATCTTCGCAAATCTGGTAAAAAAGTTGTCACCGCCACATTTCCCGGTGGAGATGGAGCCGACATCCGTCTGGTTCCCAACAATCCTAACAGCCCGATTTTACAATCAAAAGATGTCAGAACACTTGATTATACTGTACCTTTCGGAGCATTTGGAGGTGTAGGAGCCAAAGGGTTTAACCTCAGTAAAAATGATTTTGTTGTTGCACCTCAACCAAGAATTAGTCAGCTAAATGCTGCGGGAAAAGTATCTTTTAGCCCGATCCTTCAAACTAAAACATCTCTCGATAAATTCACAGTCGGTGGTATTAACTACGACATTCAAATTGCCGCTTTAGACACAACTAATGACAACCAAATTAATTACGATACCTTAGCAATTTTTGATGCCAGTCAAGGCATTAAATCAGGCTCTTTCAACCTCCCATCAACGGGCCCAGCCTATATCAAAGCTAGCGACAAAATCTCGAAACCATTTTATTTGGAAGGTACTGCTGACAAAATCGGCACCGCATTTTATGCAAGCAATTTAGCTCCAGATCTATCCACGGTAAGGGTTGCGCGTTACTCAGCGAACTTCATCCCGCGACCTAGCAACAATCCGGCTGTGCTAGCCAATGTAGATGATATTAATAACAACATTGGCTTCTGGTTGCCCCAAGCCGATTTTCGCATTCCCGAACGGCTAAGTCCTGGTTTCGATCAATTTCCTGATGCCGAACTCGAAAATATTTACGAAGACCAAGTGCGTACTATTGTAGATTATCAAACTCGGCTAGCTGTACGAGCAATTCAACAAAACCCGAATTCCGACTTGGTAATGACTTATTTTGAGCAACCGGATGGTTCAGAGCATCAATTTCTACTTACTGACCCCCGCCAACCAACTAATTTTAAAGATGCTGCTTCTATTGGTTCCGGTCAAGACCCACAAAAAGTTGCTCGCTACCAAAATTACGTAAAAACAGCCTATACAGCCGCCAATGACGCAGTACAAAAAATTATCGATACTGTGGGGACTGATAGCGATGGTGTTCCTCAAAGCAATATTATTGTTGTTTCCGATCACGGTTTTGCACCATTCCACACAGCAGTTAGTAGCGAGAACATCTTGAAAAATGCGGGCTTCGATCCCAACAAAGTGCGGGCCGTTACCAGTGGGCCAGCAATCAATGTTTACATCAATTTGCAAGGGCGAGAACCAAACGGTACCGTTAGTCCTTCTGAATACGTGCAACTGCAACAACAAGTGACAGATACTCTCAAAAAAATAGCAGACACTAACCCTAACTACGTACAGGGGACAGCAAATATTTTTGATAAAGTTTACACTCGCCCCGTACCTGCCAATCCTACAAGTGCAGATATTATTAACTCAAGAAGTGAATTTATCGGTCAAGATAGCGGCGATGTTTTTGCACTCCTGAAATTGGGATATAACTTCGACGGCACCCAAAATCCCGTCGTGCCGCGCAAAGATGACGTGGGTGCAAATACCGCTATTTTTTCAGTGCCTAATTTCTATGGAGCCCACGGTTATGACCCAACGCTCAATGAAATGAAGGCTATTTTTTACGCAGCAGGCCCAGATATTGACAACTTAAATATACCGCAGGTTCGCAATATTGATGTTGCACCCACAATTAACCAATTGTTAGGCGTTAAGTCTGCTTCCACGGTACAGGGAACCCCCATTACTCTTCAACCGAAAACTATAACGGAACTGACAGGATTTGCACTTTTACCTGCTGATACATTTGCTGGTGGACCCCCATCAGGAGCAAAAGCAACCGATTTAGGTGGACCTTTCCCAGGACAACCAGTCCAAGGATTTAGTGGAGTACAATTTGCCGATCGCAATTCTTACTGGTTTATGCCAGATAATGGTTTTGGTTCTAAGGCAAATAGTGATGATTTCCTGCTGCGAATGTATCGCCTTTCTCCTAATTTTAAGGGCGTTGGAAGTGGCGACGGTAAAGTCAAGGTTGAAGAATTTATTTCTTTCTCCGACCCAGACAAAAAGATTCCCTTTCAACTTGTGAATGAAGGAACCTCGCAACGGTTATTAACAGGCGCTGATTTTGATATTGAATCTTTTGTTTTTGCTAAAGATGGCACGATTTGGATCGGTGATGAGTTCGGGCCGTATTTATTGCATTTTGATAAAACGGGGAAACTATTAGAAGCGCCAATTTCTACACCTCAATTTGGAAATATCAATACTCTGACAGGCGAAGTGCCGATCGTCATCGGCCACCGGGGCGCTAGCGGTTATCGCCCAGAACATACTTTGGCGTCTTACGAGTTAGCTATTGATATGGGGGCTGACTATATCGAACCAGATCTGGTTTCTACCAAAGATGGAGTTTTAGTGGCGCGCCACGAAAATGATATTACTGGCACTACAGATGTTGCCGATCGCCCAGAATTTGCTACTCGCAAAGCTACAAAAGTAGTAGACGGTCAAGCGATTACAGGTTGGTTTACCGAAGATTTTACCCTAGCCGAGCTAAAATCTTTGCGAGCCAAGGAACGTTTAGCTTTCCGCGACCAAAGTTTTAACGGTCAGTTTCAAATTCCCACATTCCAAGAAGTTATCGATTTAGCTAAGCGTAAAGGTGTAGAAAAAGGTCGCGAGATCGGGATTTATCCAGAAACTAAGCACCCAACTTATTTTCAATCTATTGGGTTGCCTTTAGAAGACCGATTAGTGAATGTTCTCAACGAAAATGGTTACACGAAGCCAGATTCACCAGTGTACATCCAATCGTTTGAAGTTAGCAACCTCCAATACTTGAGAACCAAGACCCAAGTACCGTTAGTTCAGTTACTTGATGCTACAGATGTCGGGCCAGATGGCAAGTTAATTGAAAACCAACCTTACGACTTTGTGGTTAGCGGGGACCCCCGGACATATGCAGATTTGCGATCGCCTCAAGGGTTAGCTGAAGTTGCCAAGTATGCCAATGGCATTGGGCCTTGGAAACGGATGATCGTGTCTGTTGATGCTGCGAACCAAGCGCTGCCTCCTACTACTTTAGTACAAGATGCCCATAGGGCTGGTTTGCTTGTCCATCCTTACACTTTCCGCAATGAACCAAGCTATTTAGCTGCCGATTACAATGGCAGTCCGCAAGCGGAATACGACCAGTTTTACAAGCTGGGTGTAGATGGATTATTTAGCGATTTTTCCGATACTGCTGTAAACGAACGCCAGCAATTATTTACTTCAGATTTAGTGCGATCGCCTGACAATCCTGATGTATTATCCGGTAAAGCAACAGCCAATCTCGGACGTTCTAGAGGTTACGAAGGATTAGCCATAAATCCCCAGAAAACTAAATTATATGCTCTGTTAGAAGGGCCGGTAGCTGGCGACTCTCAAGATACCCTGCGAATTAACGAATTCGATCTAACTACCAAACAATTTAAAGGAATTGCCGGACGCTATCGCCTAGAGGCTGCAGGTAACTCTATTGGGGATTTGACGGTAATTAATCAAAACGAATATCTGGTTATCGAACGCGAGCAAAAACAAGGAGATGCCGCTCAACTCAAGAAAATTTTCAAAATCGATCTCTCAAAAAAAGATGCCAATGGCTATGTAGCTAAAGAAGAAGTAGTCGATTTACTGAATATTAAAGACCCCAACGACTTAAACGGTGATGGCAGCCCTAATTTTCGCTTTCCTTTCATCACCATTGAAAATGTGCTGGTGGTTGACAAGAATACTCTTTTAGTGGCCAACGATAATAATTATAAAGGTGGCGCTGGTCGTCCGCCTGGACCCGACCAAAATGAATTGTTGCTGCTGAAATTGGAGAAGCCACTGAATGTAGATTTGCCAGGAGAAGCTGGTGTTGTCAAAAAAAGTGCGAATGCAGTTGATTATACCGGAAATACCAAGGGCATAGATGTTAATTTGACCACTGGTATTGCCAAACCAAATCAAACCACAACCGTATCTTTTGAGAATTTACCTTCCCTCGCACGAACCGCAGCAGGTCAAACTATTAATCTGGGCGGATTTTCGGGCTTAGCTTATGAAGGCAAAGCTACTAACGGCAACTTAAAATTTATCACCCATACCGATCGTGGACCCAATGCGGAGCCAATAGATATTAACGGCATTAGTTCTCGTCCTTTCGCCTTACCAAATTTCCAACCTAGTTGGATGCGATTTGAAGTAGATCCAATCACGGGAAGCATAGCTAATTTTCAGCGGATTGGTCTTACCAATAAAGATGGAAAACCTCTAACGGGTCTCTCAAATTTACTAGGTATAACTGGATTTGCTAATAGCGATGAACCACCTGTTGATGTGTTTGGAAAAGCTTTAAATCGTGACCCATTTGGCGTTGATTTAGAAGGTATTACTCGTGCTGATGATGGCACTTATTGGATGGTGGAAGAGTACCGCCCTTCAATTTTACATTTCGATAGCAATGGCAGGTTAATCGAACGATATGTTCCGCAAGGTGCCAATACTTCTGGAGTGGTGACGGGTGTTGAAGCATTACCGAGCATTTACGCTCAACGTCGTGCTAACCGGGGGTTTGAAGGGGTTGCGTACCAAAATGGCAAAATCTACGCTTTTATGCAAAGTCCGATTGATAATCCCGATGTAGGAAATGACAGCAATTCTCGCAATTCTTTGAACGTGAGGATTTTGGAATTCGATCCTAACACTCAGACTACAACCGCTGAATATCTCTACCGTTTGGAAAGTTTAAGTAGCGATAAAATAGGGGATGCTGTATCTGTGGGAAACGGGAAGTTTTTAGTAGTGGAAAGGGATGATAAGTCAGGAACGGGAGCTTTTAAGAAGGTTTTCCAAATAGACTTGAATGGAGCGACCAATTTAAGTAAGTCAGACTTGAGTAAGTTACCTGCGGGTAAGACAATTGAAACTGCAACTAATGATGAGTTAACAGCAACAGGCATTAAATTAGTTGGCAAACAATTATATGTCGATTTGATTTCTGCGGGCTATGACCCAGGTAACGAAGCAAAAGTGGAAGGTTTGACTTTAATTGATGCTAATACTATTGCTGTAGTGAATGACAATGATTTTGGGATTGGCGGAGCAACTTTGGATACTACAACTGGTGTTTTAACTCGCAAGTTTCCCAATATTCCTCCAGTTTTAGGGATTGTCACTAAGAGTACCGAACCAAGCAATGTCAATAATGTTAATAATATTACTGGTACTGCTTTCAACGATAAGCTGACGGGTAATAGCGGTGCTAATTTGATTGAAGGTGCGATCGGTAAAGATACGCTTACAGGCGGAGGCGGAGCTGATAGTTTCTCATACAAATCTGCAAAAGAAGGGGGTGATACTATTACCGATTTCAACACCAACAATAAAATTTATCTCAGTGCGACTGGATTTGGAGGTGGATTGACTGCTGGTGTCCCTTTAAATACAACAGCGGCGGCTACTGGGGTGTTTGTCAGCGGTACTGCACCAGTTGCATTGGGTACGAGTGCTAATGTTTTATACAACACGACTACGGGTGTTCTGAGTTTTGACTCAGATGGCACTGGGTTACAAGCACCGATCGCGATCGCAACTTTATCCGCTATGCATGCATTGATGCTAAATCAAATTGCGATCTTTTAAGTAAGTCGGCACAAAAAAACCCGATCTTCAAAAAAGTCAATACTGAGATTAAATCTACTGAGGCAACTCACCTGGTTAGACTTGTTAGCAACCAGGTGAGCAAAAACGTCAGTAAACCAATCTTCGCGATCCGAGGGTAGATCCAGCATTATCTGATTTCTTCCGGATCGAATTAGTTTTGTTGCTGGTTTGGTGATGGGAGGTGTGAATGAATTGAACGGTGATACAGACAGGGGTTTTAATCCTGTCTGACTGCTTTTATCTCGCGAAACAGCCTTATTTGAAATTAGTCGATCGCGTCTGCCGCCCTTTCTGCTGCTCGTTGAGTTCTGTCAATATCTCGATTCACTTTCTTGCGAACATTGTCCTAGGCATCTTCAGCGTTCTATTTTGCATTTCGCGCTGCATCTTTGACATTTTCTTGGCCGCCGCTGGTATTATATCTCAGCGACTCAGTACCCTCTGCCGCTCTTTCTTTTGCTCCCTCGGTAGCTTCTTTAACAATCTCTTTTGCTCCCTTCAAGCCTTCGCGAGTGTTTTCCTTAAGATTAGCAAAGCCTTGTTTGGTTTTGTCGCCAAACTCATCAGCTTTGCGCTGAGCCGTGCGAGCATTCTCATTCACCTTTTCGCCAACTTGGTCGAGTTTGTTCGGCGCATCGTCCGCTACCCGCCGCACGTTTTCGCCCACATTGCTGCTAGATTTGGTGTCGATGCGGTGCTGCGCTTGCTCTTTGAGAAGCTGAGCTTTTGCTTCTGCTGTTGTCACCTTTTGGTTTCTGGGATCGTCATCGCTGTAGTCGTTCATGCCGCCTTTGTATTCGGAAGTTACAGCCCCTGAAGGCACTTCTTCTCTAATTTGGTCGGCAGTTTTTCCTACCATCACATTAGCTTTTCCTGCCATCACATCAGGTCGGCTGCAGGCAGTGCTCACAAATACTAAAAGGCCGGCCAGAAACACTGTTAAAATTTGTACAGCTCGAATTTTTTTCAGAAACGCAGTTAGTCTGTTCATAAAAATGCTCCTTTCTATTGTGAAATGCTCAAATGCCTGGTAGTTCTGGAGATGGCTAGCATTACAGAATTAGGCGCTCAAACACTTTTTTAAGTATAGGAATAGAAACAGGATATTTTCATCTATCTCAAGTTACATTCCTCAAGTTATAGTAGAAGTAAGAAGTCAAGCGTGAAGTCGGAAGAAGGAATGGACAATCCTCTATCTTGTACCAATTATTAAAAGTCGCAGTTTTCGGTAAGGAAACGGCAATGCCGTTTCCCTACTTGGCTGCGGGTTTGGTACTTGCGCGCCCTGCGTTGAGATGTTTTGCGTTTTAATCTCAAAAAAAACCTTCCGGTCAGGAACCAGAAGGAAGGGGGTGTATGATCTCAAGTACAACAAGGTCTTTAATGGCAATTGTCGCGGCAGATCCCGATCGCCCACATCTGTCTAATGGCTGAAAGTATCTGCACAGTTACTAATCATTTTGAATAGCTGTTTTTAGACTCTTGCAGAATTCGCCTATCGCCTCTAAACCCTGTTCGGGAGTTCCTTGGGCCAAGCGTTTGACAAAAGCACTGCCAACAATCGCAGCATCTGCACCCCATTCTTTCACTTGGCGAGCGTGTTCTGGTTTCGAGATACCAAACCCGACACCGATGGGTTTGTCGGTGATGCTGCGGATTTCTTGCAGCAACTCTTTTGCTCGCGTTTCTAAGCCTTCGCGCACTCCCGTCACCCCCGTCACGCTGACTAAGTAAATAAATCCTTGAGACTGGCGGGCGATCGCTTCTATGCGGCTTTTGGGACTTGTGGGAGCAACTAATAATGTTAGTTCAATCCCTAATTGGTTGGCAGGTTGGATGAGGCTGTCGGCTTCTTCTAAGGGCAAGTCTGGTACAACCAATCCCTGAACTCCTGCATTTTTGATTTGCTGCAAGAAGGTTTCTATACCTCGGTACAAAATCGGGTTGTAGTATGTGAAGAGAATGATGGGCGATCGCAAATTCGGACTAACTTTCGCTACCATTTCCAGCACCGCATCCAGCCGCGTTCCCCGCTGCAGCGCCCTCGTAGCAGCAGCTTGAATCACCGGCCCGTCAGCTAGCGGGTCAGAATAAGGTACGCCAAGCTCGATCGCATCTGCACCGTTATCATCCAAAACTTGCAGTGCTTTAGCCGTTGTCTCCAAATCTGGGTCGCCAGCAGTAATAAAAGGAATTAATGCACATTGGTTGCTCTTGCGCAACGTTTCAAAACAATTAGAAATAGTCATTAGTTATTAGTCATCAGTCATTGGTCATCAGTCATTGGTCATGAGTCATCAGTCATTAGTCATTAGTCATTGGTCATGAGTCATTAGTTATTAGTCATTAGGAGTGCTGTCCCCGCTCGCGAACCTTATCATGAGTCATTGGTCATGAGTCATGAGTCATTGGTCGTCAGTCATTATATAATTTTCGATCGAGCGCAATCAAAATCGTTTCGGGTGCTCTTCCCGCGAGCGAGACGCTCGCACTCCTAAAAAAAACACTACCAAATCCGAATGCTCCCAAGATGGTTTCCGGAAGCGAGCGAGACGCTCGCACTCCTAAAAAAACACTACCAAATCCGGATGATCCCGTCATTAGAAAGAGAGTTTATTGCTAATGACTAATCACTAATGACTAATGACTGAGGACTATGGACTAACTATCTTTTTCCTGCTCAATTTCGGCTTGAAGTTTGGCTAATTCTTCAGGAGTAAGTTCATCAAGCTGCTTCTGCAACACAGCATCTTTGTACTCTTTCAGTTGCTGACTGTAGGTCATACTTTGAGTAAGCGCTCGAAATAAATAAGTCACCAGCCAGCCAATCAAGCTGGCGACCAAAAACAACTGACTCCAAATCCCAGCATTCATGCTGTCGAGTCCGGCGAATTGCAGTAGCAAGTAGACAAACCCACCTGCTACAAAGAAGCCGAGACTGATTCCAATTACGTCAATACGTCGCATTTAGGCTTCTATCTGCCGCCGTTTGGGGCGAAAATTCAAAAAGGGAGCTAGGAGAAACATACCTGGGAAAAAGAAGAACATCAAGAAGTACATGAAGCCGCGCTCAAAAGAGGTAGCCACGTACCAGCGGCTGTTCAGGTAAGCGTAGGTGGCAGCGGGTACTACCAGGAGGTAGGTTCCTCCCAAGACGGCGTAAAGCAACAAGGTAATATACATAGATTTGCTTTAGGGAAATAATAACAGGGTAACTGGGTTGACAAGCTCCGCTAGCTGGTTAACTATTGTACCGCTTGGGGAGATAGAGCGCGACTTTTGGGAATTTTTCGATTAGGGGTTGCGCAAATTGGGGTTTTGGCTGTAGAATAAAAGGCTGTTGTTGTCAGTGGCTCAAACCCACAGCAGCTTCAAAAAAGGGGGGCGTGGCGGAATGGTAGACGCTACGGACTTAAAATCCGTTGACCCGAAACGGTCGTGTGGGTTCAAGTCCCTCCGCCCCCATGAAATTCTATCCTTTGTGAGTCAATGGTTTCAGACTTGTTGCCCCAGTAAGAGTTCTGTTTTCCGCTCATCTTTCGCTCAGTCCTGCTTTTGAGAGTGGTCAAGTATTTCCAAAACCACCTCTATATCTGCCAAGTTTGCCCCGGACTTTTTGCGCCGCGCTTTTAACTGGTTGAGTAAGTCGGCCGGCTCTGGAAATTCTGCAACGGTCGGAGCTGAGTTTTTATTTTCCTCCCGATCGCGCCGCACTTCCTTGAGTTCTTGCTCCAGCATCTGAACCTTCAGCACCAAGTCGCCGTTGCGCTCGTGTAACTGATTCAGTTCTGCGTCCCATTCTGCGAGTTGCTTGTTGGCCGCTTTCAATTCAAGCCTGAGCGATTCATCGTTGTCCTCGCTCAGGCTCTCAATTTTCCCAGCCGTTCCTCAATGGCGGCCATACGTTCCATCACGGGGTCAAAACTTGAACTTACAGCCTTGTCTACAATGTCTACAACATCTGTAGACACGAAACTATCATTGCTTCGTGTAGACATATCTGTAGACGGTGTAGACAGCACGTTGGTGTCGCTTGGCGTAGACAGCGTAGACAGCGTTGTAGACGTGGCTGAGACTTCCTTGAGAATGCGTTGTGCGACTTGACTTACCGACTCACCTTCTAGCCTCTGAGCTTCTATCCAGTTGAGGAATTGGCCGGAAGCTCTGAACGATACGACTTGACTTTGACTCATTGTAGACACCTGTAAACAGCCTTTGTCTACAGTAACTCGTTTTGTCTACATTTGTCAACAAACGTCTACAGAACTTGTAGACACAAAAATCCCCCAATTAAGGGGGGTAGTAATTCAGTGACGGCCGTGGACGGTAGCTAGATTTTCCGCAGATTGCAGAACAACATAGAAATCACCCGACCTCCCTTGTGTTTTTCTCGCTCTTGAAAATCAACCTTACAACTAATGCTCGTGTGAATCTCAACGATGTGGCCGTGCCAGTTGTAACTGGAGTCCTCTGGGTTGTTGCCAGCCACTTTGTCTCCGACTCTAAAAGCTTTGAGCGGGTCGGAGCAAGGGATGCCGGTGAGTAGTTCTACCAGTTTTTGCTTGTCTGAGAGGGTGAGTTTTGCGATTCCATTGCACAACTCCAAAATAGTTGGGTTTAGTGCCTCAGAGTCCTCAGAAGCTCTCTGTGTAAAGATTGTTGCCTCAGAGACTGCCTCAGAGACTGCCTCAGAGACTGCCTCAGAGAAAGTCGTTTTCTGAAGCAGTTCTGAGGATGATTTGACGGCAGAATAGGATTCTGAGGATTCTGAGGATGATTTCTCACTTTGTCCAGACTTTTGTTTTTTGATGCCGAGGTAGTACGCGCTACCCATTATTTGCCCCTCTAATTGCGCTTCCGTATGCCGATGTTTCTCCAGCTTGGGAAAAATCTCACAAAGCCGAGCGTACAACTGGTTTATAGCCTTCACGGGCTTATCCCACTGGTTTGGTAAATCATTCCAAACCAGTTTTTCCTTGCTCTTCTCGTTCCACTCAAGCTCAAGTATCCCCGCCTCTTGATACCACTCTTGTAGCTCGCTCCATAAATCTTTGGCGTAGACCCGCTCGCCCTTGCCAGCCTCATAACCCAAGTCCCTCACAAACTGCCACAGGTGCTGAGACTTTTCTTGAACTTTTCGCAAAGCTGCGTAACTGGAGCTGTAATCAATCCCCTGAGCAAGCAACAACGGTATCCGTTCCAGCATCCTGTTGAGTAGCGCCGGTGCAATTTGTTCCAGAATAAATCCCGGTTTTTCTTTGAACCGGGTGTCGACCTCTAATTGACCTTCGTCAACATCCGCTCCAAACACGTATTTTTTATCGAAGCTCAGGATGCAGTAACGGCTCTTGATAGCCTCTGCGTCACTACTGATAGATGGCAGTTCATTGCAGTTGGCAAGAAATATAGCCTCTGGCTTGTATGGATACTCACCGCGTCCCTTGTGTTCAATAGTCAGTTCGTCGCCAGAGATGAACTGCTTGAGACTTTGCAGCTTGTCCAGTTTCACAGTGTCCGCATTTTCACTTGACCAATTACACAAGGAATTCTCCAGCCCTGCGAGAGGAAACTTTCGCCCAGTGTCATATACCTGAAAGTCTTTTAAACTTTTTCCCGTGACACCACGCCCCAACACCGCCACTAACGCAGTCCGCAAAGTATCTTTCCCGTTGTTACCATCGCCGTGACAAAGCAATCCTTTGACCCGCGACATCTTCAAACGAGCTAGCGGTAGACACAGTGCAGCAGCAATTGTCCTGAGAAAAATCTCTCGTTGTTGTGGCTCAAGACACTCTAAAAGGCGATCGCAGTCTGTAGCATCAATATCGGGGTCATATTTGCAACCGATGTATGTATAGACCTGTTTTGGGTCATGAGGGGTAATCGTGTGTGAGCCGTCAGAGTTGATGATTAGCACTCCGTTAGAGCAATTCAATCCCGGTGGGTTAACGGTCTTAGCGTCTACAGCCATTCCTAGCACCATTGAGTTGTAGACCTCGTTCGTGCTACTTGAATTGGCTCGGTTGCGACGGTACACACCTCCTTTACCCTTTTCAGAGTATGTCTTCAGCCAGTCAAAGATACGCCGCTTCTCTGTAGCCTCCGACCGCAACTCGTAGTAACTACCAGTAAATCGGTAAAGTTGACCTGCAATCGACACCCAATGACCATCAGAGTACAGTGCAGATTCAGCTTTTAGAACGTAGTTTTCCTCTGCAACTGACGGTGTATCTGGGATGTAGCCGTCAGTGTTACTAATAGACGACAAACGTACTACATTCTCTCGCGTATGCGCGTGAGAGATAAAAGAATTTTCATTGATTTCTTCAGTTGCAGCGTTGTGAATTTCCGCTTCTAATCGGCGAATAAACTCTTCAATGTCCATATTTTCCAAAATCTCTCGGATATCCCCTTTGTCTGGGATATCCGGATAAATGGCAACTGGGTCAATGACTATGCAAGGGAACCGAAGGAAATCGGCGACTGACTGGACTTGGTGGCCCTTCTTGATTCCCGCAGTGTCGTTGTCGCGCAATTTCACAAGAGTGATATTTTTCCCCGTTGCTCGCAGCACTTCAATCGCGCTGGAGATTCCTGGGTCGTTCCAGCTAGACCCCGGCAAAGTCAGGTTTGCGATACTGTGAGACCGGGCTAGTTCCACACTTGGCTCGCCCTCAAGCATCAGAACTGCTACGGGTTCACCGTCTGGCACACCCTTTAAAACTTCAACTACTTCATCAATGCGGTAAGCAGGCCATGACAAGTCACCCTTGCTCCATAACCGTTTGCCGTGTACGTCAATGTGAGTATGGCGGCAGGTTTTATCGCGTCCTTTTGGCAGACTCAGGTCTAGCCACTGGAACCGAAAAACTTGCTGT
Source organism: Microcoleus sp. ARI1-B5 (assembly GCF_036705795.1). Lineage (NCBI taxonomy): Bacteria > Bacillati > Cyanobacteriota > Cyanophyceae > Oscillatoriales > Microcoleaceae > Microcoleus > Microcoleus sp. ARI1-B5. The sequence continues at coordinate 40,099 of NZ_JAUBVK010000049.1, forward strand.
GAAGCGCTGTAATCATAGATGATTTGCTCTGCATCCACAGGTACGCCTTTGGGGAAGTAGTCAGGTTTCTGAGGTTTGGGCCCGCATTGTGGTGCTGGTAGTCTTAGGAGCTTCAAACCAGTCGGTATTGGAACCTGTACCGACTGTGGGGTGAGACTCTGGACTGCTACCACCTTCTTTTGTGGGCTCTGACTGCCTGACTTATCTTTGGCTGCTTCACGCTCTGCTACTACTTCAGTCCACGGCTTGATGGCTTCACGAATATCTGCGGTGGCACAGTCGGAGGTAAAGCAGTGGTACTTCCCGGTTTTACTTTCAATGCTTAGATTGCGCCCACCACACACTGGGCAAACATATTTGCCCTTCCCTTTGCCGGGTGAGAGTTTGTCCAGATGGTTGCGGATGTCGAATGAACCTGTGTTCAGTTGGCTGGAAATTTCTGAGGAATCGGATGCAAAATTTGACCCTGTGGGGTAAGATGTAGTCATGAGTTTGACCCGCCCTTGAGGCGAGTTTTGTTACCAAAGACCGCTGTTTCCAGGTTCCAATTGAAGGCAGCGGTTTTTTGGCGTCTACAGTTTTTGAAAAATTCAAGGCACAGGAGGAACCGCCCGCTAGAAAATCAGCGAGCGGACAAGTGAGTCGCTGCGAGCGCAGCCACCTATTTCGACTTTCGGAAGAGGGTTGTAGGGTTTAGGCGGGTCACGGGGGGCATAGACCTCGACTGTTTCAACCTTTGGCTTAACAGTATTGAGAGCCTCTATCAAGGAAAAGAGCTGGGACAAGCCATCAATAGCTACTGGGTAGGATGCGTTTATTGCCTTAACCAATCGCTCTAATGCCTGCACTAAAGATTTGCAGATGTACCGCCAAAATATTGTAAATTTTGGGCGCATTACCCGCATTGCTTCAAAGTCTGATATGGAGTTCTCTCTCAGGAACTCTTTCAGACGTTTTGGATGGGTGTGTTGTTGAAGCGACTCTAGATTCATACTGCTATGTTACTCGATTTCACAACCTTAGAATTTAGCCTCCTGGTCAAAAGCTATTTTTTTACCTTCTGAAACGAAACGAAAAACGAAACGCGAGCGTCCAGAAACTCACTCGTCGGGTTTAAAGGTAAAAGCATGAGACGAACGGCTCGCTCTGCGGGTTTCAGGACTCGACGGATTTGTCGCCCGATCGCCGCCCCTTACCGCCGAGCACCGCATCATACGGCCGAGGTTGCGGTTCGTTGGGGTTGGGTGCTGTCGGCTCAGTTGGCGACACCTGCAAGTCATACAAGTAAAAAGCGAACTTATACGCCTCGTTCCTTTGCTGGTAATACTGACCGTTGTTTTTCCAAGTGAAGCCGAGACCTTCCAAGACAGCTAGGGTAATTCCAATCTCCGATTTAGTCCCAGTCAGTCGCATCGCTGCCAGTGAAATATTTGTCATTTTTGCTCCCCCTCAAACTGCTGCAAAAGTGTTTCTAGTTTGACTTTGCCCTCGGTGAATTTGCGCCCTCCCATGTGGAGGACATTCTCAACAATCCAAGTGACCGACTTACCCGCTGACATTGACTTACAAACTTCCAAGTAAACTAGGTAGTCTGGGTTGTTGTTCGGGGAAGCACTATCCTGTAAGTCGTTGTCATACATAGCTTCCAGCGACTTGCGACTCGCTTCCACATCAAGTCCAGGGGAAGTCAGGATAAGTTCGGCTTCCTGCTGTCTTTGCTGCTGTGAAACGTAAGCCGATGTTGAAATTTCATCAATTACATCAGCGGTAATAGCTCGCTCCTTAATTACTTCTATTTCGGCCTCCTCAGACAGTTTGCGAGCGATACTACCAGCCTTCAGAGCGCAGGCAATTCCCGCGCACAAACTCAAGCCCTGGACTGCTTTGTGCCAGCTTACTTTTTTATCAAGAGCGCTCAAGGGAGTTAGCCACAGCACAACTGCTGACGCGCTCAAAACAAACATTTTTAGGTGCATACAAACACCCCCAAGCCAATCAGTAACACAGCCAAACCGCTGACCAAAAGTGCCTGCAATTGGGTGACTGAGATTTTCAGGAGTTGGCTGAGGGAGTAGTCCAACAGCCAACACATGACCCAAGCGACTGCGATTGCTGCTAGTAAAAAAGCGATCGCCTTCATTGCCATCGGATGCAAACTCGCTATCCATCCCAGTAAGGAGGAAGCGATGCACCCGGCACAGAAATAATTTGCCAGATACATCGCTCGCATCAGTGTTCCTCCTTGTCTAGTAATTTCCCATCTGCATCGTGGTAGGCGTAGTAGTCGGCATCCGTGTAGTTATCGTCAAAGCAATCGGGGCAGTATTCTTGAAGCCAAAAAATGCCACCATATTCGGCATCTTCGTGGTAAATGGGATAACCATCTTTGTTGAAGATTGGCTCACACATTAGTTTTGCCCTCCTGTCAGCTTGGCTTTGATGGCATCAATGTGGGTGCGGGCATCGCTGTCAGCTTTGTCAATACCCAGTCCCAGACGTGCGTAACCCGGCCTCAGCCCGTGCAGTTTCTTTGCCAAACCAGCGTTGCCCCGAACTTTTTTGAACTCGTTCTCAGCCACCGCGCCCTCATATTTGCGGTGTTCCTTATGCACCACGGCATCCGCCAGTTCAATCTTGCCTAGTGCTTTGTAGGCTCGTTTCGACTGGCGCGCGCCGTCGGTTTTTTCCTTGGCAAGTTCCTTCAAGCGATCGGCTTCTTCACGGTCAAAGTAGCGCGGTTCGGGCAATACGGGGACGGTGCGGACTGAGCCGAAGTTGCCGGGGTTGTTGGGGGTGATGACACCGGGGGCGGTGGCTTGCAGCACTTTTGATTTGTTAATTGCGTGTCCGCCTTCATTGGTAGCAGCTAAGTTTCCAGCAGCGGTTTTCGCACCGCCGAACAGTCGCAGTTGTAAGCTCATTATTTTTGTCCTATTTGAATGGTGATGCGGATAGGGGATGGTAGGAATTTGAGGGGATTGTGCGACCAAACAGAAGTTAGCAACACAAACAGTCCGACTGATGCAAAGGTCAATGCGATGAGTTGAGAAAAATCAACCCATTCTAGGAAGTTAATAGGTTTAGGACTGTTTTTAGTGCTGTTGACGCAGATGTCTACAGGGTCGCGAGTCGAACAGTCGTTGATTGTGGCGAGGTAGGAGTCGCCGTTAATACCGTGCGCTCTTAACAGTTTTTGCCAGGTGTCGGTCTTACTGAGTTTGCCGAAAAGGCGGGCGTCAGA
>NZ_JAUBVK010000050.1:0-41331 GCF_036705795.1 Microcoleus sp. ARI1-B5
AGACCGAGAGTTCAGCCTTGTGGCTGGAAGGGCTATGTACGGGCTTTCACCGTGATTCACGCTTCAACGAATCGCACCGGCATCCTTCCTCCAGAATGCTTGCTTGCAGGGCAGCTTTTTCGTCTTTACTCAGGGGAGGAATGAGAGATTGGAATTCAGGATCGATTCGCAGTTGTTTCGCAGCACAGGAGGTAGTACACCGCTCAATACCCCCCGGCAAAACAATTAACGCTTGCGGCTCCCGATCGTCTGCTCCTGATTGCATTTGACGTATTCCTGGCGAGTTTGTTGAATGCAAGGCTCGCCCGCGCTGACTCCTGTGCTCCGCAAGCGGCTACGCGCGGGCAGAAATTTCCTTGAACTATTCAACACTAACATAGTTATCGTCGAGAAGCCTCCAGAAAATGCGAAAATAGTTAAAAAAAGGAAATGCTATCGACGCTATGCCACCTAGTAAAGGAATCCAGCCTCATCCCAACTCGTTAGCCAACCTCAACCGCTCTGGGGGACAACCTCGCTATGAAGAACCCAAGAAGCAAAGAAATATCCAGGTTACGTCGGTGGGATGGGAGGGAATTCGCGCGATCGCCATTGAACGCGGATTGAGTCTCAACGAGTTGATAGAACAGATTGGCCGGGGTCTGATTCCCCTTGGCAATGGTGAAAAAAGTAACTAATCGCCAGATATGGAAAGGGAGGTTAGATAAAAAAAACTTTCTATCAACTCGTTACTAGAAGTTTTATTGATAGTAATGACGGTGTTTTTTTCTCTGCAAAGTCCTTATAATTTACGGTATTGTGTCGTGTAAATGTATCCTGGGGGGGTGACAACCAGCCTGAAACCTAGAGGTGGTGAGGATTGAGCCAATGTGTGCTCAAAAAAATAGGCAGCATAATTGTTACACGCTTGCCTATCCAAAAAATAATGATACCAACATTTTACCAGACTCATTTAAAAAAACAACTGACGAAAGCTCAGTTTCTTGTAATGACAACTTTACTATCTGTGATGCAATCAGAAAAACAAGTGAGGTTAGAACGACTGGCACGGGTATTTCCTTATCCAATAACAACGGAAAGTAGGCGCAGAAAACTACAAAGATTTCTGGATTTACCAAATTTAACTATCTCATTAATTTGGTTGCCCTTAATTACTTATTGGTTGACCACTTATTGCCCCATTGGTACTCGTTTATCAATTGCAATCGACCGCAGTCAATGGGGGTGCATTAATCTCTTTATGGTTAGCCCGATCAGTCCGCGAAGAGCAATTCCATTATACTGGTCACTGTTGCCAAAATTAGGAAATAGTACCTTCGAGTCACAGACTACCAATCTAGAGCAAGTTTTACCATTATTTTCAGAATATAAAGTCATCCTTTTAGGAGACCGTGAATTTTGTTCTGTTGATTTGGCAAACTGGCTTAAGGAAAAGGGTGTGTCTTTTTGCTTAAGACTGAAAAAGAATCTTTGTATCGAAACAGAACATTTAGTTTGGCAACGGCTGGATGAATTAGGGATAGTACCAGGAACTTCTTTGTATTTTCAAGGAAAAAGAGTGAGGAAAAAACGGGCCTCTAACCGGATTTGCTCTGGCTTGTAAGTGGAGAAGGAACTCGGGGAAATATCAAGTTAAAGAAGCTTGGTTTATTCTCACAGATTTACGCTCACTGCCAGCAGCCATCAATGCTTATAAGCAGCGGATGGGCATTGAAAAAATGTTTCGAGACTGTAAAAAAGGAGGCTATGATATTGAAGGAACAAGCCTCAAAGGGAACCGACTTATTAACATGATTCTGCTCATGACATTGGCGTACAGTTCAGCAATATTTCAAGGCACTGAACTGAAGAAAAAGCAGGTACAAAAATATGTATCTCGTCGCAAAGAACCAAAGAAAAAATATCGCAGACGGAGTACATTTGGTGTTGGATTAGATGGAGAAAAGTGGGTTAATTATCTAGAACAATATTCTTTGGAGGTGGAACAGTTAATGAAGTTAACTCCTTCTAAACGCCGCTTTTATCAACAAGGTATGCGGGCTGCAACCCTTATACAGTCTATTTCGTAGACCTCTTTGTCACCCCCCCAGAAATGTATCAGGAAAAAATATAATGGTTCAATCACCTCCAAAACTTATAACTGTCGATGAATTTATTACAAACTACGGCGACAGCGATTGCTACGAACTGATTGATGGTGAATTAACCGAAATGGAACCAACAGGGCCGCACGAACAAGTATCCGGGTTTTTGGGACGAAAACTGAATGTAGAAATTGACCGCCTGGATCTACCCTACCTTATCCCCCCTCGCTGTCTCATCAAACTATTAGGAACAGCAACAGCCTTTCGCCCCGATGTGCTTGTATTAGACCAAACTCGACTAATTAATGAACCTTTGTGGCAACAAGAACCTGTAATTACATCAGCTTCCTCAATTAAACTGATTGCTGAAGTCGTTAGCACCAACTGGCAAAACCATTACGCTCGCAAAGTTGAAGATTACGCCATACTAGGAGTGCCTGAGTATTGGATTGTTGACTATCTGGGCATTGGCGGCAGAGAATATATTGGCAAACCCAAACAGCCAACAGTTACAATTTGTACGCTGCGAGAAGACGAGTATCAAAAACAGTTGTTTCAAAATGACGATCGGCTTATTTCATCAATCTTTCCCGACTTGCAATTAACCGCACAAAAAATCTTCGCTGCTGGCAGATATGCTGCTATGTAGCTTAGATCTAGGTAACGTCGGTAGGATGGAGGAAATTCGTGCGGTGCGATCGCAATTGAACGGGGATTGAGTCTCAACGAGTTGAGCGAACAGATGGGCAAGGGTCTGATTCCCCTTGGCGCTGAAGAAAGTAACTAATAGCTTGGTCAGGAAAAGGAAGGTTCATTCACAAAAACTTTCTATCAACTCGTTACCAAAAGTTTTTTTGAAAAAGAACACTAATTTAGTCGTTGATTCTCGGAGCATTTTAACTAGCTCTTAAAATTTGCTCAATTAGGGAGACAACTTGCTGCGGTCGATGCTCAAAGTGCTTCTTGATTTGAAATTTTAACGAATCTGCTGGCACATCTTTTTTGTTGAGTTTCAGGCGAATATGCTCACTTCGTGGGAGAGTGGAATTGAGCGCTCGAATAACGGTGTGGCATTGTCGAAGAGTCAGGCTATCGACTTGAATGAAGGGTAGATTTAATGTTTCGGTATCAAGTTCAATATTAGAAGCAAATTCGGCTTTAACTTGTAGCGAAGAGGTGAGGCGCTGTTTTTCTGTGGGTTCTTGAGTTGCTGCCGATTCGGCAACAGCAGGAAAGGAAGCAATTTCATTGAGAAGAGGCACAAAATCTGGGGCAAGTTTTGCTGATAGTTTTTCAGAAGGATTCATCCGCTTCGATGCTAACAGCGTAGCGATATAGTGAACAATTAAGCCACCATAACCAAAAATTACCACAGTTTCAATTGTGAGGGTGAGAAAATGCTGAATATGTTCGTACATAATTCTAATTTGCAAGTGGAACATTTCTCAAACGCGCTCGCGTTTAATATCAAAACATTACTAAAGCCTTCTGAGAATGCGATCGCAAATATCGCAAAGGGAACTGGCGCGGTGGGTGGGCGGGCAAAACAAATCCTGCTTGGAGCAGGATTTTATCCCCTTTATCGGGGGTCGTCATTGATTACTTGACAAAATCATCAATCTCTTCATTATCGTCAGTTGCCTTTTTCTTATGAGAAGCTTTGACGGCTGACTCGATATAACGGAAGTGCAAGTCAATCACTGCTTGCTCAGATGAAAGCCAGTAAACGTTGCTCAAGATTTCTTCAAGCATCTCGTCAGCCGAGTAGCCTTCATATTGTTTGTTAAACCAAGTATTGAATGCTTCCCAGTCAAGAGCTTTACCTTTCTGCAACTGTCGTTGTTTGGCACGTCCCGTTAACTCGCGGGCAACGTGCAAAAACATCTCGAAGCGCTGTTCTTCAAGAGTTTCTGCAAATTGCTTTTGCATCGGAGTTGGAGCGGATTTGCGATTAGCCATGATTAACCCTCAATCGTGTTTTTTTTCACAACTAAAGCGACGGCAGTCTGCTAATTACAATTAATTCAAAAAAATTAGTGGTGGGTGGGTCGGTAAAATCAAATTCACAACCAAGGTCAAAATTTCCTTGATTGTGAATTTGTTGGGTATGCTTCCCAGAGCGTCCTGATTCGGACGGTGGCGACAATCAACCCAGGATCGCGATTCGTGGAAAAGGCCTCGATAGAGGCAAAAAAATGCTCTGCTTTTTCAGCAGAGCTTTCTAATCAAACTTGAGCAATTATTCGTCTTCCTCAAATTCTTCGTCTTCGTCTAAACTAAAATCATCCTCCTCATCGTCATCATCCTCATCCTCATCGCCTTCAGAGTCTTCGTCATCCTCATCAATTTCATCGAGTATGTCATCAATTTCATCATCTTCATCATCGAGTTCGTCGTCGTCATCGAGTTCTTCAGTATCTTCTTCAGAGGATTTAGCTAACTCGTTGCGACGCTTTAAGCTTTGAGCATTGAACTCCATTAAATCGGCAATGGCAGCTTGTGGGTTGTCAGCAATTGTATCGTAAAGTTGGCTCATCGCTAAGGCAACAACTTCGACATCATACTTGAGTTCATCGGGTCGGCCAACTAGCTTGGGAAACACAGTATTGTTCCACTCTTGCCAGTCGAACTTTTTACCATTGCCATTACCGTTGCGCTTATTCAACTGAGCTTGAATATCCAATCCCAGTTTTTCGCGAATTGCGTGGCCAACCTTTGTCGAAATACGGCTATCGCGACGCTGAATTGTCACACCGTACTTCTTATGAATTGTATTCCGAATCTGTTTGACTAGCTCGCCAGCAAGTTGCTCCGGGCTGAGGTTAGATTGAGGTTTTGATTTGGCTCCATTGTTACTGCCGACTGTTTGACTGTTCTGCTTTTCAGACGGTTTAGATTTAGCAGGCACTGGTGACTGAGAGCGAATAGGAGTGGCTGCGGTTTGTTTTTTAGCTGTGACCATGATTGACAATTTAACTTGCTTAACATCAATTTATGAGTGCCGTTAGGCACAATTACCCCCTCCAGTTGAGGGGCGTATTTCGCTCATTAGCAGGAAGTTAAATTTTAATTACCTTAGTTAAATTATTATATTAAACCTCGTCTATTTAGTTGTATCAACTCATGAAAGTTTGCAATACTTGGTCTAAGTTAAGAGTCATTCAAACTCCCATAGTTGCCATTGAATATTACAGTGCAGATCGCCAAAAAATCTTGTCATCATTTCATCAGTACGCCAGTGAGTGTTGTTTACCTGTTTATTATTGGAATCCAGGCTATGCAACTCTTCAACAGGTGCGGTGTTTGGATAAACATCTCCCGAAATTAGGTGGTCATTCAGACATGACAAGCGTTTCAGATATTTCCCAGATGTATAATAGTGAATGTGTCCTATGCAAAACTGAGCTATCTGTCGAGAGTGATGTCCTGCAATTTCTGCTGGAAAATGACTGCCCCGGTATCTTTTTGTTAGAGGATATTTTGGAATCAGACAGTACCGAACAGCCTCTTGTCCGCCGTTATTCTCAATTGGCTAACGCATTCTTTGAGCTGAAAGGGCGTTGGGCCGACCAATATTGGGTACTGCTGGGCGAGTACATCCAATTGCCATCAAAGCTAAGTCCATTAATTCCTCTACTCAAATGTCCGTTACCCGATCGTTTTGAAGTCGAAGTTCTTGTAGATAATTTTTGCGATCGCAATTGTTCCCTTGATTGGGATTCGGATGCGGTAGCTGCTAAAAAACGGCTGGCTGTTTCTAGTCTAGGGCTGCCAACTGCTGAAATTGAATTGGTGTTAGAACGATCGCTCTCTATGACCGCTTCAGTTGTCCATATCGCACAGTTGGTATTAGAGCATAAAATATCGCAACTTCGAGACCAGGGGTTGGAGTTCATTGCTTCTCCAGACGTGCCTCATGCTGGCGGTTTAGATTTATTAGACGCTTATTTGAACGAAGTCGTAAAGCTGTCAGAAGCTGATGCCAAGAAATATCACCTCAGACCTCCCAAAGGAATGCTGCTGTGGGGACCGCCGGGGACGGGCAAAAGTTTGAGTGCGAAGCTAGCTGCGAAGAAGCTAGGTTATGCGCTTTTAGCAGCAAGTTGGGGCAATATTCTAGGCTCCTCTAATCCCGATCGCGCTCTCAACAAAATGCTGGATACAGCCGATAATTTGGGCGGCTGCGTGCTGTTCTTTGACGATTTTGATAAGGGTTTTTCTGGCTGGGAATCAAATGCTGACGGCGGTGCAGCTAGGCGGCTGTCACAGAAATTGCTCACATGGATGCAGGAGCATGAAAGCCCCGTATTAATGTTAGCTACTGTTAACCGTTTAGAAATGCTGCCGGCTGAACTTATTCGCAGATTTGACGACGGCGGAATCTGGTTTGTGGATTTGCCACACAGCGGCGCTCGCTATGAGATTTTCAATTTGCATTTGGCTAAGTATTTCCCAGAGCAATTTGGGGAAGGAAAAGAGAACCTTTGGAGCGACAGGCAGTGGTATTCGCTACTATCTGATTATGCGGGAGCAACGAGTGCTGAAATTGCGATCGCAGTTAAACGCTGTGCCCAACGAGCCTATTGTGAAGGGCGACCGGGTAAAATTGAATTGGGCCATTTGCGTTATCAGAGAACTCAGTTTGTGCTGTCGTCTGAGCGTTCTTCTGAAGATATCCAGGGGATTCGGAACCAAGCTAGTTATGCTCGTCCCACAGCCAGTTCCGACACTTCCAGGTTTGCTGCGTGCGAACAAGAACTGTTTGAGTATAAGCCCCCTACTTACGATTTGAGCGAAGATGACGCTGTTTAATCTAGATGCAGAATTCACTGCTTTCTTAACAGCTAAAAAGAAAATAAAACGTAATAAGTTGGCATTCGGGAGAAAATGGTATGAGTCAATACGCTTGGGATAAGACAGTCTAGGAGGCAAAAGCCTCTGAAAAACAGATACTGTGATTGCTTTCATGTATAGATCGCTACGCTCACAGCGAACAATGACAAAAAACGTTAACTAAAGCATATGGGGGTATGAGGGTTATGTCCCAATACGGTTCTGTTAAGAATCTGACTTCTAAAAGATACCTGTATTTTCAAAAAAACTGTGTTCAAATTGGTTTAAGAGCACTAACTGAACCGTATTGGGTTATATGCTTTATTTTGTCTATGTTTGGAGGGTATTGTCACCTCATCAGTCAAGCGACTTGACGTAACAGCTAGAATTAAAGATAATAAAATTGAGGCGACTTCGGAAATTCAAGCCATGAAAACAAGTTTAATCAACACAGCCCTTTACACGGCTCAGACTTATAACCTCAAACGAATATGCCAGCCCAAGATATTTATCACGCTCGTGTCAAAAAAGCTCTGGAAAAAGACGGATGGACAATTACAAACGATCCTTTCAAACTAAAATGGGGGTTCCGAGAACTATTTGTAGACTTAGGAGGCACGAAACTTTTAGCTGCCGAAAGATGTGAACAAAAAATAGCCGTTGAAATTAAAAGTTTCGTGAGTCTTTCCCAAGTGAGCGATTTAGAAACTGCATTAGGGCAGTATATCGTTTACTTGAATATTTTAGAAGAAGTCGAAAATGACCGATTGCTATATTGAGCTATTCGTCAAGCCACCTATCAAGAAATATTTTCAGAAGCCATCGGGGCTCTAGTGATACGCAAAAACTCTCTGCGCTAACTTGTTTTTGACCCTACAAAAGAGGAAATCGTACAATGGATAAATTAGATAATTACCGACAAATCATTGAAAAAATCTTAAGCGAATATGCAGAAATTCCATATTCATACAATAACCTGGAATCCAAACTCATTATTAGCAAAGACTCCAATGATTATTTACTGCTAACAATAGGATGGGAAAAAGATGTGCGAAATCATGGCTGCATTGTTCACCTTGAAATTATTAATGGTAAAATCTGGATTCAAAGAGATGGAACAGAAGACGGAATAGCAACTGATTTGTTGGCTGCTGGTGTTCCAAAAAGTGACATTGTACTGGCATTTCATCCCCCGGAAATTAGACAACATACAGATTTCGCGGTCTGTTAAGCTAAAAAGTCAATCACCCAGGGGGAACGCATCTTATTGAACACTGTTCACCAGTGGTGAGTATATTTTGAGATAAATTCACCATTCAAAGAAGCTACAGACACACTTTGTAATGACTTTTTAGAGAAAACAGTAACTGATTAATGGTGGTTGTTACTTGCTGCCTATTTTTAGATAATAAAAAGCTTACAACCACTATTTACAAGTTGTATAATAGTTAGCAATGAGTTATTTGTGAGAATTTAGTTAACTGAAACAGCGAGAATCTTTGTCAAATAGTCATCATCCCACCCAGCTCTAAGTCGCTTATTTTTGGCTCTAGTTTTTGAGGTCTTTTCTTGATTCAAAAGATTGAGCGAGATGTGTCTAATCATAGCAAAGTTTTGCGGAGCATTATCTTTTCTAATCCGACAATCATCTTCACGAAAACCCACATCTAATACCAAATGTAAAGAATTTTTAATTTCCCAATGGCTGCGGAGTGATTCACCAAGTTTTTGAGCATCATTTGGTAAACTACTAATGTAATAACGAGTTTCAATACTTCTTTTTCCCTTCACTATTCTCACGGATTATATCAGACCTATACTTTGAAGTTTCTCCCATTGATTGTCGGGGTCAATCAGCTCTTTGATTTCACTTAACATTAAATGATTTCGGATTTCTGAGCGACCGTGATTGTTCTCTTTCTTGGTCGAATAAGCTGTATGTGTAAATCCTGAAAATCCTTGACTAATTAGACCATAGCTCACCACAGCCACTATGCCATTGTCAATTTTTCCAAGTCGCCCTAAATATTGGCTAGCTACATAATCTGTAGCTTTTCCCTTCTTTGGATCTCCTGTTTCATCAATGATGAGAAAGATTTTTCGCTCTTTAACAAGTTTTAAACTTAATAACAACTTTTAAGATTAATTCAAGCCTTTGCCTTCTCTACGCAGAAGCCTCCCTGGCGTGATGGAATAAGAAAGTGATGCAACCCTTGAGCATTTTCTAGCCCCATTATCTCTGCAATGGCTGGTAGTGTCTTACGTTTAAGATCAGAAATTATACCAGCATGAAGATGTGTAAAAGCTTCAAAGCTTCTGACTTCTGAAAACAGATTTCTGTAAGAGCGACAATACTCATCAATGAATTTCAATGTCGAATTAGCTTCGCGAGGCTTAACCATGGACCCAGCCGTGGTTTGAGAGATTTGGCTCTATTATACTCTGCCACTTAGTGACAGAAGAGGGGTATGTAGTAAATCGTACAGAAGTAAGCTTTCTAATATCTTAAGCTTCAACGGTATTTCGCATACAGGATTATGCACACTACACAAGAACGATCGTGCAATTCTGCGTTTGTATTGCCTCGAAACTGCACCTTTAGTGAAACTGATTGGAAAGCCCTTGCGCCGTTTTGGTATCCGATCGCGTTCTCGCATGAAGTCACGGATCGACCGTTTGCCGCAAAGCTGGTCGATGAACGTCTGGTGCTGTTTCGACATTCCGATAGCTCGATCGTTGCAGCACGGGATTTGTGTTTGCATCGCAGTGTTCCTCTGAGTTTGGGATGGGTTGAAAACGATGAACTCCAATGCAAAGATCGCGGCGTCGGCTACGACAAAAGCGGTCAATGCACGCGTATTCCCGCTCAACCGGATGCCGCAATTCCCGCTCGGCTGAAATTGACGACCTACGCTGTCACCGCACGCTATGGTTTAGTGTGGGTAAGGCTCGTGGATAACGGTTTGGTGCATTTTCCATACTTTCAGGAATGGAACGATCCAGACTATATTCAGGTTCTGCCAGCCAGCGTAGCTCACGAAGCTGCCGCAGGTCATCAAGTCGAAGGCTTTCTAGATGTGAGTCATTTTGCGTTTGTTCACACCGAATCCTTTGGCGAGTGCGAAAATCCAGAAGTGCCAGATTATCCCCTTGAGCGACTACCGCACGGGTTTCACGCTACAGGATGTCAGCACTGCGAGCAACTATCGGCACAACCTAAAGCATCTGAGTCCGCCTGGGTTTAAGTGGCGTCGATTGTTTGAAGTGTGGCTGCAGCTCACAGCGAAGTTAAGCGTTACCTTTGGGAACGGGCAGTTACACATCCTGAATGCTACCTGTCCGGTTTCAGCCGGCAAAACGCGCTTGGGTAGTGCCGAGAGGCCGCAATTTTGACAAAGATGCACCGCTGCAAGACACGCTGGACTTTAACCATCAAGTGTTTGGCGAAGATAAGGACATTGTTGAAGAACAGTATCCCGAAGATTTACCGATCGCGCTGCAAGATGAAGTCCACATTGCCGGGGATAAAAGCTCGATCGTCTATCGCAAAAGATTGGCAGCATTGGGTCTAGGACGATCGTTTACCGCCTAACTCCTATCTCAATTAAATTTCGCAGGTCCAAACCATGAGCGCTGATTTAGAATTTCAAAAACCAATTCCACCAAAGCAATCCTACACAGGTTGGCAAGCAGCACTGGCAGAGTTCTTTCAGTTTGATTTCTACAGAACCAATTTCAGAACAGAGACGCTCGCGGGTATCACCACATTCATGACGATGGGATACATCTTAGTTGTCAATCCGATTATTCTGTCAAACGCGATTTTTCTACAACAGCCTGGAGATTTGTTTTCGCAATTGGCTGTAGCAACCGCTGTGGCGTCGGCAGTTGGAACCTTCTGCATGGCAATTTTAGCAAACTACCCGTTCGGGCTCGCGCCTGGAATGGGAACGAATGCCTTTTTTGCTTTTTCAGTTGTAATCGGACTGAAAATCGATTGGCGGTTGGCACTGTCATGCGTGTTTGTTCAGGGATTAATTTTTATGCTTCTGACGTTGACAGATGTACGTAAGTTATTGATCGCGGCAATTCCAAAGTCGCTCAAGCACGCAACCGCAGGTGGGATTGGCTTGTTTATTGCCTACATCGGGATGTCAGGGGATGTTGTTAATGGGGGGGCCGGATTGATTGTGGCAAATCCAGCCACAAAAACGGCGTTTGGCAGCTTAGCAGAACCGAACACGCTACTGGCTGTGGCGGGTTTAGCGATTACAGCCGGATTGGTGGTGCGGCGCGTCAGAGGTGCGTTACTATTTGGAATTTTTGGAACTGCAATTTGGGCTTGGCTGTTCAAGGTTTCACCCCCACCTCAAGGATTGTTTGCGCTGCCGTCACTGCCAAAAGACATTTTTGGTCAAGCATTTCTGGGAATTGCTAATCTGAACTCCGAGAATTTTATTGACTGGATTGCAGTGCTATTTGTGTTTCTGTTTGTTGATATTTTTGACACCATCGGGACGTTAACCGGTGTCGGAATGCGGGCTGGTTATATCGGACCCGATGGTGAGCTGCCGCGTGCCAATAAAGCACTGATGGCAGATGCTATTGGCAACACAATCGGTCCGATATTCGGTACATCGAGCGTGACGGCTTATGTTGAATCGGTCGCAGGCGTTGCCGAAGGCGGTCGAACTGGATTTACCGCTTTAGTTGTGGCAGGATTATTTGCGCTGTCGGTGTTTTTCATTCCGGTGTTTAAAGCGATTCCGGCTTTTGCAACGACGCCGACGCTGGTGATTGTTGGCGCGATGATGTTAGCTGAGGTGAAAGAAATTCCTTGGGATGATATGTCGGAAGTGATTCCAGCGTTTCTAACGATTTTCCTGACTCCATTAACGTATTCGATCGCGGAAGGGTTGTCGATCGGATTTATTGCCTATCCGATTGTGAAAACCTGCCAAGGTAGAGCCAAGGAAGTATCTGGCGGAACTTGGATCGTGGCGGGCATCTTCGTGATTCGGTTCATCTTTATGTCGCTGCGGTTTCATCATTCAGCAGCCTGAGCCGACTCAGGCGAGATCCAACTGCTAGGTTTGAATCACTTATATCAAGTTCGATCTCTCTGATATCTTGCAGCAATGTCAATCAGGGGATTTTTCGTGGGGTCGGACGGGTTTATCCTCCCCAACTTTCCATCACTTTAATTTCTACCTCGCAAGGAATCGGAGAGAGAAATTTATTCCCGGCTCTCACCATACATTTTTTAAGCATTGCTTTAACGGGCTTTACTTCTTCGATAGGACACTCAATTAAAATTTCATCGTGAACCACACAAATCAGTTTAGCATCCGTGCAGCTTAGAGGTGAAAAAATGAGAGCAAGAGCGAGTTTAGTAATGTCAGCGCTCATCCCTTGAATTGGGTTATTTAGCATTTCGTTAAGTAGCGGTTTAGTATCTTTTGACCATAATCTCCTTCTGCCTAAGACTGTCCGACTCTCTCGAATACCTCGGCTCCAGGCGCTCCGAACTAGGCTGTGAAATTGTTTGATACCTGTATAGGATTCAAAGAACTTCTTACGAAAGTGTGAAGCTTGTTGCAGCGTTAAAGTGACTTCATGCTCTGCTTGAGCCATATTCTTAAATTTCTGTGTTCCCATGCCATAAATTAAACCAAAGTTAATGATTTTGCCGAGCTGTCTGTCTTCGAGAGTAATTTCCGATAAGGGTTTTGCTAGCACCAAGGAAGCTGTGAGAGAGTGCAAATCTTCCCCTTTGGAGTAAGCTTTGACCATCGTGCGATCGCCGGAAACCTTCGCCATGATCCGCAGTTCAATCTGGCTATAATCGGCTTTGAGCAGGACGTAACCGGGTGCAGCTTTAAAACACTGTCGGGTTTGCTTATTTCTGGGGATATTCGTTAAATTTGGCTCTCGACAACTAAACCGTCCTGATCTAGCACCAATCTGAAACCAATTGGGATGAATGCGTCCTGTAATCGGGTGAATGTGTTCTGGTAAACCCAGAGTAAAAGTGTCGATACGAGTAGATAAGCTGCGATATTCTAACAGTGCTTGAATAACGGGATACTCGCTTTGCAAAGGAATTAAATGTTGAGAGTTAGTGGAAGTAACAGGAATGCCTTTTTCTTGCAAAGCCGCTAAGACTTGCTTGGGAGAGCGAGGATTAATTGTATCCGTAAATTCTGGCAGCAGAGAGATTTGTTGATGAGGGTTAGGTCGATGGAGTTGCAAATTAATTTGTTTTAAAAGAGAGTCGCGTTGATGACAGAGCTTCACTCCCAAAACTATCCACTGTTCTCTATCTAAAAGCATTCCGTTGAGTTCCATAGAAGCCACCGCAGGCAGACAAGCAAACTCTAGTAAAGCAGTTTTCCAAAGCTTAGAAGCTTTCAATTTTTGTTGCAAAGCAGCAGCCAGCGGGAGTAAAATTGCAGCATCGGTAGCAGCATATTGCAGTTGAGCGAGTGTTAAATTTCCCGACCAATCGCTAACTTGCTGCGTTTTGTCTAGCTTTACTTTCAACAAATTCTCAGTGACAGCCTCTAGAGACAAATGGCATTTTAGTCCCGCCGTCAGCACTCGGTAAGCCAGATAGGTATCGAAAAAGGGTTTGGATGGTTCCAGTCCGGCAAAAGCGAGCATTTGCCATTCAAATTTGAGGTTGTGACCTACTTTGAGTGTAGGACTGGCTAAGAGCAAGCGTAATGGTTCGAGGGAACTCGGTTCAATGGCCCATAAATCTACAACGATCGCTGGATGGCCGGGAATGGCAAGTTGTAACAATCTAATTTTGGCTTTGTAGGGGTCAAGCCCTGTCGTTTCGCAGTCTATACCGATGATTTTTGCTTGTTGGAATGGTTGCAGGGCTGTTTCAAGATTGAAAGCAGTATCGATCGGTTGGTAAGGAGTTTTAAGTGTAGCTTGCAACTGAGATTTTTGATTTTTATCGGTCAAAATAGTTGGAATAGTTGTTAATATTTCAGGATTAAGGGGCGGATTAGCTCTCATCATTACTTCCGTTTCTAAAGGAGAGTAAAAGGAACCCGGGCTGTCAATAGCTGTCCGGTGTTTTGAGTAACGCTTGAGGATGTCTTGTGGGGTTAGCGGTTTCATTGCACGATCGCCAAAAATTTTCAGCGCTGCTTCAACGCGATCGCGGTTGGAAAAATGAACTTGATCGAGTTGAAGCAGCGCAATCTTGACCAAATAATGAGTAATGAGTAATGAGTAACAGGAGTAATTGGGGTAAAATTACCATCAAAATACTCCGATCGGATGATGCCATACTCTACTAATCTCACAGATGCCGAATGGGAAACTTTGTCACCCTTACTCAATCAAATATGGTGATTTTGGGGATATTAACTGGTTTATATCTGAAATAATCTATATTTTTACTTAACATTTCAATCAAACCTGCATCATCGGATAAATTAGCTTTTGTGCAGTGAGTTAAAAAGGGAAAACCAAGCGTGTCAACAGCCAGATGCCTTTTAATACCAGTGGTAGATTTATAAAAACAATACCCTTTCGATTCAATACTGGCATTACAGGTATTTTTCACGGCTTGTGAGTCAATCATGATTAACGTAGTCCACTTCGGTTTTTTTTTACCGGCTCGCGAACCCTTGAATGTAGGACTGTCATCAGTTCTTCAATCACTCCTTCTGACCGCCACTGTTTGTAATACCAGTATACAGTTGAGTAGGGGGGTAAGTCTTTTGGTAAATCTTGCCAATTACAACCATTTTTGAGTTGATAGAATATGCCATCCAGGATTTCTATTTTTGTCCAGTTGGGTGGACGAGGACAGCTTTTTAATGGGTAATATTTGATGTAGTAGAGGTTCCAGGATGAACCATTCGGAGTCCGTTAGGTTACTAGAATATGGCATGACGGCTTGAGGGTGTTTTGATGGTAATTTTAGCTCAAAACATGATGGGGGACAACCAACTAGAAAATCTGTCCAGGCGATGGTTTAAACTGAATGACTTCAAAAAAGAGCTTTTGGGGGCGACTACTGTGAAGCCGATCGCCCGTGGCTGAGCCGACCTCACATGAAGGGTGATCGCGAACAGATGTCAAATGGGTTCTATAAGTAGGGTGGCAAGGGTTACAAATGAACAACAACCGATCGCACTAGGGCTCAATCGATTCGAGCGATCGCAACATAGGTATGGAAGCCGCTAAATGCTGGGCGATCGCAGAGCATTTAGCAGCAGCAGCCGAGGCAGAGCCTCTAGTTTTCTTGTTTTCTCGTTCGCAGGTTGAATTTGGGAACAAGAGTTCCAAGTTCCAAATTATTGTGGGGTAGCCATCCAGCAGAGCCTTGAATTTTCTGTTGAGGTTTAATACCCCAAAGAACGCCAACTCCAACGTTCTTATCGGCAACACCTGCACCTAACACTGTTCCAGTGTAAAGAAACTCTTTTGGATTGCTTTGCGATCGCGCAAAAGCTGGTTCATTCAATCTGTTAATAACACCTGCACCCAACGCTGGAATGCGGTAAAGAAACTCTTTTGGATTGCTTTGCGATCGCGCAAAAGCTAGTTCATTCAATCTGCCGATCAAGGGAACATCGATGTGTGTCGGTGCATCTGCTATCTGTTGAGTATTTGGAGCAACAGAAAGCAGAAGCGGCTGGCGATAAGTTGCAGCGGATACTGCCTGAGTCGGAGGAGTTGCTTTCGCGTCAGTCAAATCCAAGTTAATCCCTGACACGGGTGCAGCGGTGGTCCCGATTCTGGTTCTACTTTGAGACTTCCAATGCTGATATCCCAGAAAAGGAAATGAGGCTACCTTTTTGGCTAACGCCCAAAAAATTACGTAGCTTGCTAACAAGCGTTCAAATGAATTAAAACGGGATTCCCTCAATTCCTCGATCGCAGCTTGTTGATCCGCCGGCAGCTTTGCTGTTTTACGTGAATTGGTTTTAGTTTCCAAAACGATCGCATCATTAAACCCTTTATCTTCGATCTCCCGATTGTGTCCGACAGCAACAATTTCAGCTCCCACACCGAGGTTTCTGACACCATCGGCTTGTTTGCCCGTCATGATTGCAGCGTCTCGATCCTGTTTTAGCTTCCGACTGCGATCGCCGTCGGGCACACCCAGAAAAACCAAAGTGCCTCTGACAACTCGATGTCCAAATCTATGCAACAGATGGTCTTGGGGATTCCCTCCATGCACTTCCAAAGAAGCAATCCCGTAACTTAGAGAAAAGAGTTTGCTGACATACGATTCCAATAGTTGATGAACCCAAGGTACATCTCCAATGACTAAAGTTCTTTTGCCTGTACGCGCTAAAGGCTCCCTGCCCTGAAAACAACGGAGCCCAAGCGTCCACAGCCAGGGACCGAAGATAGCGATACCAATATCCGCCAGGATGAAAGCCGGGTTAAGCAGGTTCAATAACAACAAGTTGCTCGGGTTACCAACTGCCAAGAGAATTAAGCGGACTACCGTTTGAGTGACTGGAATTGTGTATCCAAATGGAATTGTCCAGCCAAGAACTATCAGGACATATAGAGCATGAATTCCCCAGGCGAGAGGAGCTTCGGTGACATGGAGCGCCCACTTGCGACCGATGCTCACCAGTTGTTGATTTTCTGAAGATTTGATGGCGGTTCCACTAGCAGTAATTCCAGCGATCGAAGCAACTCTTCGATCTAGAAAATCTGCCTTGATTCTTATTAGAATTGAAAGGCTTTCTGGCATCAGCATCATCCCCAAAGGAGTTGAGTCAGGAAACGCTTGTCTGATGCGGAAAGCAACGTGAAACAAAAGCTCTGTCAGGGTTTGTTGAGCGGCGGCGACTGTCACGGTGGAAGGTTCGGTAGACCTGCGACCGCTGCCATTGGTAAAAATTCTGCGGCTAAAAGCTGCTCCAGGAGCGTAAGATTGAGCGATCGTCGCTCCCATCAAGCTGTTGAGTTCCCCAGTCAGGATAAATAGCCCGCCGATCGCCCCACTCTGGTATAACTTGTCAAAGGCATTGGTCGCCTGCAAAGTCGGAAAGGTTTGACCGGACTGACTGATTGCTAGCACGATCGAGTCTTTTCCTAAATGCAGACTTTGAGCGTCATGCTGCAATTGACTCAAAACCTGGTTTGCAGACAGCGCCTTGATATTCAACAGGGGAAAGACGATCTTTAAATCCTGAGCGAATCTTTCGCCCAGCCACAGGCTATTTTCAATGCCCACAATCAAAAAATCGACCGTCTGCAATTCCCCCAATTCACCAACCAGTCCTGCTTTGAACTTTTTTTGGCGCTTTTTTTCAAAAGCCTTAACCTTTTCGATTAAGATATCTGCCAGATATTCTGCACTTTGGTAGTTAAAAGATGCCGGATCTTTCCAGGATGCCGCGATCGCCCCCAGCACTTGCGGAATTTCCTGAATGTCACTCTTCACAGGGTCTTTGGTTTCGGCTTGAGGGCGCTGAATGTGTGAGTTACCCTGCACCGGCATCCATCGCTTTTCTAGCTCTGATTCAAGCAGTTCGCGATCGGCTTTCATCGAATAAACAGCGATCTTATTCGTGCCGACTAAGGCAATTTCTCCCGCTGTTTGGTCTAAATCTACACGGTAAGATTTTGGCGCGTCCACCAAAACAGCATTAACAGCGGCGGCTTCCGACGCATAGACCATGTATTCTTCTGGCAAATTGAAACCGATCGTCATCGGCTGACCTTGGGAACTCAACACCAGATTTTCCTGGGACAATGTTGAGACCGTCACCAAGCCGAAACTACCCTGCGCCCCCGACATAAACAGTTGCGTTGCCCGATACAAATCATTGTGCAAAAAAGCATCCACTGCCGCTTTGACAAAAGCAGTCCTTGGACGATCGGACCATTGAGCGATCGAGGTGTTCTGACTGATTTCCTGGCACACCTGATGTTCAAAATCGCTTAAGTCTTCGGCGTTGCTGAATGGGGGTATGAAATCGTAGGGGCAATCCCCCCGTGGTTGCCCCAAATGCTGACGGGTAGGCACGGGGGCACTACCCCTACAGACAAAAATCATACTTGCATTCAGCAACGCCAAGTCTTCTTTGCTGGATAAAAGCTTTGCGTCAATGTGTTGTTGCCAAACCTTCTCGAATATCTGGGCCCATTCACTCAGGACTTGCTGGGAAGGAGCGGTATTGGGCGCATTTTTCGCAGGTTCTTGCCCGTCAAAAGCCTCCTCGATCGACTCAGCCACCTCAAGCTGGTAAGCCAATCTTACTGAAGCATCCCACATCCCTTGCGCGATCAATAAATCCATCATTCCTGAGATTTTAGGGGAATCGCCGATCGTGTCATTGGGGGTGTGCAATACTCTTTCTAACCACAAGCCTAATTGAGCGTTGTCAATCTGTTTGCCAAAGATCCTCCAAGCATCAAAATCGCCGTTGTGAGTGATGCGGTGATTGACATTTCTTGTGCTACAAAACCATTTTCCGTTTTCAAATTGCCAAACAGCCGCCTCTCTTGCTGGCATCCACTCATGCCAATGGGTTTCCACAATAGCGGGCGGGCTACTGGTACCGTAGCGATAATGCCATACTCCCATTACAACTGATGCCGGCTTTATGCCTTCCAAGACAGCTTGGCGTCTTACCGCAGCAAAGGCGGCTTCCAGGGATTGTGTCAGATTGTCTCGCTTTTGATTCAGGATTTTTTTACCAACAATTACAACTCGATCGTCTTTGTCGCGAGTCAAAACGAATCCACCTCCAGCTTGTTCGCCCCGGATCTCAGTTTCACGCCCCATTTGTTGAAACACTTCCACAACTCTTGCTGGCAGAAGCCCTTTGTCATCTGAGGGAATTCGTTTACCTAAAAAACCAAAATTACCACACATAGTTTGCCGTCTGTAAGTTGGATGTAAGTTGGAATTGTCGTCAAATCAGTCCCTAAAATTGCTGCAAAATTTAACTTTGTTGTATGCCGACAGTGCTTATCTTTGATTCTCTTGTGGGATTGGCTGCAATACGGTTCAGTTAAGCTCGATCACCCTGGCACCCCCCTTCCCAAGGGGGGGACAAGAACTTACTCAAAGTCAACCCCTACTCCCCTTCTTAAGGGGAGTAGGGGTCGAGTAGGGGGTATGCGAGGGGGATCTCCGAGGAATAAATAGTTTTAACCCAAGCGTATTGGGATTGGCTGTTAGCCCTTTGTTCGTGGATTCGCGAAGTTCTACAACCACATTTCCTTTCATCCTTTAGGGCAGCACTAAGATAAAACTGGTGAAGCTTCTCCTCGCAGCACAGCTAAATCTTCCTCATCCAGTTCTGCTGGTGTCCCACTGCGAATCAGTTCGGCAAACTCTTCATTTGGCACCATAATCGTCAGGGTATACAAGCGACTTTCACCCGTGTTTTCAATACTATGAATGCTAGTTGGAGGGATCAAAAGACTATCACCTTGCTGAATGGGGATAGTTTTGCCATCACAAGTTGCCCGTCCTTCTCCGTTGAGAACGAAAAACATTTCCGTTGCGTACATATGTCGGTTGGGAGGTGTCTTGCCGCCGACATCGAAAATTTCGACACAGCAGGTAAATGAGACTTTATCTTTGAGCGGATCGAAGGCGTTCGCTAACTTATTACTGGAATCGGGACTAATCCGATAAGCTTGGTATTCTTGGGGAGACTTGGCAACGAGAATCATGCAACGAGAGTTGGTAATTATCATCAGTGGTTTCCTCCTATTTTCGGCTTGACCGATCGCTCAATTGGTGAATTACAGAATCTAATTTCTAGCCTTGTCGTGCGTAATTCATGAAAAAGTTAGGCTTCAAGCAAACATTATCCATATCTCGGTGAAACACTTCGGTAGCAGAAGCAGAGATAGGCGGAACAATTCGGCCCCAATCAGCAGGAACCATGCGACCCGCCTGCGCTTCTCGTTCCATGTGTTGAATGAACTGAGATGAAGCCGTATGGTGATCGACAATCGACACGCCCTGCTGTGCGAAGGAATGAAGCACCGCCGCATTTAGTGTCACTAACGCTCGATCTTTCCATAGAGAAAGTTTAGAGCGAGTATTCAACCCCATTTTTTCGGCAACGATGGGCAATAGGTTGTAACGCTGCACATCTCCCAAGTTGCGGGCACCAATTTCTGTGCACATATACCAGCCACTAAAGGGAGCCGTCGGATAGGAAACGCCACCAATTTCTAAACGCCAGTCTGACACGGCTGGTAAGGCGTGCCACTTCAAATCTAGATCGGCAAACCAAGGGTAGTCAGGATGGCCCAGTGGCACTTCCAAAATTGCCTGCGATGGAATCTCAAACCACTCAGGGGGCCGATCGGGCATTTGGATAATCAGAGGTAACACATCAAATTGAGTTCCTTTGCCTGTCCAGCCCAAATGCTGACAAGTCTCGGTGAGTTCGCAGTGCGCCGGATCGCCCACAACTGAGCCATCATCTTGACGGTATCCAGCGTAGCGAATAAGTTGTGGGTTCCAAATACGGATGCCCTGTTTGCCCGGTTGTTGAGGTGCAAAAATACTAATGTGAGGGCGGATATTGCCATTGTTGGTTGCTAACTCAATGTGTTCGACGAGGGCGGCAAAAATCTCTGTGGCTGTCGTCAGATGGCGCAAGTCACGGACATTTAAGGATTCCCAGAAGATTCTCCCAATGCAATTTGCGCTGTTGCGCCATGCAACTTTGGCTCCGTATGCAAGTTCTTCTGGAGTCTGCCAGTAGGTTCGCGATCGCTTATATTCCCGATCGACTTCTGCTAGTCGTGCTTCGATCCGTGGCTCCAGATGATGCTGTTCTCGATAAAACAGTTCGAGGTAGTCGGTTGCCTCTAGCAGCACAGTTGGCAGGGATTCTGACTGACTGAGTTGGTACATGGTGACTGATGCCTCCTTTAAAAACCGTTATTTTCAAAACAAGTCTCATGTTTGGCTGTCGAGTCAAGTGCTCTGCTCTGCTTTTGGAATGGCCTTGTTTTGTGCAAAGGAGACACTGGGTTCTTCAAGGAAGAATCCGCAGAGGCTAGCGCAGATCAGCGCCGCTACGCCCATTGTGGAGAATAGTGTCGCAGTGTTTGTGAAGTTATAAACTGTTAGATAAACTACGCCGCCGACATTACCGTAAGCCCCAACAGTACCCGCAATCTGACCTGTGATTTCCCGCTTAATTAACGGTACTAGGCTGAAGGTGGCACCTGCACCCGCTTGGACAAAGTAAGCGCACAATAGCGTCACCCCAATTGCAATTGGTAACGACCAATGACTGTTGATTCCGCTCATTAGTAAAAAGCCGACTCCAATACCAGCCGTCAACAGCGTCATCGTCCATTTGCGACTACCGCACTTATCGGAGATCAGTCCCCCACTCGGTCGCGATACCAGATTCAAAAAGGGATAGCTAATAGCAGCGATCGTGCCTGCTGTGACCCGATTTAGAGCAAAAGTTTGTTCAAAGAACATTGGCAGAATCGATAAGACGGCTAACTGAGCGCCAAAATTGGTTAGATAAGTGAAGCTCAGTAAAGCCACTTGACGAAACTGATAGCGTTGTGCGGACGGATAAATTTGACTGCTTTTGAGAAAATTAGAGTTGAGCGGGTTCAATGAACCAGCAACTTCTCGATTCACCTGCCAGGATTTGTACGTTAAGATAAATAATCCTGCCAATAATCCCCAGCAAATTAGTTCTTGCCAGCCTTGCAGAAAATGAATCTGCGGCTGTGCAAGGGGAAAGGTGAGCAAGCCCAACGATAGTAACATTCCCAAGTCCAGCGCTATCATTGCCCAAAAGCTTTTCGCAGATGTGACGGGCATCGCGCCATGTCGCTGAGGTCGCTGATAGACTTTACCGGGTGGAGTATCTTCAACGCTCTTGAAGTAGACTACACCATAGAGCGCGGCAACGATTCCGGTCAACAGAATTGCCAATCTCCAGTTAACGGCACCTTGTGATAAAAAAGCTGTGGCAACGGCGATCGCGGGTAATGTAAATTGGGCAGCAGCGGCTCCAAAGTTGCCCCAGCCTCCATAAATCCCTTGAGCAATGCCAATCTCTTCGGAGGGGAACCACTCTGCCACCATGCGAACTCCCACTACAAATCCAGCCCCCAAAATTTCGGTAGCTAAACTACTCCAGACTAATTGGTTGAAGGTGGTTGCGGTTGCCGCGATCGAGCAGGGTACGATCGCAAACACGAGCAACCCTGAGAAAACAAGGCGAGGCCCAAAGCGATCGAGAATCATGCCAACTACAATTCGCGCTGGAATTGTCAAGGCTAGATTGCAAATTGCTAAAACTTTGAGTTGTTCAGCGGTTAAGCTTAAATCCTGTTGAATCGTTGTGGCAAGAGGAGCAATGTTAAACCACACGACAAATGAGAGAAAGAAGGCAAACCAGTTTAAGTGAAGAATGCGATAGCGATCGCGAAATGACCATAATCTCCGAAGCATGATAAATTTCCTTGTGGGCGCTCAACGGTTTTTCCTTCTGATTAACTGTGCGAGCTTTGATTCGCAGGTTGAGCTTGTAGTACCTTACCCAACTTTGGTGTTGGGCGAAGCGTTGCGTAGGGTTCGCTTGAAAAGGACTCAACCTACAAAGAAATGACTCTCGGAAACCGGGTTTGGAGGTTTTGACGATCGAACTGAAGTCTTAACATTCAAGACGGTAAACTGGCACTTTTTACTTAACTAATTCACCGTCAACCGCCTCGCTTTTAAGGTGAGAATATTCTGCACCCCGATACTGCAATTGCACGATCGCCCCGGGTACAATCCGTTGATTTTGGGGCTGCTTGCGCCAGGGAACGCCGCGATAAACACCGCTGATTTCTTGAGTGCTTGCTTCGGGAATGGAATTGCTCTTTTCGTAACTAACGCCGCGATATTTCAGTTGCATTTGCTTATCCTCCTGTTTCTTTGCTCAGACTCAGATTGCTTGTTAGCTTTCAGCAGAAACCCAATATGCTACAGTTATATCCGACTAAATTTTCATGTAGTTTATTGTAGTTTATTGGTGCTATCAATGGCAAGAGGTTTTAGTAAAGCTGTAACTTCTCAACAAAAACCAACAGATTTATTGCCTTCAATGAATATTTTAAATACCAGTTTTTTAGAACACTTTGCCAACTTGAAAGACCCCAGAATAGAAAGAAGTAAAGAACATTTGCTCAAAGATATTAGATCGATTGCGATTCTAGCTATCATCAGCGGTGCCGACGGATGGGTAGCAATAGAAGCTTATGGTAACGCCAAATATGAATGGTTAAAAAGCTTTCTAGAATTACCGAATGGCATACCATCTCATGACACATTTAGTCGGGTATTTGCCCGAATTGAACCACAACAGTTTCAAGAATGTTTTTTGAGTTGGGTAAATGCCATAGTCGGGGAATTAGAACTAAACGTGATTGCCATTGATGGCAAAACCATGAAACAATCTTATGACCGAAATGACCAGCAAAAAGCGCTACATATAGTTACAGCCTGGTCTTCATCTCATCAATTAGTTTTAGGAAAAAAAACTTGATAAAAAATCTAACGAGTTGACAGCAATTCCGCCATTAATAGAAATGTTAGAAATTGCCGGAAGTGTAATAACCATCGATGCTATGGGTTGTCAAAAAGACATAACATCTTTGATTATCAAGAAAAAAGGAGATTATGTTTTAGCCTTAAAAGGGAATCAAAAACTCTTATACAAAGCCGTGAAAGAGTGGTTTGAAGTAGCTCAAAAAGCCGATTATTTAGGCAAAAAGTATGATTATTATGAACAAGCAGAAGCTGGATATCATCGAGTGGAAAAAAGACAAGTCTGGACTGTGGATGTATCCGAGTTACCACAAGTGCATAATCAAGAATTATGGACGGGACTAAAAACAGTTGTCATGATAGTTAGTGAACGACGATTGTGGAATAAAACCACCACTGAAGCTCGTTTTTACTTAAGTAGTTTAACCAGTAATGCTAAGACAATTGCTGGGGCTATCCGCAGTCATTGGGGCATTGAAAATAGCTTACATTGGACGCTTGATGTTACATTTTGTGAAGATAAAAGCCGGATTCGGAAACAGAACTCTCCCGAAAATTTGGCACTTCTACGTCGGCTAGCCATAAATTTACTGAAACAAGAAAAAACTTCAAAACAAAGTTTAAAAATGAAACGCTATCGAGCGGGAATGGATAATAATTATTTAGTTAAAATTTTAAACTCTGCCAGTTAATACTCGAAATATAACACCTATCTAAGAAAAAAAATTATCCGGCTTTAAGAAGTTTAGAAAATCTTTAAGTTCTGATTTAATCTGCTTAAGTGGGGTTAAACTTAAGAAGTTTTAGAAGGTTTTTTTAGTTATTTAGTAATGCACAAATTCATGGTTTTGTCAAATTAATTTAGATGCGTTTACCCTGGCACCGATAATGACTACTTTTCGACGCGGCAATCCTTTCGGTAAAGCGCCGGGGGAAGTTGGTTGTTGGGCTTGTACTCGATCGTAGGTTACAGTTGCGGCGATCGCAACAGCACTTCGCAATAAAAACTGACGGCGATTGAGGTTGAACATCGTATTTCCGTGAATCAATACACTGAAGTTTGACTGATGACATTCACATTTGAGTCGAGGTCGTCACCTGTGTTGTAGACGTAATTAAACGCGCCTCGATCGCCGAGGAGATGCGATCGTAAAAATAATCCGCTCCAGCGTCCGATCGTCTCAGTTGCAGTGCTTTGGTCTAAGGTGGGTCTGTTTGGCTCCTGCAGGGGGTTGTCTTCGTTGGTGACACCATAGTGGTTCGCACCTTCTACGGTCACTGAGACTTTGGGCGGGTTGAGAATTCGATCGTAAGTGGTTTGACTAGAGCTCGGTGGAGCCACGCCATCCAAACTGCCCTGAATCAATCCGACTGCGATTCCTTCGTTGTCGATCGGCAAAAATTCTCCAGTTTGCTGATTCCGAAAGCTAGTGCCATAGAAAATACCTGCCTGCAACTGGGGCGGCAATATGTAGTCATCCGAGCAAATTCCAGGGATGCAAATCTCGTCCTGTGTTGCGCCTAACCCGACGGCTCCGCCAAACGAATGCCCCAGGAGTCCTAACGTTTCGGTATCGGCAATTTCAAAAATCGGTGAAGTCGGATCGGCATCTTCCACTTTCATCTGAGCCAGCACCTCATTCACTTGCCCTTGCTCAGCAAGCAGACCCGTCACCGTTTCACCATTGGGTGCAGTTACCGTCCGCTCATTGTTGGGAACCACGACCACAAATCCATAGCTGGCAACTGTTTTGGCATAGTTAGAATAGTCTGCTTTATCCACTAAAGCACCTTGCAGCATCAGTGCGATCGGCAGTTGATCGGGCGTTGAATTTGGCAACACTGGATAATACACATCGGCTGGATCGCCATCTGCCGCAATTGTAGTTGTGTAGTGCTTCACGCAGTCATAAATCGGGTCAGGATCGAAGCTTGTATCCTTCTCTAAACTCAACCGCAGCACCTCTCCTTGTCCTGCAACAAAGCCTTTATTCGAGATATAAATGTCACCGTTAGCACCGATTTCTAAACCCGTCGGATTCGTTAGTTCATCATCCGCGATCGTCGTGCGAGTTTTACCATCTGGAGAAACATAGATCAACGCACCTGCGTCACCTTCGTTCAAAAGCCCATTCGCATCGTATTCCAAAACATACAAACCGCCGGACTTATCAAAGGCTAGATCGACGATCTGCGTAAACCCGTCTGCATAAACTTCCGGTTTACCTTCAGCATTGATGCGATAAACTTTTGCTGTTTCTGGTTGAAAAGGAAACCCAGTCAATTCGCCGACATAAAGCGCACCGTCGGATCTGACGGCGACCGAGGTGGGGACAGGCTGAATCACCACTGATTCACCAGTGAGCGGATCGATCGCGGTAGAACTTGAAAAGACTGCTTCTAGAGTCAATTCGCCGCCAAAGGCTCGCTGACTGAGCAAATCGTTGGCACCTGCATCCACGACATAGGCTGTATTGTCCTCAATCAGCAAGTCAAAGAGGTTGGTAATGACATCTTGCCCGTCGGGGTTGTTGTTTTGCTCGTACACTCCAAAATCCCTGAGTCTTGTCCATGACGCACCACCATCAAAGTTATCGATCGCGATTAAGTGGCTAAAATCAGGAACTCCTAGAAGATTATCTCGATTGGCTGGATTGCTAGCAAGACCCACGATCGCATAGGCGTTTCCATAGGCATCAAACTCAATATCATGCACACCTGACGCATCCGATCCATCGGGTAATGCCACCGAGGGGAGTCCGGTAACCACTCGTTCCACATTCCCATTTTGAATTCGGGTAATTGCACTCGTTGCGCCATAGGACAAAAACGCGCCCGGTATACTTGGAGATGGAATACTGGCTCCTGTTCCCCCTCGTCCTGCTTCAGTCACATAAAGTGCCCCATCTGGACCGAAGCTCAACTTGCGAGGACCATCCAGATCGGATGCTAGCACCTCAATTTGTGATATCTGTGGCGTTTTTACTGGTTCAGACATGATGTTTCTCCTTTGAATTTACGATGTTCGATTGTGCTGTGTGTTCTTGTTCTTGAGCCACTCCCACGAATTGAATTCGTGGGATTCAGGCATCAGACAGACATTGCAGGCAAAGCCTGTCTGAGAGACTGTCTCTAAGGGATTTTAGGTACTAGCGCACTTTAGGTAAGGGCATTTATGCCAGAGTCTCTTGTCTTCCAGTTATCAGAAAATTGAGTTGAAAACCCTTTCTTGAGTGGCCGGCCTTTTGCCATTCATTAATTTCTCGTAGGGGCTCGTACCCACGTGTCTGCCTCGAAACCCAGGAGGGGCAACCCCTGGGAGATTGCCCCTAGTATTGAGGACTTTGACTCGATAAAGCGAACGTTTACACTCCTCCCTGCCAGACAAAATTCGTCAAATCTAGGGGGTTTCTGCCAATCAACTTTGATTCGCACTGCCGCTACCCTTACTGGTATTTGACGCCGGGTAATTTCTGGAGGTGGTTCTACAACATATTTTCCAACTTCAAAACGACCTGTACCTGCTCTAATTGTTTCTATTCGTCCTTTCCATTGAACATTACTTGAATTATTAAGGCTGATTTGGGCTTCTTGTCCAACGACAAGTTTATTGGCATCAGTCTCATTTATGAATGCCTCTATCCAAAGATTCTGACAGTTGAGTAACTGAATAATCGATTTATTAGCTTCGACTATTTCCTGGGGTTGGGAATCAATTGACCAGATCGCGCCTGTCGCTGGTGCTAGAACCGAGACGTTTTGTTGAGCCTGCAATTCTTTACTGGTAATGGCTAGCTGTGACTGAATACTCTGGATTTCTTGAGAGAGGTTTCTTTCTTGTTGGGTTAGGTCTGTTAACTCTACATCAAGTTCGAGAACACGAGTTTCAGGATAACTTAAGGTGCGAGTTCCTTCTAGTTGAAGTCCGGCTTTTGTTGCTTGTAAGTTGAGTTTAGCTAGCTCGAGTTTTGATTGAGCTTCCTTGACTACAGCTTCGGCTTGTTGCGCTTCTGCAATTTTGTTTTCAGCTCTGGAAACAGTTTCTGCCCCTGATGCAGCTAAACTAGCGAAGCGTTGAGCGTCCCTCTGCATTACTTTTTCTTTGGCTTGTTCTCGCAGGATTTCCGCTTCAAGTTGTTTTATCTGTCGATCGGCGTATTTGATTTGAAGCATTCTCTGGGTAACTGTTTGTTGTTTAAACAAGTTCATCAATTTAGTTCGATTTTGAATTTGCTGTTTTACTCCAGAGATTTGTTGTTGAAAATTCTGTAGTCGAGTTTCCAATTGCGGCTTTTCAATTTTGAGGACTGATACTCGTGGATTTTCGACAGTAGATTTAATTATGCCGATTTGTGTACCTTTTTCAAGGTGATTGCTCAACTTAATTTTCTCGCTTTTCAACTCTAGCTGGCCTGGGATGGATGCCCGCAAAAAAATGATTTCACCATTAACAAAAGCTTGTACACTACGAATTTGAGAAAAGTTGCGTCTTAGCCTAACTCCAATAATAAAAAGACTGCTAATGACTAGAATTGAAAGGAGAATTTTTCCGGAAGGCATTTTAAGTAATTTCATTTATTTAACAGGATGTAATTTCATATATGACAGCAACAAACGTGATATATATTGGCTGCCTCAAGAATCCCAGCTAGCTCCATAGGCTGGGATACCCTTTGCCAAACAAGCTTTGATAACATCCGACGTAACCGCTTTGTTGGATACACAAAACACAGCTTGCGCCCTAAATTCTCGGACAGTTTGAATAGCCAGTTCGCCTACATTTGGTCTACCATGCACTCCTGTGTCGAAAATTGTGCACCGAGGATGAGCGCAAAGTATTGAAAAAATCTTTTCGCCATAAGTCTCTTGGTGATTATTACCAATCCACAAAATACAAAGTTTGTGACCATTTTTTATAACATGGGGCAAGACAGGTGCAATTCCGGCACCAGTTGCAATTACAACTACTCGTGAATAAGCCTTAATTGAGAACATAAAACCAGGAGGCTTGACTCGACGAACCCATATTCGCTTAGGTAAATTTCCTTTTTCAACTTGCCGAATCAAATTTTTAGTCCAGTCACCTACGGCACCGATTATTAAATTAATTTCTGATTCGCCCGTTTGTTCGTTGAAACTCGTCTCTGCAACAGAAAAGGAATGCCATTCAACACCGTCTAAACTAATTCGAGCAAATGTCCCCACATCAGCCCTTCCTGGAAAAGTTACAATTAAAACCCCATCAGATGGACAATGCATCCTAAACTTATCAAAACACTGCACGCTTATCCAAGGCAAAAATATACTTAAAATCATCAGCGCGAGCATGAGTAAAACTGGATTAATTAATAAAGTTTCTAAAGGATAAGCTTGGTTGAGAGCGATGATAAATTGAAATCTAGTTTGATGCAAGACGAGAATACCCAAACAAGACCATCCCAGATAGCGATGGCTTATTTCAAACGTGTCATGGAACTTATGGCGGAATAGGGGAATAGCGGTGAGGATAATAATAAATAAAAGTGTTAACAGTATACTGGATATAGCGATTGATATCGTGTCGCTGGATGTAGCCATTGATAGAAGATCGCTTGGGTTTCCCCACTGCTGCAATACATCAACAATTAGCCACAGAAAACCCCAACTAGCACATGAGGCGTGAACACCACCTATGTAATGAACGCTACTATTAAGATAGTATTTGCCATAAACAATCTTTACCGAAGTCCATACTGCCAAACGATACAATAAATGCAAAATCAGTTCATTACGAACTAAAATAGCTATTAGTATATTGCCGACACTAAAAATTGCTGTTGAAATGTCATTCAAATATATTGTTTCGTAAAAAATATCTAAAAGTAAAATGTTGACGCTAGAAACCAAAATCCACCAAAAAACATACATATTAAAGTTCTCCTTGAAGATAAAAGTGTTGTAATTTATAACTGTCTTGACTGGTAAGTAGCTCCACCTAATTAAACCGAAAACGCACGGGCAGCATACTCCGCTCGCGCAGCCCTGCTTTCCAAACCTGTTGCGATCGCGAGCGCTAAATCGTACTCATCAGCAAAAACTTGACAAGCTAGCTCATCTCGCTTTAGATGTAACCATTCATCCTCAATACGATTCATTTGCGGGCTATAAGGTGGCAAAAAGAAGATCGGCAGGCCTTGCTGTTGCCATCGTTCCCACTGCTGTTGCGTTAGTTTTGAGCGATGTACCGAAGCGTTGTCTTGAACGATCACCGTTAACTTACCAGTGTCTTCGAGTCGCCGTTGTGCTATTTGTGCTTGCCACTCCATCAGTTTTAAGTAAGTCTCTGTGGTTAGGGAACCTAACATCAAGGCATACTCAAAGCTGACTTGTGGTTCCCACACTCCCCAGATATTCACCCGCCGCCCGCGCCGTCGCATTTGCTCCAACCGTTTTTGTTGCCAAGAGTGGTGCATAGGCATAACCTGCTGGGCTGTGGCAGTAACAGCCGGACTCATCCAAATACTTCAGGTGAACTAAACCCAGCAGGGCCCATAGTTTCAACAGCTCCCAATCAGCTTGTTTTGCCCTCATTAATTGTGGTTTTGGGGTCGGTGGTGCCCGGCGCGATCGCTTCGAGCAGTAGTTTTTTTTTTGAGGATGCGGCGCACTTGCTCTGCACCTAAATCTATACCTCGTTCGGCGGCTAGTCGCTGACTCAACTGACGGGCACTATAACGTCGAGGTTCTTCTAGCCACTGCTTTCGGGCTTGCCAATCACTTTCTTGCCACCGGGGTTTTTTACCCCGCCCTGAGCCTTCCCACAATCCACCCAAACCGCCTCGTTGCCAACGCCCAATAGTCTCTCGCACGGTCTGTTGGGCCCACTCTAAATAGTCAGCAATCTTGCGTACATTCCAACCGTGAGCGTTGAGTCGCAGTGCGATCGCACGCTGTTTCACTCGTACTGGTACACCATTGGCGCTACCTTCGTTCACGCAGAGTGCGATCTTCTTCTGCGCTTAGCTTAACTCGTAAGGGAGCTGGCATCTATTAATCTCTATCTACTAGCTTCTCTCTATCTTACGTTTTTTTAAGTGGAGCTACTTAATGCTTTTTTTGAAGTAATATAAGTCCTCATTAACTTAATTGATTTATTTCGAGTTTAAACTGTGCGATCGCACCAAACAAACTTATTAGTTTCACAGTTCAAAATCTTCTCTAATACTAACATCGTTCAGACTGACCTCAATACTAAAATATTTTCCAGCTTCACCTTTAAATGATTTAAGTTGAATGTAATTATCGTGACTTCGAGAACTAACTTCCTGAAGTATTTTTCCAGCTCTAGATAGCAAAATTAGTCTTATATTGGGTGGCAAATACTTGTTTACCCTGGTAGGATGTAACTGGATAGAAACACCTAACTGAGCCTGTTCTTCTTTAGCGATACTCACCAGCAACGCCAGACTTTGACGGCCCATCTGCATTTGTAAGTCAATTAATTTGCCTTTTTTTATCCCTAAATCGACACTTCTAGTATTTAAAGATAAATTAACTTCATGGTCGAGCAGTGCGTCAATAGAAAACCAAGTCTCATCAAAAATACCCTGCAACCATTGAGTTAATTTAGTTCTGCTCTCCTTCAGATATCCTGATACATCTGCTTCTACCTTTGTCGCAGCTAAAACTACAGGTAGATTCACAGCAACTGGTGCTAAGTAGCGACAGTACAGCAGCAAGTGATGCGGTTCTGCATCAAATAAAGATAGCGGTAGCTGGTAACAACCGTCTTCTAAAGCTGGCCAATTGAGCAAACTCCAATAATAATTTATTTGGTCGCAATGCAGAAAACCCCTGATAATTACTTGTTTTTCTTCCTCTAATACTTCTAACACTGTATAAAAATCAGAGGTCTGTGTTCCAGAGGCGAACGCATCTTGAGGTACGCTCACTACTTCGTCTAGACAGTGTTCAACGGCAATTATACAAAGTTTAAATTCACCTATTTTCAGATAGCTGACAGTGCCAATTTCAGCTCGCTCGACTCTTTGATGTGGAAGGCGATCGCTCAACCACTGCTCAAAACTTTGTACCGCTAGTGCACTGAGATAAGTTTGCCATTGGCGAGATTCACTTTTAACTCGATCGCTCATTTGTTTTGCCCTTTCAAAATATTCGGGTTCGAGCCAAATAATTTCCGGCAACAACAACCTCGAATCTGTCAAATTAACCGACGAACTAATCATTATTTTACTCCTTTTTTCGGTGGTAGTATGTTACTAAAGTAAACCCGAAGTTGCCTAGCATACAAGCTGTTCATTTCGCGGTTTTTCCCCGCTTTAATTTCTTCGGCCGCTTCTTTGAAAAATTCTACATCAGCAAAAGCTTCAATTTGTTCAATCAAGGTTTTGAGATACTCTGGTTCAGGGGGAATTTGAGTCAAACCTTTTTCTTGAGCCAAGGCCATCGTACTATCAAGAACTTTCTCTACAGTACGAGCGCGTACATTGTTGATAAGTTTTCCCGGATCTAATACTCGCCTCGCTTGATCCCAACTGCTCATTTCCAATAAAGGAACTATTTCTTTGAGAGACATTCCCTGACAGTAATATAATTGTAAACCTGGAATAAATTTTTGAGCAAAAATCGCATAACTTTTGCTTTTTTCTAATTTGGCAAGACAAGCACTAATCTCTTGCTCTATTGATTGAATTAAAGCTGACTTTAGCTGCTGGTGCAAGAATTCCAAAATTTCTTGTTGTTCCACATTTAATTCATCTGTGGAAGCATGAGGTAAATCCGGTCTGAGTACGTCGTTTCCAGTATCGGGGTCACGGAGTTCCAAAGGTTCTCTGGAACTCCAAACGTCATACTGCTTCAACTGTACAGCTACCTGTTTTAGTTCTGCTATCAACTCAACATTGCTCTTAACAGTGACATTTTGTTTCTGCAAGGCAGTTAGCATTTCTTGAAGTTGAGAATTAGAGGGGTCTGGACATTTTTGTACTCCCGCCGATCGGTGTTCGCGCCTGTCTCGGCGGTATACTGCATGAAATACGTTTATTAATTGGCGATCGCGCTCTGACAAGCTTTCAATCTGTTTGGGTCTAGCTCGATTTAAAATTGCCCAGTCACTCAGATGTTTAAACCCAAATTCTGATAAAAAGTTTTTAACTTCTTGATTTTGTTTTGTTTGCAAATAAGCCCAATTGTCTAAGCTCATGCTCGACTGCGAATCAGGCTTAAACGTTCGCAATACCTCAACAGTAAAAAATTTATAATGAGTTGGTTTAGTTCTGCCGTTACCGTCCAATACAAGTTGAGTTTTTGCTTGGCTATCTAGAACGATTAAAGTTTTACCATCATCATTGAGAACAAACGGCAGCAAATCATTGTAAGTGAATCTTTTTTCACCGCCGAATAAACTGTCAATTTTTTGGCAGGCTTTGAGTATCGGATAAGAAATATTGCATCTCAAACAAAGTCCAGCAGCAGCCCGCTTGGCTCCACTTATCGCATAATTTTGAGTTAAAAAATAAGAAAATAAAGTTGATTTGGCGTTCTGGTTTAGATGAGTGGCAAAATTAGAAACATTGTTTTGTGTATAATTATTGAGAATTTGATTCTCAAAAAAATCTTGCGCTTCAGGAATTACACGATATTCATATCCAACTGTTTCCCTAGCTAGACTAATTCTGCAAAGTTTCCAAAATTTCCACAGCATTGCACTTTCCAAAACAGGTAATTTTGACGGTGTGGCAGGAGCGAAAATATCTAACGCTACACGATTAACCATTTATATTCTCCTTTGTGTTGGGAGCATCTCATTTTTGCGAGTCTGTAGTGCGGGCCCGATAGCTCTCACTTACATACAGACCCAAGCGAGCTCTCCGGCTGTCAATCTTAGAAAAAACGTTGTTTGCACACATCGGGATGTTCGCTTGGGTCAGCTTACATTCACCTTTTCAGCTAGCTTTATCCATGTATAGATGTCAGGCTTTTAAGCTTATGCAGTTGCCGAGATGCTCGCGAGAGAAATCTATACGCGATATTTCCCACAATACCCGGCCCTAGGTCTGGCTAAGTATCCCCGCTTAAATGGCGTCGAGGCTATTCAATCCATTCGGTGCGGAGCGCGAGCTATAAAATCCTCAACTCAACCACGGCGCGAGCATCGCTCGATGTCAAGAATACTGTATAGCAACCGCCCAGGCGGTTATGGTGTTACTCCCTTCCCGCCATTCGATACTGTGATGTGAACTTTGTACTATAAAAATGAAGTCAAGCGTGTTTGCTTTGCTTCTACCCTATTCTTAAACTTTAATTCAATTTAGACCACTCAAGTTATTTGAGTTAAGATGCAACTTAATCTTTGGGTCTTCCGTACTTACTGGGCTAATTTGTTTCAAAAAACAGCTAGAAACCATTGCTGAAGCCTGGAACTTCACTTGTTGCCCGCATTAAATTGAGCCATTATTTATTGAAGATATTGATTTTAGGTCATGGGGTAGAGGAATGCTATCTAAGCACTGCCTAGATGCTGCTTTTGGACAATTTGTTACCATCCTTAAATGGGTAGGATGGAAACGAGATTTTATTGTCTGACGGGGGCGGTAACGCAAGCGTTAAGAATCTGTGAAGCAGGAAATCTTAAATGTGAGTTTAAGAATCCCCCGTCGAGCGCGTAGCTTGACGGCGGGAGTGTCAAAGCCAGTTACCGATGAGGATAAAGGAAGCCCATTTAGCAGGGTGTATATTCTTGTTTCGATCGATCAGCGCCTTCTGTGCTTCCTTTAGGGCTTCTGCTTTGCTCATTTGCGATCGCAAGTTTTCGTAAAACTTAGCAACTAATTCTTGTGTAAAAGCATCATCAACGTACCAAAGAGAAGCCAAAGCACTTCTGACGCCTGCTTGCACCGTAATGCCAGCCATACCCAGGGTAGCACGGTCATCTCCTATACCCGTTTGACAAGCCGTGAGAGCGAGCAATTCCACTGGTTCTGTACCTTTACTAAAGCGGCGAATATCACTCTCTAGCTGAGTAATTGTCATCTTCTCATTATTACCCGTCACTAAAAAGCTATCTTCTGGAATAGTGCCAAATTGACCGTGAGTGGCAATGTGAATAATCGGGTAAACTGTTTGTTTAAGTTCTTGCTCTAAACTCTCAGGAGTAAATTGTTCGTCCAAGAGTTTCTTGCTACCTGGAAATAGCTTAACAACTCGATCGACTTCATTAGTGACATTTGCCAAAGCCTTAAATTCTTCACCATCAACGGTAGCGGCTTCTGTTAACCCCAAAGCTAAAGTCCGCAGACTTTGAAAGTTTAGGGATTTAGGAGAGGTCAAACGCAACCCAGGAGTCGTAGCAATGGCGTATTTCTGAACTAGAAAATCTTCACCATCGTGGAGTGCAGCCATCGGTACGCTGCGTAATAGCCCGTCTTGGATGAAAACGAGAGTTTTGATTTTTGTTGGTTTTAGATCGGAGGCGAAAGGGCGAATCAGCGAGTTATATAGATTTTGTGCGGGTGTTAAAAAAGCGTCAGTAGGATCGTAAAATTTCTGAATTTCTATACGGAAACTTTTGATTTTCTCTGTAAGTTTTTTACTATCTTTTATCCAGACTAGCCGTTTAAATCTTCTTTCAGTATTTGGCTTTGCCTTCTGGTCAGAGTTGGGTAAACTCACTACGATCGCCGTTCGGTCTTCTAGGATGATAGAACTAAATACAGCAGTGTCTTCTCTCTCTAAATCATCAACTCGTTCAGGCTCAAAAACGGTAAAGACACACTCATTGCCGAAGTAATTTTGCAATTCTGCTAGTTTCAAAGAATCAATCGCGTTGAGTGCAGAATCCAGTTCCTTTTGGTACTCTTGACTTGCAATGGGTAGCGCTTCAGCACGCTCTAGCTTTAACTGAGCAAACTCACGGTAGAGAGGAGTAATCGTATCCCGAAAGCTAAATTGCAAATCTCGCTGGGTAATTAACAGATTGTCTCGAATACCTCCCTCACCTTCTAAAGTTGCGATCGCGCGTTCGTAAGCAGCAATTGCCTCAGATTCTTTCCCCTGCGCCTTAAATATTCGTCCCGCCTGCCACTCCCACAAATAAAGACTATCTCTAGCACCTAAGTTTTGGTCTGCTGCCAATCTTGCCTGTTTGGTAAAATCTAAGACTTTATTGTAGTCTTTGCGGCATTCGTAGAGATGACCGAGTTTACCTAAAGCAAATGATTCGGAGCGAAAATCTTTAATATTTCGAGCAATAGCAACAGCTTTTTTCAGGAGTTCCTCAACTTGTGAATCCTTGAGTTTTCGGGGCGGACATTGAGATTGAAATGAAGTATTATTAAGAGCAGAAACAGGTTGTTCTAGCTCGGCGAGAGCGATGGCTGCATAGACTTTGTTGGGAGAATCGGGGATGCTATTAAGTAGGTTTAGAACTTTTTGCAATGCTTGCTCTGCTTTATTAGTGTTGTCAGGTAACTTAAAATATTTGGGGCGGTAATAAAGTTGAATCAAATTGAGAAGCGATCGCATTTGACTCGATGGGTCATTTTGAGTCCGGGTTAGTTCGAGACTGCGCTCGAAATAATCTAAAGCTTTTGTGTAATCGGCAGTAGCTGATTTAATGAATTCATCAGCCTTATTTTCGGCATTTCTGAACTTAGCAGAATCAGCACGCTGCTCGTTGAGTTGAGCTTTACTAAAGTAAGTATTACCCAGACTATTAAGCACTGAGGCGTGATAAACTGGGAGGTTAATCTCCCCGACAATCTTTAAGCTAGCCTCTAGAGTTTCAATGGCTCGATCGTACTTTCCTCCTCGGCGATACGCTTCTCCCAAACTTCCCAAAGCCGCCGCTTCTCCTTGGCGATCGCTTAATTCTTGGGCAATTTGCAAAGCACTTCCTTCACTTTTGGGGCAAATTTCATCAGTCTCAGAAGCACCGCATAAAAGCGATCTCGCTTCTCTATTTTGCCCTAAACGGCTGTAGGTTTGAGCAAGTTCTGTGAGTAACCTTCCCACCTTCACGAAATCTTTTGATGAGCGATAGTTGGCGATCGCACTTTTCCAATAATCGATCGCTGACCCGAATTGACCGATTTGTTGATAAGCTATGGCTAGTTTTTCTCGAACAATTGCCTCGTTAGCGTAGTTTTTAGTGCTTTGATAGGCGGTTAAGGCGGTTTGCCAAAGTGCGATCGCGCCTTGCACGTCTCCTGTTTTATATCGTTCAATTCCTTGTTGTACGAGCTGGCTGGGATTGGCAGACTGTGCGGTTGCTACTTCTGGCCATCTTAGTTGTAAAGGACTAAAAGAAACATGATTCAGCCCCAGGCAAATGGTGAGGCTGGTTAAGAATAAAATTACCAGAACGTGGCGGACACAGAATCGGCGGTGTCGGCTTGGCATGGTAGTAAGATATGGTAGGTTCCCATGAAGATTTTAGACTAATCTTTACTCACCTCTTGCAGCATTCTCGATTTTGCTACCTAACCCGCCCGGAGTTTAAACTCCGGGCTAATAGCTTAAGTCCACTTAAGTGGACTGAAATCCACCTACACTCAGTATTTAGTCCTCTTTCAGAGGACTTTCGCTGTTAGCCAGGGACTTAAGTCCCTGGCGGGTGAAGTGAACGCCTGACTTCATATCAACATTGATTATTGTTAATCAAGCTACCATTTCTTCCTCGCGTGATTATAATGCTCGCAAGTAAACTCCAGCGATCGATTTCTCAACGTGTTTTGGAAATTAACCTATGATGGCTAAAAGCTGGTTCGATCGGTGTTGGCAGTGGCAGATTGGGGGTTGTGTTGCCATATTTGGGACACTCTGTGCGATGGGGGGCGATCGGGTTAA
Organism: Microcoleus sp. ARI1-B5; assembly: GCF_036705795.1. Taxonomy (NCBI): domain Bacteria; kingdom Bacillati; phylum Cyanobacteriota; class Cyanophyceae; order Oscillatoriales; family Microcoleaceae; genus Microcoleus; species Microcoleus sp. ARI1-B5. The sequence continues at coordinate 37,297 of NZ_JAUBVK010000050.1, forward strand.
CGCTCAAATCGTGCCTGACAATACTCTGGGCGCTGAAAGTTCTGTCGTTACACCCGATGTTATCAAGGGTATTCAAGGCGATCGCATTGATGGTGGCGCAATTCGCGGCGCTAATCTGTTCCACAGTTTTGAACAATTGAGTGTTTTACAAGGACGAGGCGCTTATTTCACCAATCCAACAGGCATATTAAACATTCTCACTCGCGTCACCGGGGTGAACCGTTCTGAAATTAATGGCAGGTTGGGAGTTAATGGCAATGCTAACTTGTTTTTGATCAATCCAAACGGCATTGTGTTCGGGCCATCTGCCAGTTTAGACCTGCAGGGTTCCTTTGTCGCCACAACTGCCAATGCTGTCGAGTTTGGCGATAGAGGTATTTTCAGTGCTTCTGCACCTGAGTCTCCCCAGTTGCTAAATGTCAATCCTTCGGCTTTTCTGTTCAATCAGATTCCCCCTGGAGCCATTACCAATCGATCTGCTGTTCTGCAAGTTCCGCAGGGTCAGAATTTAATATTGTTAGGCGGAAATCTGAACTTGGATGGTGGGGTTTTGCGAGCGCCAAGCGGTCGAGTCGAGTTGGCAGGCTTGGCAGAGTCAGGACGAGTAGGAATCAATGAGGAGAGTAACAATCTCAGCTTGATTTTCCCAGATGGGGCAGTGCGAGCAGATATATCTCTGAGCAATCAAGCCTCGATCGAGGCTGGCGGCGATATACAGGTTCAGGGTAGGCGCGTTACCCTTACCGAGGGGTCGCGGATTAAGGCTGTTACCCAAGGGGCAGCAAAAGCAGGCAACATAACAGTTAATACCGGGCAATTGATTGTCCGTGATGGGGCACAAGTGACAGCGAGCACTAGCGGTCGGGGACAGGGAGGGACGGTAGTGGTAAACGCTTTTGAGTCGATCGAGCTGAGTGGCACCTCCACCAACGGTCAGCAGAGTGGCTTATTTGCTGATACTCAAAGTGCTGGAGATGCAGGTGACATAAAAGTTGATACCGGGCAATTGACTGTCAGCGATCGGGCATTGATCACCAGCCGCAGTACGGGAATGGGAAGAGCTGGTAATATCGTCATTACAGTCCGCGGCACCCTAGAAGCTAACAATGGCACGCTCGGAACTTCCGCCACTGAGTCTACTGGAGGTGCGATCACCGTTAAGGCTGGAGATATCCGCCTGTTTGGTAACAGTAACATTACGACCAGTGTATTTGATAAAACAGGGGGCGGTGGCGACATTTACCTAAAAGCCGACTCCATCCTCGCTTTCGACGACAGCGATATTCTCGCTTTTGCCCGTGATGGTAAAGGGGGTGACATTACCCTCGATACTCCGGCTTTCTTCGGCGAAAGCTACCGCAGAGCACCCCGCAACACAGACCCTCGCACCCTCGATCGCAATAATCGAGTCGATCTCAATGCTGCTGGTGCTGTAGAAGGAGTCATTATCACACCCGATACCTCCTCGATCGAAAACAGCCTCACCGAGTTACCAGACGCTCGGATTGACATCGACAGCCTCCTCGCCACTAGCTGCATTACCCGCCGCAATCGACCCACCAGGGGAAGCTTCATTGTCACAGGTACCGGCGGTTTACCCCAGGGTCCTGGAGATGCCCAAATGTCAAGCTTCCCCACAGTAGACGTGGAAACCCTACCCAGTGACGGCACCCCCTCGACGATCGACCCCAATCGTCCTTGGCAAAAAGGCGACCTCATAGTTGAACCGCAAGGGGTGTATCGACTACCGAACGGGCAACTCGTGTTGAGTCGAGAATGTCCTTAATTAGATATTTGAAGGAGACCAATCTATGATTGCTAAAAGCTGGTTCGATCGGTGTTGGCCGTGGCAGATCAGCCCTGTCAGCCCTGTCAAGGTGGTGAAGAAGACCCTCAAGCGCTTGAAATTTGGTTGCTGACGTTAGCGCAGCCCTCGAAGAGGATCGTTCGAGCGAGTGCTTTTTAAGCGTAATCGACCATCAATTTGGTTTACGAGCGAAATCCGACAGCTAGGATGACGTAAGTACGTCGATAGCACCTTGACAGGGCGGGCATTGCCCACCCAACTTTAGCTCCTTCTTCTAATGTCTACCTATGATTAACCACCTCTAAACAATTGAAACAGAGCCAAGCGTATAATTCTTGAGGAAAATGAGGGAGTCATTTTCAGAATTGAATCCAGCCACTGCGTCATTAAAAGCGATGAAGGTTCCGGCTAGACCAGAAACTCTAAATGCTGCAGCACTGTTAGCTGTAAACACACCACTACTTAGTACAGCAGAGATAGCTGCTTCACTCAAACTAGCTGCATTACCAACAGGGGTAGTGAGTGTTGCTGCAACTATATAACTAGGAGCATCAATTTGGTCACCAATAGAGTAGTCAGTAATCACATCATAGTTGGTTAACAAGGATTGACTGAGAGCCGTGTAGGTAAATCGATCGCTCCCACTCCCACCAGTTAAGATATCTTTGTCATTGCCACCCACGAGAGAGTCATTGCCCTTGCCACCGATTAAAGAGTCATTGCCAGCCCCACCATTAAGGGTGTCATTACCAGACTCGCCGATTAAAGAGTCATTGCCAGCCCCACCGTTGAGAATGTTATTGAACTCATTGCCAGTAATCAGATCGGCAAAAGCAGAACCATCGGCATTCTCAATTATTGCACCATTAGCAATAGTAAATCCGCCAAAAATGCCCTTGGCAGAAGAGATATAACCACCAGCACCTGCCCCATCTACAGCAGGGTTGAGCGAGGCATCATTGAGATCGATCGTGACACCCGATAGTGCCCCCACACCACTAATAGTATCAATTCCGCCAGCATCCCAAATACAAGAATAATAGGTACCTGATTGGTTGGCAGTGGGCAGGAAGTATGTGTCGTTACCAGTTTTGTAGCTGTTGTTTGCCCCATAAAGATACTGAATAGCAGCAATATCAAACGCCATAGGTGTGCCTTGATAGCCGTAGTCCCGTGTACCTGGATCGCCACCACTGTTAACTAGCCCTTTATTGTAGGACATGGTGGTGTAAACGCCCTGGTTCAAGCCATAGTCCCCTGTATCACCAAAGGCGGCGGTAACTCCTGGATAAATTGATGAACCGCCTTGATTGCCATGGGGGTGATCCAGCCCTAATCCATGTCCAAGTTCATGAATTAAAGTGGTGAAGTTAAAGTTACCTTGCACTATTCCATTAGTATTCCAGCCCCCTCCTTCCCTGTTGAAATAGCCAATTCCCTGTCCATCTGTTCCAGGAGGACAGAACATTCCTAAGTTATCATTCGCATCGGCATTACCCACATTATAGAAGCCAAGGGTAGCTGATTCATTATTGTCCCCAGCATTCACAAATTGAATATTGGCAACCGCTGACCAACTGTTTAAAGCGTTTACCATAGAAGCTTTTTCCCCTGAAAACCAGTCATAGGGGTTTTGGGCGATGTCGTCGTAGTAGGCGTCATCAAAACTGGCAGTTTGGGAATTCCAGAAAGAGTAATCAATCGTTGTTGTTGACGATGAACCTGATTTCCAATAATTCCCACCCCAGAGAATGCCATCAATGTAGACATTGCCTGTGAAATCCTTATTGCCAACAGGCAACTTAGCAATTTCTGAAATCTGGGATAGTGTGCCTCCACGAGCATCTGCAAAACCTTTGCTATTAAGGTCTGCCTGGAATGCAATATCAGTTGGGATGGTCGCGATGGGTTGGACTTCCAACTCATTTTCAATGTAGGGACTTGTAGAAAAAATTGTTTTTTTAAAAGTTATTTCAGAAGGCATAGTTGGTTGTTCCTAATAATTTCATCCGCGTGATTTATAGGATAGGAGGTCAAATAGAAAGAACGCATTCACCTTCTGTGCCAACTTAATGACATAACCCAACTAATAAAAATACAGACTTGTGCAGGCAAGTTTGCATAAGCGTGCAATGTTAGCGGGACATCGCACTGATACTCTGAAGGCATCAACGACAGTAAGGTGTAGACTCGCTTGCTGGGCACGGGCAAGAATTGTTTGCATTTTT
>NZ_JAUBVK010000005.1:0-40842 GCF_036705795.1 Microcoleus sp. ARI1-B5
GTTTGTGGCAGATTCCAGTTAGCTGGTGTGAAGGTGACACTTGCTTTGTCTACTGTACCTTCGGTAGTGTTGTTGCTGGTTAATCCGATGGCAACATTCGCTGTTGGCTGACTGTCTAGTTTGACGGTAAAGGTGGCTTTTCCCCCGGCTTCAGTGGTGGTTAATCCTGTGGTGGGTGCGATTGTGATTCCAGCAGTGTCGTTGTCTGCGATCGTCACACTTTGATTGGTAGTGGTTCCTAATAGTATCCCTGCTGATGGGGTGCTAATCGTTAAGGTAGCTGTTTCCGTACCTTCGACAAGATTGTCATCGTTAACTGTGAGGGTGAATTGCCCAGTGTTGCTACCATTTGGGATGGTTATTTGAGCGGGAATAGCACCTGTAAAATCAGCGCTGCTCGCAGTACCAGTTAATGCTAAATCGATTGTTTGAGGGCCGACGACATTACCTTCGGCAGTGGCGGTAAAGGTAATGGCGGTTGTACCGGCTTCGCTGGCTGTATTGGTGCTGGCACTGAGGTTAACTTTCGGTGCGGGAATGGTAATATTAAACGTAGCTTTGTCGGAAAGGTCAACACCGCTATTGGTTGTGCCGCCGTCATCTTGGAGTTGTACTTCAATGGTGGCTGTACCGGGAGTGCCGTTGGGAGTGTAGGTAAGCGTGCCGTTGTTTGCAACTGTTGGTGGAGTGGTAAATAAGGTGTTGCCGCTGGTAATGTTAATGGTGTAGTTCTTAACAGCTTGACTTGCTTCGTTGGTGGGGCCGAAAGTAACGCTATTTACCCAATTGTTGACGGTTTGAGCTGTATTTGTCCAAGCTGTTAGGGTTTGGTTGCCTAAGTTAGTGAAACTGGGTTTGTCGTTGACTGGGTTAACGGTAATAGTAAAGTTTTGTACTGCGGAAGTATCAACACCGGTGTTAGCAGTACCGCCGCTATCTTGGACTCTCACATCAAAGGTGGATGTGCCGAAGGCATCGGCGGCGGGAGTGTAGGTGAGCTTGCCATTTGCGTCTATTGCTGGTGCTGTGGCAAATAAGCCTGCGTTGCTGATATTGCTGACGGTGTAGGTGGCAGTTTGGGCGGATTCGTTCGCTGGGCCGGGGTTGAAGGTGGCCCAACCTGTTACCGTTTGTGCCCCAGCGTCTTCATTGACTGCGACGGGGTTGGTAGCACTGAAGCTGGGTTGGTCGTTGACTGGGGTAACGGTGATGTCTGCGGTATCGGTGGCAGTGCTGACAGCGATGTTGATGCCGATGTTGGTTGTGCTGCCATTCGTACCCACTATTTGATCCCAAGCTCGGAAGGTGATGCCGTTGGTAAGGGTGCTGGAGTAGTTAGCGGCTGGTTGAAAATAAATGCGGGTGTTGGCATCAGCGACAAGTAGGCGAGCGTTGGTATTGGATACGGCGCCCAAGGCGTTCCAGTTTGTGCCGCCGTTGATGCTGTAGAACCAACTGCCGTTAGTTGTGTCGGCGGCAGTGATGGCGATGCCGACCAGTGCGCCAGTGTCGGGATCGGTGATGTTGTTTTGCCCCGTACCTATAGCAGCAATCGAGGAAATGAGTGTGCCAACAGCGCCCGTGGGTGCTAAGGAGTCTTCCAAGACGGGATTGAGAGTGACAACGGTATCGGCAAGGACAGGGGCGGTGTTAGCAATTGTCCCGTAGATATCGTTATTATTTGTTCTAGTGTTTGCGTTCTGAGCAGCAGTATTACCGCTGGTGCGGAGGAAACCAAAGGCACTGACGGTGGGAACAACCGCTGGCATTCCCTGAGTGTTGCCTTGAGCAGTTTGTGCGGCTTGGGCTGCTGCATCTAATACAAAAATCGCGCCTCCCAAAGCTTGACCGTTATTTGCTCCAGTGCTGCCTGTAGCTGTGTTGTTGTTGAAGGTAGTGTTCTGTAGTGTTAAAGTGCCTTCCCTGACAAAAATCGCGCCACCCAATCCGGCACCGCCACCACCAGGAAGAATGGGGGAGTAGCCTGTAGTACCGCCTCCTGTGCCACCGCCAAAGCCGCCGGCGCCTGGTTGGTTAATGTTAACACTCACACCGCCGCCACCGCCAAAGCCACCTCTGCCACCTTGACCAGCAGCAGCACCGCCACCGCCACCAAAGCCACCCCAGCCACCATTCAAAAAGGCTTGGTCGCCAGCAGCACCGCCACCGCCACCGAAGGCACCGTTGCCTCCGTTGGTAAAGTTAAAGCCGCCACCACCGCCACCGCCACCAGTGCCATTACCGCCATTTGCTCCACCAGCGCCACCGGCACCGCCGCTCCCGCCGAAAGCCCCGCCAGAGCCGCCAGCTCCACCGTTGTTGGCACCAGAGTTATTGCCGCCGTTGCCGCCAAAACCTCCGCCGCCGTTGCCGCCACTGGCGCCAGCGCCACCTCCGCTGTTACCGCCAAGACCGCCACCGCCGCCTAAAAATCTACCATTATTAGCGCTATTCCCGCCGATCGCTTGGTTGCTCGAAAAAGTGACATTATTAATTGTCACATTACCGTTATAGATAAATAACGCGCCACCCATGCCAGCCGCGCCGCCGCCGCCACCGCTGGTAGCAGTGCTGCCATTTCCTCCTTGAGCTCGTCCTCCGGCTATGCTCAAGGAGGAAAAACTGACGGTTCCAGACAGCACAAAGAAAGGTCGAACATCACCAGCGTCATTGGTACCGTTGTTATTGACATCCCCACTGACGGTGAAACCGCCTCCAATAAAGGCGATATTGCTGTTAATTAGCTGATTCGGAGTTCCCGTCAGCCTGACATTTGTGGCGAGGGTAATAGTGTCATCTACCCCCACCGAATTATTCGCCTGCAAAATAGCCCAGCTTAGGGTGTTAGCTGTCCCCCCCGTCCCATCATCGGTTGCCACCGTGACATTATAATTGAGCAACACACCGTCATAAGCTTTCATCGCCTCCTGATTAAACGGCACGGCGGCTTCTATCTTGCCCGTTGTTGTTTCTAAGTTCCAGTCGCCGCCTTTAGCAGCAGAACCCGTCAAGTTGTCAGAAGCTGCAATATCTGCGCCTGTTATTTCACTCAATCGCTTGACAAAATTCTTGCCGGTGTCTCCTGCTGCTGCATCGCAGCCATAAAGTAAGATATCTCCGTTCTCAGTTAGGGCATTTCCCCACTGTTTGAGCTGAGTGTTGAAACTTTCTATGTCATTCCCATTCAGCAGGTCAGAACCGAGTTTTAAACTACCTTCGCTTCCGTGAGAAAGAATATGCACGGCTTCAATGTTACTTTCACTCGCCAATGCTTTTGTAATTTGCTCGATGCCGCTGCGCTTGTCATCTAAAATGACTATTCGATCGTTAGCATCGACACCTTGGATCAGACTTTGATAGTTCTGTACAGAAGGGTCTACGAAAATGATTTGCTGGTTGGCGGTTGATAAGTTCATAGTTGTTGCAATCCTTGAGATTTATGGTTTACATTTAAGTCCGGCAGCAGGGGTTGAAACCCCCGCCTCAAAGAAGACAGTCCTCGCTATGAGGACTGAAGAGCTGATTAGTCATATCCAAGTAAGGAATGAGAATTAAATAACATTGACTTCCGTAGCTTGGGTTGCAGCATGAACCCTCCGCTTCGCTTCGCCCAACATTCCCAGGGCGTTGGGTTTCGTCCCTCAACCCAACCTACACAGCTTATTTAAAATGATAAGCCCTTAAATCGCTCAAACAAATCCGGGGGTAAAATCGTTTTTATCGGTTTAAACTCGACTCGGGCACGCACTTGATTTAACCCTTTTGTTTTGAGCTTTCGATCGAATTATGGCTCTTGATATTGAAGATTATCGAAATCACGTTCGAAAGGTGCTTCGCCAATAAATTGAGAAATTAGCGACATCTTTTTAGCAGGCATTATGGTTAATAATTAGGACTGTAGCAGTAGAAGAGAGACCGTCTGTTCTCTGTAGAATGCTTCTTTAAGAGCGTTATAAGCATAACCAACTAAACGCGCCCCTTGACTTAATGCCTCGGTGCGACTGTAGACTGTAGCCCGTTCCGCTGGATTATTATTAAATAACCTGGAAACATCAAAGGCGTTGCGCCGAATTAGCAGCTCTATGCTGTCCATAATCCAAGCGATGTTTCTGACACAGCAAATCAGTTTTGCTTCGGGAAATAGTTCTAGAATTAATGGCAATTTGCTGCACCACAGGCGATGGGTGTCGAAGATCGCTTCTTTTTGAGCTTGCGGGTGATAATAGGCAGAAAATATACTCATAATCAGCGCCCGTTTTTGTTCCGGGGAAATGAAAACTGAACACTCGTTGTCTTCGCTCATAGCTTCCAACATTCTCTCCACTTGCGCCCCCGACTGGGCTAGTCATAGCTGCGTGAAAGCGGGGATTTTGTCGCAATAATGCTGCCAGCAAAGTAGAGCCTGAGCGCGGTAGTCCCGATATAAAGTGGGATCTCACTGGCTTCGCGTGGGAATGAATGCATATAACTTAGATGCAAGTTTAATGTATCATACTAAAGACATATCTTTTATAGCAGATCTTTATTTAACATTTCGCAACACAACATCCCGGTTTACGATATCTTTACAATCTAGACATCGTGGGTTGGCTTTCCCTATCTCTAATCATTGCTTCGGGCCCCTGCCTCTGTAAAGTCGTAAAAGTCGGATCGTAAAGTCGGAAAAGTCGGATCTTTGTCTTTGTGATGAGTAGATAATAAGGTTTACGATATCTTTACAATCTAGACATCGCCCTTGTTAATTACTTAGGTATTTTAACCGCAGATCTCAGGGGATATACGCGGATATACGCAGATATACGCAGATGAAGAGATGTTATTTGATGAGTTCTTCGAGGGATGGAAAAAGCAATTTTTCGGCGCTGATTTTTTGGCAATCGCAACCTTGTTGAGTTGCGGATATTGCTGATACTTTTCCTAGCAGCAATTGGATGCTTTCTATTAGCAGCGGTAGGGTTAATAAAATTATTGATGCCGAGACTAGCAAGCTAATTAAGCCGTCAGCCCAATTCCAGTGCAGCCACGCTACGGCGATCGCAGCTAAAATTACTCCAACAGACGAAAAAATGTCGGCGACTGCGTGCAAAAACGCGCTTTTGAGGTTCAAGTCGCCGTGACAGCAGGAATGCAAGCAACAAGCATTAATCGAGTTGATGCTTAAACCGACTATGGCGGTAATTAACATCGGGAGCCCTTCTACTTCGGGAGTTGGGGACTGCAAGCGGGCGATCGACTCAGCAGCAATCCAGAGGGCGATCGCCACTAAACTGATACTATTAACTAAAGCGGCAATGATTTCTCCACGAGCGGGCTCTATGCCCACTCCACAAGAAAACTCACTCTTCGCTTCACAGGCATCTTGCCTGTTATTAACAATAGTGCCGATGCCCGCCCCACCAGAAAACTCACTGTTTGTGGAACAGGCATCTTGCCTGTTCTTAAGAATAGTTCCCGAACTCAATTCGATCGCACAATCTACGGGTTTCCTTCTGCTTTTGAGTGACGAGTACCAAGTGGCGGCTAAAGTTATTGTTAAAGCTGCTACATCTGACAAAACGTGACCGGCATCTGCTAATAGGGACAAACTGTGAGAGCTCGTTGCGGCGATTAACTCTGCTACGAAAAAGCTGCTAAGGAGTACCAATGCTGTTTGTAAAAGTCGCACTTTGGCAATTCTGGGATTGGCGTCGCAGCCTGCGAGATCCTTGGTGTTTTCAGAGTTAAAATTGTCCCTAACTGGAAATATCATTGAGCAGTCCTTAAAGTTAAACTCGATTTTTAATTGAACATTAGATGACTTATTATACGCCAACTCCCGACCCGGAACCGCAAAAGCCGATCGCAAATTCCCCAAATCCTGAAATCAGTTATCATCCAATTAGCGACAACCAACCAAATATTTTAACAGGGGAATCTTTGGTTGATTTGCGGAGGTACGATCGATCGAATGTCGATCGGGGAAGGCCCGGTTGGCTAATTTTGCTTTGGTGGTTGGTGCAGGCGATCGTATTTCCCCTCACTCCACACCCTTTTAACGGCATCAGAAGCGGGCTGCTGCGGTTATTTGGAGCAAAAATAGGTTTTGGGGTAATTATTCGCCCTACAGCTCGTTTTACCTATCCCTGGAAAATTGAAATCGGCGATTGCAGTTGGATCGGAGATGATGTGGTTTTGTACAGTCTCGATCGAATTGCGATCGGCAAACACTGCGTCATTTCTCAAAAAAGTTACCTCTGCACCGGCACTCACGACCCCCAAGACCCAGCCTTTAGCTTAATAACAGCACCTGTTATCATTAATCATGGCGTTTGGATTGCCGCCGACTGCTTCATTGGCCCCGGTGTCGAAATCGGCGCCAATGCTTTAATTGGAGCTCGCAGCAGCGTCTTTAAAAATATGCCAGCTAGCTTTGTTTGCACGGGAACACCCTGTCGTGCCCGCTATCGGCGAGAAATTAAACAAGTTCGTAGTTAGGACTTCAGTTTTTTCTTATCCTACTTCGCCGAGAAATATTAAGGCAGTTAATACAGCCATATATTTCAATAAAGTTCAGTTAGCGGTTGTCCGAAGAGAGGAACGAAGCAATCGCAGTATCTAATTTTCACAGCGTCTTGAATTCCCGACTGTCTTATCTGAACCGTCTTGCCATATATTTACTTAATTTACCACAAAATGACTGTAAATACAATTCCCCAACAATTACTGACAGATATCTCCCAAGTCTTTACATCTACCTTATTTAAAATCGGGGATAATCCTGTATCGCTGCGGTCACTTGGGGAACTGATTGTATTGTTCATGGCTGTCCTCGTTATCTCGCGAGCTTTTACAGAGTTTCTGAAGGAACGCTTGCTGGTTCGATTGGGAATTGACGAGGGAAACCGGGAAGCAATCGCCGTAATCTTGCGCTATTTGATAGTAGCTTTGGGAGCGATCGCCGCCATCCAAAGCATCGGCTTCAACCTGGCTTCTTTGGCAGTAGTTGCGGGGGGATTGGGAGTCGGAATTGGCTTCGGAATACAGGATTTAACAACTAATTTTGTCAGCGGCTTAACGCTGCTTTTAGACAGGCCTGTGAAAGTCGGAGACTTTGTGGAATTAGAAGGATTGATGGGAATTGTTAAAAAAATCTCGATTCGCTCGACCATTATCACCACCAACGACGACTCCAGCGTCATAGTTCCCAACAGTACCATGATTAGCAACAAAATTGTTAACTGGAGTTACGAAAACCCGCTACTCTGTCTGCGACTCTCCATAGAAGTAGCCGAGAATAGCGACCCGCTGTTAGTGACAGAAACTCTGTTAAATATTGCTTACGCGGAAGCAGGGGTTTTGTACGAACCGCATCCGAAAGTATTCTTTGTTGAGTTTGGCGATGATAGTTTTAAATTTGAACTTTTAGTTTGGACGGACAGGCCGACTGAAAGAGAAGTAATTAAAAGTTCTTTGAATTTTGCGATCGAGTACAATTTCCGCCAGCAGGGAATCGAATTTCCGTTTAATGACCGAGAAATTTATTTGAAAAATCCTGAAGTTTTGTTGTCGCTATTCAACAAAAATGAAAATGCAACTGACACGAGTAAAATGTTCTCTAAAAAAAGCCATAAAAGGCCGATTTTAGCAGAGGAAATAAAAAAGCGATCGTCACTTAGCGGTTTGCTGCGAGAGGTAGAATACTTTGAAAATCTGACGGATCTAGAATTGCGACAAATGATAGAAGTTGGATACCGCCAACGGCTGCGGCCGCACGAATTTTTATTTCGCGAAAACGACCCCGGAGATGCTTTTTACCTGATACTTTCAGGTTCGGTTGAAGTTTTTGTCGAAGCTATTGACAAACACCTGAACAACCTCGGTACGGGTCAGTTTTTGGGGGAACTTTCTTTGATGCTGGGAATCCCCAGAACTGCTTCGGTGAGAGCTTTGGAAGAAACAATTTTGTTTGCGATCAATAAGGAAGGTTTCCAGAAAGTTTTAACTGAACGACCGGATTTATCCGAGCAGATTATTCAAGAAATAGTCAAACACAAAGAAGAGTTAAGCGAGAGACAGCAGCTATTGCGAGAAATGGAATTGGTAGATGCAGCGGAAGACGATGAAAATCCTGTAGAATGGGTGAGGCAACGGTTGAAAAAATTATTTAGTGTTTGAAATAATTTAGATGACGCGATTCATTCACGATTTATTTGCCAAAGAATACCTGGAGGAATTGCTTTCGCCGATCGGAACAGTCGATATCGTTCAGTTGACAGTTGACCTGGGACAGTTGACCTGGGACAGCAAGAGGGCGACCTCTACCGGGCAGGAAGAGGATTGGAGTAATGAATAGTCGGATTTTAATTTCTCAAGGGATCTCGGGGCTGGGGCTTTAAACCAATTCTTTCTGGTAAAGATGTGACTTCCGAAGTCCGAGAAATTGATGTTTATTTCACTCCCGGTGCTGCAATTGCCGAATACTCGGAAACCTTGGGGTTGTTGGGAAAAATGGCAAGCACGACGGCAATTTTTGAACCTTTTCGCAATCCGGCAAGCATCAACGAAATTTGTACCTGTCTGGGCAAGTTGTTGGACGTGCGCGGCGAATAGGAGGGAAAATTTAGACGAGAAAATACTCGCTATGATGACGATCGATTGCCGAGGCTGTGGATTCTGATGCCCACGGCATCCAAAGCTGTGGTAGATAGTTTTAATGCGATACCGGATACGGAGAATTGGGTGCCGGGAATCTATTTTTTGGGGGCATCTTTGCGCACCGCCATTGTGGCGATTCACCAGTTGCCGGAAACTCCCGAAACCCTGTGGTTGAGGATTTTAGGCAAGGGGGGAGTGCAGCAGCGGGCCATTGCCCAATTGACTGCTTTAGCAACGGACGATCCGTTGCGGATTATTGCGCTAGAATTGCTGTATCGGCTACAGTCAAATTTAGTAACTGATACCCAACAGGAATTAGAGCCAGAAGAGCGGGAGTTAATTATGGCGATCGCACCCCTTTTTCAACAACAATTAGAAGCAGCAGAGCAACAGGGAATAGAACGAGGACTAGAACAAGGCTTAGAAAGAGGACTCGAACAGGGATTAGAACGGGGGCTAGAAGAGGGATTAGAACGAGGCAGACAAGAACAAAAGCGCTTAATATTAGAGAACTTTCTGCGAGTTAGATTTGGTGAATTAACTCCAAAAATGATAGTTGTTCTATCTCCAATATCCAAGTTGCCGGCGGCGGAATTTACTGTGCTGTTGCTGGCATTGTCGATGTTGACAGTGGATGATGCAGGGCGGGAATCTGCGGTTAAATTGTTGGTGGAAAGTATGTTGCAAGTGCGATCGCCCGAATTGGGCGATTTTCTGCCGACAGCCGTGACTAATTTATTGGCGCTGCCTGTGGCAGAATTGACATTGTTTGTAGAACAATTTCCGCAGTTATCGGCTGATGAATTGAGGGAACGGTTAGGTGAAGCATCTGAGTAAAATTTGCGATCGCAGCCATCAAGGGCGATCGCTCTTTATGGCTGCGATAATTCTCACATAAAATTCCTAGATTCTGTCGATCGCCCTTAAGAATTGGACTGCGGGGGTAAAATCAAGTGCAGCAGAGCCTCGATCGCTCGATCGCGCTCCATTGGCATAATATCTTTACCGTGCATCATCTCCTGCGTTAACTGGAAATATACCAGAGAGCCAATAAAAATCCGCGCCGTCGCCTCCGGATCGGGCAATTTTAACTCTGGATGCAATGTTAAATATTCAGTCAGGCGATCGATACCCGGTTTAGCTAAGTTTCTCACAAAAGTCTGCGCTAGCTGGGGAAAACGCCCCGACTCCGCAATCACCAACCTCACGAAATTGAGAAATTCTGGTTCGTGCGTCGCCTGATCCAATATAGTTGTGGCAATGAATCGCAGCGCCACGGCGGGTTCTTCATCCAGAATTGTAAAATGGACTTTTTTTCGCGCCAGCCACTGAACCAAGGCCGCGAACAATCCCTCTTTATCTTGAAAGTAGCTGTAAACCGTGGCTTTGGAAACTCCCCCCGTCTTCGCTACCTTGTCCATACTCGTGCCCGCGTAGCCGTGGGTTAAAAATTCTTGCATCGCACCTTGCAGGATTTGCTCGCTTTTATCACCTGCTGCTGCGTCTGGTTCGATCGGTTTTGTCCTGGCCATTGCTGGTTTATGTAATTTTTGCTTGGGGTATTGACATCATTATACTGAACCGTTTAGTATTTAACTATAAACTAAACCGTTTAGTTTTTACCTACCCAAATCATGAGGTGTGTCATGGTACACCGATTAACCGCAGAAAGCTTATCCTCAAATTCACCCTTAGTTAAACAAGTCCTAGTTGTAGCAGCGTTAGCAACTCTGGCGGCTGGGGGAACTACTGGTTACACGATCTGGCGATCGCGCATTCCCGATGCCAACGCAGCAACCGCAGCAGCAGCCGTCGCAGCATCGCAATTAACAACAGTGACAGCCTTGGGGCGACTGGAACCTAGGGGAGAAGTGATTAAAGTCTCGGGATCTGGGGCGGCGGAAGGAAACAGGATCGATCGACTCCTGGTAAAAGAAGGAGACAGAGTGAAAACAGGTGAAACGATCGCAATTCTCGACAGTCGCGATCGCCAGCAAGCAGCCTTTGAGCAAGCACAAGAACAAGTGCGCGTTGCCCAGGCAAATCTAGCGAAAGTGAAAGCTGGAGCCAAAAACGGCGAAATTCAAGCGCAGAAAGCCACTATTGCCCGCTTAGAAGCCGATCGCAGCAACGAAATCACAGCCCAACAGGCGATCGTTGCTCGCTTAGAAGTCGATCGCAGCACCGAAATTACAGCGCAACAAGCCACCATTGCGCGCCTAGAAGCCGAACAGCAAGGGGAAATTCAAACCCAACAAGCCACAATTGCTCGCATAGAAGCCGAACTCCGCAACGCTAGAAACGAACAGCGACGGTACTCGCAACTGTACGAACAAGGAGCAATTTCTGCCTCAACTAGCGACAGCAAAAGCCTCGCCGCCGAAACAGCCCAACAGCAACTCAACGAAGGAAAGGCAAAACTCAACCAAATTCGCCAATCCCGCCAACAACAAATTAACGAAGCCCAAGCCAAACTGAATCAAATTCAGCAATCTCGCCAACAGCAGATTAATGAAGCCCAAGCCAAACTCAGCCAAATTCAGGAATCTCGACAACAGCAAATCGACGAAGCCGAAGCAAATCTCGATCGCATCGCCGAAGTGCGCCCCGTTGACATAGAAGCAGCCGCCGCCGAAGTCAGTTCCGCTGCTTCTGCGGCCAAACAAGCCAAAGCCAATCTAGCTCTAGCTTACATCCGCGCTCCCAGAGATGCTCAAGTCCTGAAAATTCACACGTATCCGGGCGAAAAAGTGGGAAACGACGGCATTGTCGAACTGGGACAAACTCGCGAAATGCTGGCGGTGGCTGAAATCTACCAAAGCGATGTGGACAAAGTACGGATTGGACAGCCAACCAAAATTACTAGCGATTCTTTCCAGGGGGAATTGCAGGGAAGTGTCGAATACATCGGTTTGCAGGTGCAGCGGCAAAATATTGTTAACACCGATCCTTCTGCCAATATTGATGCTCGAATTGTGGAAGTGAAAGTGCGCTTAGATGCAGCTTCTAGCCAAAAAGTCGCGGGATTGACCAATTTGCAAGTCAAAGTTGCGATCGGCGGGAATTAAAGATTAAGAACTTTTTAACCACAGAGAGCGCAGAGGACACAGAGGATGAGAAGAGAGAGATGAATTAATTACGATTTAATTAAAGATTAAGAACTTTTCAAACATCAGGTTGCTGTCTTTAATCCACAATCTAAAATCTAAAATCCTATGATTGGACTCATCAAACCCTTACAACAGTTAAGACGCAGAACTCCCCTCGGATGGCTGCAACTGAGTCGCGACAAAGGGCGAATGGCGGTTGCAGTAGCAGGAATTGCCTTTGCTGACATTCTGATGTTCATGCAGTTGGGCTTCCAAAATGCTCTCTACACCAGCAATACGCGCCTGCACGCAACATTGCAAACAGACTTAGTTTTGATTCACCCCCAAGCCCGAAATTTAATTAATTTATCTTCCTTCCCCCGGCGCAGATTGTATCAAGCAATGAATGTACCGGGCGTGAAATCAGCCGATCCGCTTTACGTGAAAATTGCCAACTGGAAAAATCCCGAAACTCGGCGGGAAACGTCGCTGATGGTGGTGGGTTTCAATCCCGATCGCCCTGCGTTTGCGCTTCCAGAAGTCAACCAAAATTTGAGCGCGATTAAATTGCCGGATACTGTGCTGTTCGATCGCGCTGCGAGGGGAGATTACCAAAGGACGATCGCCGAAATCGATCGAGGAAAGTCGGTTAAAACTGAGATCGAGCGGCGCACCGTTACCGTCAGCGGGTTATTCACAGTGGGAGCATCTTTTGCCGCCGACGGCATCTTGATGACTAGCGATCAAAATTACCTGCGCCTGTTTCCCAGACAAAACGCCGCCAGTGTTAATGCCGGATTAATTCAACTGCAACCGGGTGCTGACCCCGTGCAAGTTCAACAAGTTTTAAAAGCATACTTGCCGGAGGATGTCAAGGTACTTACTAAACAAGAATTTATCGATTTTGAGAAAAATTACTGGGCTAAGAATACTGCCGTCGGCTTTGTGTTTAATTTAGGCGTAGCGATGGGTTTTGTAGTAGGAGTAATTATTGTTTACCAAGTTCTCTCAACCGATGTCAGCGACCATATGGCAGAATACGCTACTTTTAAAGCGATGGGCTACCGCAATGTTTATTTGCTCGGCATTGTTTTTGAAGAAGCTCTAATTTTATCAATAATCGGTTTTTTCCCAGGATTGGGAGTCTCTTTTGGACTTTACGCCTTAACTCGTAAAGCTACAAATTTACCCCTGTACATGACGCTCATTCGAGCATTTACAATATTGATTTTGAACGCGGTTATGTGCAGTATTTCAGGTGCTATTGCTACTCGAAAACTGCAAGCAGCAGACCCGGCAGATATGTTTTAATCGAGTTGACCACAATACGGCCTCGCGCGCATTATCAATCTCGTCTTTCTCCTCTGCGTTCTCTGCGCCTCTGCGGTTCATCCTTAAATTTCAAACTTCAAAATAATCAATCATGAATTCTGCTACTGTTTGCGAAACAACTAACAATTTACAGATTCCTGAACCTGTAATTGCCGCACACAAACTCGACCACTACTTCGGTCAAGGTCAACTGCGAAAACAGGTACTTTTTGACATCAACCTGGAAATTAATGCTGGGGAAATTGTGCTGATGACGGGGCCTTCCGGTTCGGGAAAAACCACGCTTTTGACTTTGATTGGCGGACTGCGGTCAACTCAATCTGGCAGTCTCAAAATTCTCGGTCAAGAAATGTGCAAGGCTAGTTCCGATATATTGGTGAAAGGACGGCGCAAAATTGGCTATATTTTTCAAGCGCACAACTTGCACCGCAGTTTGACGGCGCTGCAAAACGTGCAAATGGGTTTGGAAGTTCACGGGAATTTGTCGCGTTCCCAAATGCGCGATCGCTCGGCACAAATGCTAGAATTGGTAGGGCTGGAACAGCGGGTTAATTATTATCCAGATGATTTGTCTGGCGGACAAAAACAAAGAGTTGCGATCGCCCGGGCTTTGGTCAGTCACCCGCAAATTGTTTTGGCAGACGAACCGACAGCAGCCCTGGACAGCAAATCCGGGCGCGAAGTGGTGGTTTTGATGCAGCAACTAGCCAAAGAACAAGGTTGTACTATTTTGTTAGTGACCCACGATAACCGAATTTTGGATATTGCCGATCGCATCGTTAACATGGAAGATGGAAAATTAGCATAATTTTTAACATACCAAAGAATAGACATCACCCATAAATCCCCCATTCTAAATTTTGGATGTCAAAATTTCATCCAAAATCCCTAAACCCAACTCCTAACTCGTCCTTGAAATATTGAGCCGCAAGAAACGGGTACCAGCCCCCGATGCTTCTGAGTAGACGCTCCCCAAATTTGAGACTTTTGTTCAAGCTCCCAGATTCACTGCGCTGCAAGTCAATTCTAAAATCTAAAATCGACCGACTAATTGCTCACAACCAATCCAGGGCGGTAAATCCCTAAATTTTGCCGATACATTTCTTCGAGTTTGGGCATCGACGATTCCACGGAACCGCCAAAACGCCGAAAAGAAGGCCAGATGTAGGCGAGTTTTCTCACTGCTGACTCCAATCGACCCGCTTCTATATCTTCTAAGGCACCTTTTTCTCGGATCAACTCTACAGCTACAAAGTCTTGATTTTCGGGGCTGAAATCAGTGATGCTAAATTTTTTGGCGAATCTGTCCCAAGTTGTGCTCAGAAACTGATACCGCCCCGCAGCGTCGGAACACAGCTTTGTGCCGTAGCGGCGGCCGCATCTCATTTCCCTGGGATGGTCGGTGAAACTGACAAATGTGGTGCCGGTGTACTGGGTGCGGTAGCCGTCGGCGCTAGCGGTGCCTTCGGCGCTGGCGATGGTGTCGAGAAAGGCTTTGACTCGATCGCGCTCAATGTTATCCTCGTTATCCTCTTGATTCTCGTTATCTTTTCCTTTGTTTGGTGAGTCGTGAGTTGCAACTTTCGGCAACAGTTCCCCCCCAGCCGGCGAGCTTTCTGCCGAGGCAGTCAAGCGTTTCGGAGGCGGCGAGATTTCTGCGGAGACTGTTTGCCCCCAGAGTTTCGGGGTCATTCTACCCAAAAAAAAGCACAAACAGATGCACAAACTCCACGACAGCCTAAAACGGAGGCGTTTGGACTGCTTGCTGCGCTGCCGCACCGGCCATCCTTGCAGGGGAAGGGCTGCGGGCAAAATTCTCCTTTGCTGGCCGAAGGCGAACAGCGATTTCAGCGCTAGCAAGGTTTGTTTGTAGAAACGGGGTGGAAGTTTGCGAGCCCTCATGGCTGCGGCGAAAGTATGGACATCTGTCAGAGTCACTTCTGCCAGCGGTTTTTTTACAAACAGCCGAAAACTGTTGGCCGTCTGCCAGCTAAAGCGCTTGCTGCGGGGGGTCGTTCGATCCACCCACAGGCGAATTAGCTCGATGTCTTCCATGGGTTGCAGATGGCTTCCCAGATGTTCTGGTGCGTACAAGAGTACCTCCTGATATCACTTCTAGTTGAAGGTTCCCAGTTAGAACGGATGAGAGGAACAGGGATCGACGGGAAACTGGCTTCAACCATACTAAGTGATACTACTAAGCGCTCACGGGGTCAAGTTGAATGGCCGATTGTTCGAGGAGTTGAGTGTAAAGTTGACTTAGTTGGGAGGCTACACCGTCCCAACTGAAATAGGTTGCGACGCGGTTGCGGCCTGCTTGTCCGAGTTGCTGGCGCCATACTGAGTCAACTAACAGCCGATCGATCGCACCAGCAAAGGCTGCTTCATTTTTCGGCGGCGCGAGCAAACCTGTTTCTCGCGGCACTACGGTATATTTGAGCCCTCCCACGTCGGAGGCGACTACGGGCGTGCCGCAGGCCATCGCTTCAATGGCGACTAAACCGAAGGGTTCGTAGTGGCTGGGAACGACGCAGACATCGGCGGCTGCGTAGTAGGCGGGGAGAATGTCTCGGCTCAAGCCGCCGGGAAAACTGGTAATGTCGGTCATGCCTAATTCTTCAACGATGCTGCCGATACGATCGCGCTCTTTACCGTCGCTTTCCCCCTCGCGCCAGCCGCCGCCAATTATCAGTTTTAAATCGGCTTTACCCCGCAGCGCTGACAGACTGACGGCGCGGACTAAGGTTTCGATGCCCTTGCGGGGGTCAAAACGGCCGACGTACAGCACGACTTTGGTTTCTGGGGCTATTCCCAACTGGCGGCGGGCGGCCGATCGCCCGATCGAGCCAAACTGCTGAATGTCGGTACCGCAGGGAATGATATCAATATTGCCTTTTGACGACACCAGAGACCTCATGTGCTCTTTTTCTTGGGGACTGGTAGCCACCACGCGATCGGCTGTTTCCAAAAGTGTTTTTTCTACTTGCAGCCTGGTTTTGGCAATCATCGGAATTGTCGAAACCGACTTGTATTTAACTGCTGCCAAAGAATGGTAAGTATGAACTTGCTGCAGGGGTTGGGATTTTTTTAACTCCATTCCCACCCAAGAAGACAGCCAGTAATTCGTGTGAACTAAAGAATATTGAAAGCCTGACTCTAACTGAAACTTCTGAAATTCGCGAACAAAGATTGGCAAATATCCGTAAAGTTCGTCGCGGGGAATAAATTCTTGCGGCCCTGCTACTAGGCGAATTGTGCGGCAATTGGGGCTGTGCTGTACAATGCTTGCTTGTTCGCGATCGGATGAGCGGGTGAACATATCAACTTGCCACCCCTGTTGCGCCAGAGCTTCCCCTACTTGACGCACGTAAACATTTTGCCCGCCCGCTTCTTCTTTACCAATTTCCACAGCGGGATCGCCGTGTACGGAGATGAGAGCGATGCGTTTTTTAGTTAATGAAATCATGATTGTTTACCAAAATTTTAAAAATAACTTGCAGCAGATTGAAAGTGCGATTTTGCCTACTGCGCGGGGAATGGAAGGTTAAAGCTAATTTTTATTAAAGTCAAAATTCGCGAGGGTTCAATCATCCTTCCGGGATAAGTTGCAGGGGCAAAATTGAAAGACGACTTCCTTCTGCTGATAGAGACCTGCAGCAGATCAAACTTTAGATAATCTAAATGGCAACCAACGAAGGTGAAGGGAATTTTCCGTATTTGAGCCGGGATCAAACTCGAACCTGCTTTCAGCTTGCTGTTCGAGATGATCCCGTCAGTCGGAGGCATAATTTTTGTCCGGGGCGATAAATAGGTAGGGATTTCGAGAAAGCAGAAGTAAATCGTCCCGAAGACAGAATGTTAGAGGGCGATGAAAAAAAGCAAAATTATTGCCTTCAAAATTTTTCTTTCCTTCTGCCTTCCACCTTCCGCCTTCCGCCTTTTTCCTCTGCCTCCTTCCCTCGTAGCTCAACATCCATCCGTTAAATCCGTTACGTAATCCGTTGCCGAACTTCCTTCTTCTCTCAAACCGGGGTTGTAGTTTAACCTCAAATTTCCAGTTTGTCTAATGTTAAGAATTGTGCCGATGTTTGTGTGCGGAGGATTCCCCCTTTTCGCTGTTGAGGACATTCTTTCGCGAACCTTGCATTAGAGAGCCGTATCTGTTAGCCCAAACTTGGGTAAACTCGGCACCTAAGAAGAGAATTTGAGCGGAATAATTAATCCAAAGCAGGATAATCACGAACGATCCCGCAGCACCGTAGGTAGAGGCAATACCGCTACCTCCGAGGTAAGCTCCAATTAGAGATTTGCCGATCGTAAACAGCACTGAGGTGATGGCGGCGCCGATCGCCACATCATTCCAGGCCAGATCGACATCGGGCAAAAGTTTGTAAATTAAGGCAAAAAGCAGCGTAACTACACCAAAGGAGATAGCAAAGTCCACAACCTGCCAAATGTTGACAGGCAAGTGCAGCCAGTTGTTCAACCAATAGCTGACGGCTGCTAAAACGGCGCTAATTACTAAAGATACTAGCAGTAGAAAGCCTATGCCCAAAATCATCGCAAAAGACAATACGCGGTCTTGCAAAAATCCCCAGATGCCGCGTCCGGGAGGCGGTGAAACATTCCAAATAGTATTGAGGGCTTCTTTAAGGTTAGTAAACACGTTGGAAGCGCCCCACAAAAGTGTAGCGACGCCGACTATAGTAGCAATCATTCCCGACTTGGGTTCGGAAGCTTTGAGGATCAGTTCTTGGACGGTTTGGGCGCCATCTTTGCCGATTAAACTTTGGAGTTGGGCGACGATTTGACCTTGGGCTGCTTCTTCACCAAAGACTAAACCCGCGATCGCAATTACGATAATTAACAGCGGGGCGAGGGAGAAGACTGTGTAATAGGCTAGGGCGGCGGCTAGGGTTGGCGCTTTATCTTCTTGCCATTGAGTAAAAGTTTCTTTGAGCAGCGATACGACTGTTTTTAAGTTCACGGCTTTTGGTTTCCTTATACTTATCCTTCACCAAGGGATTATAAGAGGTTAGGAGTTTTTTAGCGTCGGCCACAAGATAGATTTATCGATTAGCAAACTCAGAAAATTACTTTTATGTCAGATTCCAACACAACTGTTAACAGCACCGATGTACAATTGTCCAAAAAAGCCATTTCTTGGGCAAAACTGAGCGCATTAGTAGCGGTGGTAAATTTCTTGCTGGTGCTTTTTCATTTCAGTTACCTTCAGTTGCGGCCTGTTTATCAGAACTATTTTCCGGGTTTAGTTAAAATTTACGACCCGATTAAAGGCATTAATTCGAGTTTGCCAAATCCCGAATATTTGCAAAACGCTGACGGGTTTTGGCGAATTGATGCGTGGTTTATCGGTTTTTTCTGGGCGGAATTTGCGATTAAAAGTCTGTTCCACACCCGCCGCAAACCGGGGATACCTTGGTCGAATTTTGTGCTGAGGCGCTGGTACGAGGTGTTTCTGCTGGTGCCGATTTGGCAGGGGTGGCGGATTCTGCCGGTATTGGTGCGCCTCCACAAGTCGGGTTTGGTGAATCTCGATCGCGCAGTTGCTCAAATTACCTACGAACCGGTGGCTTATTTAGCCGATACGATGTCGGAATACATGATGGTGCGGTTTATCAATCAAGCTCAAAGTTCGATCGAACAGGGCGACGCAGCGCGGGTACTGCTGGAACCGCAGCAGCCCTACCTTCACGTCAATCAGGAAAATACGATCGAACAAATTACCAACCGGATTTTGGATCTGACAATTTACAAAGTTTTGCCGCAGGTGCAACCGGGTTTGGAAGAATTGCTGCACCACAATCTGGAAACAACAATCAAACAGTCGGATTTTTATCAACTCCTGCAAACTTTCTCTCCGGTTAATATTCTGCCTAAGGAAATGACAGAACAGCTAGCAAATTATCTGGCTCAAACTGCGGTTGATGTGGTAGCAACTACTTACGAAGACGATAAAGGGCGAAAAATTATCGATAATTTCAGCCAAGAATTCAATCAAAGTTTGCGGCGGGAATTGCAAGATGAGAAAACTCTCGGGGAATTGCAGTCTCTGCTGTCGGATTTGTTGGAAGAAGTGAAGTTGAATTACATTCAAGGCGGGTTGAAGTCCGATCCGGAGCAGACTTTGACGGAAATTAACTCGCTGCGGGAGATAACGGAGGGTTGATACAGCAGTTAGTTTCGGGTTTGTGAATTGGATTTTTTTTTAACGAACCGCGTTGGCGTAGCCTGCGCGTAGCGCTTAGGCGCTAAGGGCGCTAAGGAAGAGAATAGAAGGGAAGATAAGAGTAAGAGTTCACAACTTGTACGGGTAAGGTGCGCCGCGGCGCACCCTACGAATACGGGTAGTGCGGATATCCGATATGTCAGGCGGTCAATCTATCTGAATGGCTAAGCTAAAATAAAGGCGTTAGTCGAAAACATCTATCATCATATTATTTATCTATTTTGAACAACCTTACTTGTCTGGAAATAGAAGTCGCCGAAACATTGCTGAGATTAGCAATGTTGCTGGGCTTAACACTTTTAATCGCGTTTTTTGTGGCGTCAGAACTAGCATTAGTATCGGCCGATCGCCATCAAATCCGCCAACTCGCCCAGTTGGGCGATCGCCCAAACGCCAAAACCGCCGAACTCGTCCACCAAGCTCAGAACAACATACCGCATTACCTGTCCGTGACTCAAACAGGCACAACCGCAGGGAGTCTGCTGTTGGGTTGGTTGGGCGAGGGTGCGACTGTACACTGGATCGAACCCTGGATCGACAAATTGCCGATCGGTCATTTTCCTGCTATGCTGACTGCACATTCGATCGCAGTTCCCGTAGCTTTCATCTTCGTAACTTACATCGAGATAGTATTAGGAGAACTCATCCCCAAAGTATTAGCAACCCACGCTCCCGAACGCACCGCTTTGCTGCTGATGCCCGCCCTCGAAATCTGCTCAAAAATACTGTGGCCGCTGCTAGCAGTTCTCAACGGTACAGTGCGGCTGCTGACAGGTTGGATTACCAGTAAAAAGTCCGAACCGCTGCTATCAGCTTCCGAAGCAACTCTCGTTCAAAAAGATGCTCATTCAGCACTAATTTCCGGCATCTGGGAAGTAACAGCAGTCAACGAAAAACTCGGGTTAAACCTGCCCACCAACCAAGCTTACCAAACAATCGCCGGATTCGCGCTCCACACTTTCGGTAAAATGCCAAATAAAGGCGATCGATTCTTGTGGGGAGAATTAGAAATAGAAGCAGCAGACGTAGTAGAAGGCAGTTTAGAAACAGTGCTGCTGCGCCAAGTAACACGCCCGTTATTTGAGCCGCAACATCCAGAACTCGTCTTGAATTGATACTAAATCAGGCTTAAATACTTCCTCGCTCTATGTGTGTTAGGTTGTAATTGGTCGCTCAGTGCGACAACCTACCAGAAATCTGCAAATTGCATAAAGCACAGTTTATGAGGTGGATATGCTAAAAACGCTTTGGGCTACTGTTCGACAAGGGAAAATTGAACTGCTGGAGTTATCAGAGTTACCCGAAGGGGCAAAAGTATTAGTAACACTCTTACCTGATGAAGAAGCTGAGTTTTGGCTTCAAGCCAGTCAAACATCATTAGATACAGTTTGGGATAATACTGAGGATGATGTCTATGCCCAGCTACTCTAAAAATGACATAATTTTGGTTCGATATCCCTTTTCAGACTTGTCTAGTTCTAAGGTAAGACCAGCAATTGTTGTGAGTGCGCCGCACGTATCTCAAGACATAATGATTGTGCCATTGACAAGCAAAACTGCATCCTTACTTGAGGGTGAGTTCGTACTCGCTGAATGGTCAACAGCAGGGTTAAATGTGGCTACAGCAGTCAAGCGAGGCTTGTATACAGTACATGAAAGCTTGATTGCAATGACGATTGGCAAATTAGCGGATTCTGATGCTGAGCGACTGGAGCAATCTCTTCGAGGTTGGTTAGGGTTTTAGTGCCGCTAGACACTAGAATATTTCCTGTGTTTTCGATACAAATTACCTTCGTTTACTTCACAGCCACCTGAACCGCACCCCCAACAAACTGCTCGTAATCCTCAAACAACCATTCAGGCAAACAACTATTCGCATCCTGAACTTGCAACTGTCCAGCGCGACAAAACAGCCTCGCCGCTAACAAATAATTCACAGCATTAGGCATTCCAAATCCTTTACTCAACTCAGCAACCAATGAAGTCAAAACAGCACGTTCAGTATCAGTCAGCGGCTCGTTAACAAACCCACAGCCCAGCATTGCCTTGTAACCTTTACCGAAATCGCTCCGGTAAAAAAGTTCAAGTTGTTCGCCAGAAACACTCAGCCACAAATCAGCAATTTGCTTGCGAATTTCCCGCAAATCTGCTATTACCAATTCAGCCGTCGGGTCGATTTGATAAAGATTCACCGCAGCAGTTAATTGATTGAGAAACTGCGGCAGATAATCTTGGTTGACAATCGTTTGTTGATTGTCCGCGAATGGGATTTCAAACACCTTTTCGTAATCGTCAATCAACCACTGCGGCAAGCGGGTGCGAGCGTCGGCAACCCGCATTTTTCCCGGTACAAAGTACAGCATTCCACCCAGCAAAGCATTGATAGCTTGAGGATGCACCAACCCTTTGCTAATTTCGGTTAATTGCTGCAAAAACTTTTGTTCGGCTTCAGTCATTGATTCCGCTTGCAAGCCGCAGCTAAGTATTGCTTGATATCCTTTGCGAACTTCTCCTCGGTAAACATTTTGCAATTGTTCTGAGGGAACACTCAGCCAAAAATCAGCCAGTTGTTTGCGGATTTGGCGGAGTTCCAAAACTACCGATTCGTCAGACGGATCGATGCGGTAAAGATTGACGCATCCTAACAGTAGATTGGCAAATTGCGCGGATTGAATGTATTGAACTAGCAACTCAGAACTAGACTCTGACTTGACGGCGCCTTCCGTCTCAAAAACTTGTTCGTAATCGTCAATTAACCAGTGGGGCAAACGGTTGCGAGCGTCGGGAATTCGCATGGTTCCCGGCGGGAAATACAGCATCGCTGCCAGCAAGGCGTTGACAGCTTTAGGATGCACTAATCCTTTGCTAATCTGGGTTAGTTGCTGCAAAAATATTTGTTCGCCTTCCATCATTGCTTGATGTTGAAAGTAGCTGTGCAGCAGCATTTGATAGTTTTTTCCGGCAGCACTTTTATAGGTGGATTCCAGGTTTTCGGTGGGGACGTTTAGCCAAAAATCAGCGATTTGTTTGCGGATTTGACGCAGTTCGGATATTGCTGAGATGTTTGATGAGTTTCTTTGGTAAAGCTGGACGTTGTTCGAGAGAATCTCGTCAAAATCTGGCTGCTTGGGAATGCTATCCTGTAAGTTGCGCGATGCTTCCAGGTGGCTGGTTTGCCAGTTGCCAAAGAGTTCTTGGAATAATTTGCCGATCGCCCCCGAGTATGCAACACTGTCAAAACAGGCGGGATTGGCTTGCATTTTTTCCTGAATTTCCTGGCGTTTTTGCTGCCGCAACTGCGGGTTAGTCGCCAGGGTAACGGCTAGCTGAATGTAAGATGCTTCGTCACGGGCAATTAAATCTGGCATCAAGAGCGATCGTACCACAGCCGCTCCCATGCGCGATCGTAAAGTATCACCATCCCTGACAACAGTTGGCAATCCAACCTCCAGCGGATCCACAAGAGAAGTAGTCCCCGCATAAGGGAAAGAATCCAAATAAACATCACCCAACTTCAAAACTTCTTTAACATCCGCACGGTTAGGAAAAGTCTTCAACACCCGCAAACGCTGACTCTCAACCCCATACTTAGCAAAAACCCCTTGCATATTATTCACAAAAGCCGCCCCAGGATAATAATTAGTCCAGCTAGGGCCAAAAGGCATCAAAAACAGAACAGAATTAGGAACCGCCGCCAGAATCTTCGCCCAAGTTTCCCTTAACTCCGGCACCAATTTATACAAATTCGCGCTCGAAACAAACACAACCGATTCCTCAGAAATGCCAACGCTATTTCTGTTGAGTTGAATATTAGGAGTATAAGGTTCCAGGGTATAGCTAAAACAGCAGCCCAGGCCGTCAATAGTTGCTAATTCCTCGCGATAATGCGCGCGTCCCTCAATTGCAGGTTCCATCAACTTGCCAGCAATATAATAGTCGATGTGGCGCATTCCCGTCGTCACAGGAGAATTAAAACAAGTAGTTTGTACCCGCGCCAATCGATGCAGCGCCAGCAAACTAATCGGATGAGCGACAGCAGTAATATTCGTAGCAACCAACAGAATATCTAAGTCATCAGCGCGGATAGCCTGAACTTGACTTGGCAAATCACTGGGCAATTGCACCAGCCTGTCAGCGCGACTCTGACAATACTGTTCTAGTTTATTCCCGTCGAGATTTAGAGCGTACAAAATAATCTCAAACTGTTCTCGATTCAGATATTCAAAAGCAGGCAAAGTAGCGAAAGTTTCCGTCATCGCCCCGAAATGTTTAGTCAGAACTCCGACGCGAATTTTCTGTCTGTTTGCAGGCCTTGCCGGAAAAATGCAATCAATGGCAGCCCCGCGATTTTTCATCGCAAATTCAATAATATCCGCCCGCTTCCTGTAGATTTCCTTGAGATTTTCGCTGTTGAAGTACAAAGGGATAAAGTTAGCGGTTTGAGTGAAAAACCAGGCGATTTGCTGCCAAATTTGTGAATTTTGGTTCTTGAAGATATTGCTGTGTACGTAACTGACCCATCCCTGCACGTAGCGACAATAATTGTCAGCCTCTCCTAGTTCTTGAAAGAGAGTGGGCGCAGCAAACATAAATTTGAGATAGTCGTTGACAAACCAATTGGGTATAGATGCGTTTTCATACTTCAGCCGCAACTGGTCAGCACGACGGTAGAGAGCGGCTGCTAGTAAGTAGTTAACATCTTTCAGAGTTTTAATTCCCTGGGAGAGATGTGCTGCTAGTTGACCGATCAAACTCTGTTCAGTATCTGTCAGTGCTTCATATTTGATAGTGCTGTTGAGCAGCATTTGATGTGCCTTACCTGCATCGCCGGAGTAGGCAGTTTCTAGTTGTTCTGCGGGCAGATTCAGCCAATAATCAGCAAGTTGCCGGCGGCTTTGGCGGATGTGAGCGAGAGCAACTTGATTGGTTTGTTCTTTTTGATAGTCTCCCAAGTATTGCGAAAGGGAAGCTAAAAATTGTTCTGGTTTGTTGAATTGAGCTAATTCATCAGCAATCAAGTTGCCGTGTTGCTGCAAAATTTGTTCTGACCAACGCACTTCTTCGGGTTTGTAAAGTTGAGAGTGCAGGTTAACAATTGTAGCTCTCATCAAGTCTAATTTTGCGCGCTCTCCAGCCATTTTTTGGGTTCTGCTAGAGCCGTCGCCGTGTTGCCTGTAGTAGAGGTAAGGCTGAGCTAAACGATAGCCCGACCAGCCTTTTTCATAGGCAGAAATCCAAAACTCCCAGTCTTCGCATCCCAGCTTCATCACTTTTTTTAAGCCGCCTACTTGCTCGTAAATTTCTTTTCTAAATAAGGAAGTAGCGGGGGCTTGATTGTCTCTCAAAAATTTATTGGGTTCAAAGTCGCCGTGGGTGACTAAATCGCAGTTTGCTCCGAAGTGCTGCACATCTGTATAGACAAAACCTACATTCGGTTTCGCTAATAAAATTTCAATGCACTCCTCTAAAAACTTGGGATGAATTTTATCGTCAGCATCTAGGAATAAAATGAATTTTCCTGAGGAATTCTGAACGCCAACATTTCTGGAATCAGCGGGCCCAGTGTTGGGTTTGTCGATGAGGCGCAGCGCTTTTTGAGAATACAATTGAATTAAATAATTTGCGAAGTTGCTGGTATCATCGGTGCTGCCGTCGTTGACAATGATGCACTCCCAATTTTGATAGGTTTGATTGGCAACACTTTCAACAGCTTCTCTGAGTAGATTGGCGTGGTTGTAGCAGGGGATGATGATGCTGACGAGTGCTGGTTCGGGGGTGCGGTAGGGCATGGCGTTTAGCTGTGACGGAGAGATTGCAACGGGGACGGTAGTGGCTGGCTTGACGCCTCGGCGGATGATGCCGTATTCATTCCATATCTTAAGCGTTTCTTGTTGCGATCGCCCTGAACCGTGTTCTAAACCTTGTTCGTTGGCGCAGTACAAGCCGAGAATGTCTGGGAGACGCACAATATTTTCGGTTTTGCCAATCCGCAGCCAAAATTCGTAATCGCCAGCCGCAGTCAATTCTGCTCGGAAATAGCCGTGTTTGTCGTGCAGCGATTTTCTCCACATCGGTTGAGAACCTGTAATGCAGCGGCGTTCCAGTTCGCTATAGGAAAATTCCGGCCAATTCCACCGCTTTTCGGCTTGGGTTTTGGCAAAAGTATCGTTAACTGCGGTGGTAATTAATTGGTCAGCATAAACCAGACTTACTTCGGCGTTTTCATCCAAGTATTTCGCCATGATTTCTAGAGCGTCTGGGCGGTGTCTGTCATCGGTGTTAGCATTAGTAATGTAAGCTCCGCGCGACATCTTGATTCCTCGGTTCCAGGCGGCATATAAGGTCTCGCGTTCAGGGGTGCGATCGTACACAATATTCGGATATTTTGCTTGAAATTCCCGCACAACAGACTGTTCATTTTGTTGGGAAGCGCTGTCAATCACTATGATTTCCAGTTCGCCTTGTTTGTACAGCGTTTGATCTACCAAGTCTTGCAAGCAGCCGCGAATAAATTTTTCGGAATTGTAAGTAGAAACGATCGCAGATACTTTGAAAACCGACTGGACAGGCTGCAATGTGTCATAATTCTCTGATACGCTCTGCAAGGCTCGATCGGCTTGCCGTTGAACGGAATGCTCAGCTACTTGAACCAAAACAGAGCTAACAGTTGCAGCCATTTTCGACCAGGAAAACTTCTTAGCTTGCTCTAACCCCGCCGCAATTAATGAGTTGCGGACAGCAGGCTTCTGTATTTCCCGCAAAGCATTGACAAGCCCGCTGACATCATCGCCGCCTACATAAACCGCTGCTTGTCCTGCTACTTCTGGAATCGAACCGTTTGGACAAGTGATGACTGGACAACCGCAAGCCATGGCCTCGATGACTGGCAACCCAAAGCCTTCATATTTCGACGGATAAACTAATACCGCAGCACCCGAATAAGCAACTCTCAATTCGCTATCGCTTAGTTGCAGCGTGCGGACAGTGATTCCAGAACAGTACAATTGCAGATCGGGTTCTAATACAGGTTTGCCGCCTGTGCAGACTATATCAAAGTCAAACTTATTGGCAAGTTGAGAAAAGGCTTTGAAGAATAATATCCCATTCTTGTAACCATGCCAGCCTACCCTCTCGCCTACCAAAAGAAAATAGGGTTTAGCAATGCTGTACTTTGACTTAAAAGCTGCGATTTCTTCTCTATCGGCTGGCGAGAAATGGGCGTCAATTCCGCAGTGCGCTACAGCGACAGAAGCTGAGGATATCTGCGGAAAAATTTTAACTAAATCGCGGGCTGTATTTTCGGAAATGGCGATGTAGGCAGAGG
This sequence comes from Microcoleus sp. ARI1-B5, assembly GCF_036705795.1. Classification (NCBI taxonomy): domain Bacteria; kingdom Bacillati; phylum Cyanobacteriota; class Cyanophyceae; order Oscillatoriales; family Microcoleaceae; genus Microcoleus; species Microcoleus sp. ARI1-B5. The sequence continues at coordinate 26,630 of NZ_JAUBVK010000005.1, forward strand.
CGTGGCGGATACCGCAATGCTTTTCTCTCCACTCGGAATGAGCAATATTTTGTCCCATCAACTCTGGAATCATGTCATAGGCCATGAATACCGATCGCGTTGACAAAGGCGTTGTATAATAAGTAGAAATAAATAAATCGGCTTTTTCTTCATCGCAGATTTGTTGGAGCATCGCGCGATCGCGATCGGTATTACCATAATCGTAAAGGGGAATAGTACGATAACGAAGACCGGGAATTTTAGGGGCAGTTCCGTTCCGATCTAAAATGATAATATGTTGAGCAAAGTTCGTATTTGCCCATTCTTGCCAGAGGGATTTCCAAACGCGTGCAATGCCTGTATTATTATGTTGAAAAAATACACCATCAATGACAATTGTCGGATATTTTTGACTAGGCTTAACAGCAAGTGCAGGTAAAGGAGACACAGTTTTAAATTGCCAAGTTTTTGTACTAATATCTCGTTGTGCAATGGGTTCGACTCCACAGGCGATCGCGCTATTGACTTGACTCTCATCCTTAACCCAATCAAAGTATTGACGCAATAAGACAGGAAATTGAGTCTGTTGTTGCAGATTTAACCATTGGGAAGTCGCATTTTTATAACCATAATATTGCTCTTTAAAGCGCAATTGATTCGGGGTAACGTAGGCAAAATGTTGGAAAACTAACCCCTCTTTTTCGGTTTCTTGATGTCGAAAAGGATTAACAAACGCGACATCACGCCATTTACCGTTAGGTAAGGGTTCCGCTAATCTGGGCGGTTCATGGGTTGCCCATACCATACCTGGTTTGAAACGCCAAGTGCGTAGCCATTCATATTGAGGATTATTTGCATAACAATTACGAGTGCTAATAACTAAATTTTCCCCAACAAAATACCAACACCAATAAAAAGCCGCAGTTTTTTCAGGATGTTCAATAAACATCTGTCGAGTTTGGCAAATTTGCTCAAAAGTCCAGAATTCATCTACATCAATTTGCCACAATACACACTCTTCAGGAATCCCGGCAATAGGAGCATTTATCATTTCTCGTTTGCCTTCCCAAAATTCGCCCTCTGGCTTACGATAAATGCTAATATTTTGGGGATAAAGACGAGCCAGTTCATCTAAATATTCGGTAGTCCCATCCAGGCTGCGTCCGTCGCGATGAACATCATCAGAAATGTTACCGCCCAGAGTGACACTCCAAGCCGTATCATGTTTTAAATCGGCCACCCCCTCGACAATATGCCAGTGCCATCGAAAGGGTAATTTTTTCAAGACATCAATATGATAACGGATGAAGGGTTCACCATTGAGAACGATGGTAAAGAAATGAAGGGGAAGTGATGGAAACGCAATATAATTTTCATAGAAAGCATTAGAGTTTACAACTGCTCGACCAATCGCACCCGTTTTTTCTATACAATGACACTCATAACCATTGGCCATGAGTAAATCAAAAGTTTCTTGGGCGGTGTGCTGCATTCCCTCTAACATTTTTTGATATATTTCAAACTGAATAAACTCAATTGCTTTTCTTGCTAAAAGATTCAGGCAACCATTAAGAACATCACTTTCAGCTCCTTCTACATCGATTTTTAAGTAATCTATTTTCTCAATATTATGTTTTTGACAAAATGAATCAACTGTAATCGCGCTAACGGTTTCGCTTTTGACAATAGGTACATATTCCTGGGGATTTGCCGGATTTTCCATCTGCGGTCTGCCGATGCTGTTCCAAACCGAAAAATCCTCAGGAAATTCATTAAATTCAATCAGTTTATTCTCGGAAAATACTGCATTCTGAAACAGGAAAATATTCGGATTATTTTCTGTTCGTTCTTTTAGTCTATTAAAAGTAGTAGAAGTCGGATCAAATGAATATACTTTTCCTTCAAGTCCGACTAAATTACTAAACAAAAGAGAATAGTTACCAATATTTGCTCCAATATCGAAAACTGTCATCCCTTGACGAACTAATCTTTGTACAAGCCGTTGTTCGATTTGTTCTTCATTAAACGCAAATTTTTTTTGCTGGAAAATGGCATAACCATTTCGCAGATGAAGATTATGCAAGAGGAGTTTATAATTAGGATCTTTGAGAAGTTTATGGTAATTTTTATGGTTTTTAAAAGTATTAATATCATCCAGAAATATAAATTTAGCCCCATAGACTTCATCTAATTCAGCTTCGCCGGTAAATTCAGAACCATCTATTAAGACAACATCAAAAAAAATGATTTTATTTTCAGATTTTATTTGCTTAATTCCTGCCTGAGATACTCCTGAATCTTGGAGATATTTTAGGTCTTGTCTGAGCCAATCTAAGACTCGTTCTAGGGGGTATTGATTCAGTGCTGTTTGGTAAGAATTATAAAAATCAATAACTTCTTTTTCCGTAGCAAATTTATTCAGTCCTACTGATGAAACATTATAACATTTTACAAAGCCGTCCTTAGCATATCTGTTTTGTAATTCGGTAAATCTTGCCTGGGATATTTCCATGCAAAAAAGTTGAGGATGATGGGGATTTTCTCTAATTCCTGTGACAAATGCTTCTGTACTTCCCTCACCGGAAGATGACCCTATTTCTAAAATGGTTTTGATATCTTCTTCTTTCGCTATTTGTTTAATAGCCTGATAAAATTGATCGTACTTAATTTCGGCAGGAATAATTTTATTCATTTCTGAAGTCATTATCAAATTTTCTCCTTAATTCATTGTGTTTATAATACGGGAGTGCGTTTTCGAGAAAAAACCCTGAAGTTAAATCTAGCCACCAAAGAAACCCGGTTTTTGAGATCAGACTCTTTGGTAAATGACGATTTGTGGTAAACAAACTTGGTTTCTGGGTCAGTCCTGCTTTACCTTAACAGTTTAATAGGACTTAAGCATAAATACCAAATAAACCGGGTTTTTTACTCGAATTAAAGACTCAAATGCAGTATTTCCGTCAAAAAAACCGGTTTCTGCGTTCAGGACTATTTAACCGAAAAAGGGATTAACGCGATAAAAGAGATTAACGCGATCGCCACCACTTTTGAGAATATTGACAAATTCTGTCTGATAGTGTATAATGAAACGCAAAAATTAGGACAACACCCGAATCTCCTGACGCCGCGCAGGGCAGTTCGGTTTCCACCACCTCAGACGAGCGATCGCCCTTGCCGAGATTCCTCACAACACAAAAACAGGTTATTGAGAAAATGGGTTGAAAGCCCTTGTGATTACCCACATCTCCTGAAACCTTTTCAGCGTAAAGGTATTAGACAAGCTATTATTATCATTAGTCAAGCACTATTGATAATAAAAAATGAATAACGAGAGAATAGGGGGTTTCAAAATTTGCTTTTTGAGAAATTTAGCAGATTTAAAAATGTGGGTAATGACAAGAGTTTAAAGTCCCGTCCTTTGTTAGACGGCTTTTATAGGTTGAGCTACCTTAAGAAACATCCTGGTATTTCTTAAACTAGCTATATACTAGAAGTTGGAGGAAATGCAAGTGCTTAATCTAACTTACGAATTCAAACTTAAGCCAACATCAGAGCAAGTATTTATTTTCACGGACTGGCTTGAACAGTGTCGCCGTGTCTATAACCACGCGCTGACTGAACGCAAAGATTGGTTTAAGTCCCGTAGTTGCCAAATTAACGCTTGCTCCCTCCGGTCTGAATACACAATCCCCGCCGAGACCAAACGACCAACTTATGCAAGTCAATGCAAGTCGCTAACCGCTAATCGAAAGACTAACTCAAACTTGCAACGGGTACAGTCTCAAGTCCTACAACAAACACTCTTGAGACTTGAGAAAGCATTTGTGAGTATGTGGGAGCAAAAACATGGATTTCCCCGATTTAAGAAGCCGGGAACTATGCGCTCTTTCGTGTTTCCCCAGTTGCGAAAAAACGTCGTTCAGGGCAGCACTATCAAACTACCTATGGTTGGCTGGGTTAAGTTTCGCCAGTCCCGTGAAATACCTGATGGTGCAACCCTACGCCAAGTTCGCATAGTCCGACGTGCCAGGGGTTGGTTTGCCATGTTGACGTTGCAGTGGGACGTAATAATCCCTGATGTCATGCCTCATGGTGAAGGCATTGGAGTTGATGTTGGCATTAGCCATTTTGCTGTGGCTTCTAACGGTAGATTTTTCCCTAATCCACAACCTTTTAAGAAGCTCGAACGCAAGCTTAAATTGCTGCAACGGAGTGTATCAAGGAAGGTCAAGGGTTCAAGTAACCGTAAAAAAACTCAGGTTAAAGTAAGTAAATTGCATGAGCGAATTGCCAATGTCAGGAAAAACTATCACTGGCTTGTAGCCCACAATCTTTGTGACTTGGCGCGGATGATATTTTTAGAAGACTTAAACCTGAAGAGACTGGCGCGTGGCTTTTTAGGGAAGCATTGCCTAGATGCTGGATGGGGTCAGTTTTTCCAGATACTAGAGCAGTGTTGCCGTAAGCGCGGGGTGTTCTTCCTTTATGTGGACAGCAAGAAAACAAGTCAGATATGCCCTAATTGCCTCACTGAAACGGGTAAAAAGGAATTATCTGAACGGGTTCACTCATGCCAGTATTGCGGCTACACGACGGATAGAGATGTCGCCGCCGCTCAAGTGGTTCTCATTCGAGGGCTTGCAGCCGTGGGACACACGGTGAAGATGCTTTCTGAGGGTAAAGCGGTAGCGCTCCCTTTGACGAAAGAATCCCCTGGCTTTTAGGCGGGGGATTGTCAAAATTACGTTAAGATTGATTAAGATAAATAAAAAATCCCAAATCACAGGGACTAAATAATTAGGAGGATCGACCTCGGTGAATAAACGGTGGAGAAACGCTGGACTGTACGCGCTGCTGGCTATTGTAGTCATTGCCTTAGCAACCGCATTTTTTGACAAACAGCCCCCAAGTAGGGAAGTTTGGAAGTACAGCCAATTCATTCAGGAAGTCGAGAGCAAGAGAGTAGACAAAATAAATATCAGTTCAGACCGCAGCAAAGCTCTGGTTACAGCTCAGGACGGCAACAAGGTACTCGTCAACCTGCCGAACGACCCCGAACTGATCAACATCCTGACCAAAAACAATGTAGACATTTCAGTTCTGCCCCAAAACGACGAAGGCTTCTGGGTAAAAGCCCTCAGCAGCCTGTTCTTCCCGATCCTGCTGTTGGTGGGACTGTTTTTCCTGGTGCGGCGCGCCCAAAACGGGCCCGGCAACCAAGCCATGAACTTCGGCAAATCGAAAGCTAGAGTCCAAATGGAGCCTCAAACTCAGGTGACTTTCGGCGACGTAGCCGGCATCGAACAAGCCAAGCTAGAACTCGCGGAAGTCGTGGACTTCCTGAAAAATGCCGATCGCTTCACCGCAGTCGGAGCAAAAATCCCCAAAGGCGTGCTCCTGGTCGGCCCTCCCGGAACTGGCAAAACCCTGCTCGCAAAAGCAGTGGCTGGAGAAGCTGGCGTTCCCTTCTTCTCGATTTCCGGTTCAGAATTTGTGGAAATGTTCGTGGGTGTCGGTGCTTCCCGCGTCCGCGACTTGTTTGAACAAGCTAAAACCAACGCTCCTTGTATCGTATTTATCGATGAAATTGACGCAGTAGGCCGCCAGCGGGGCGCTGGTTTGGGCGGTGGTAACGACGAACGGGAACAAACCCTCAACCAGTTGCTGACCGAAATGGACGGCTTTGAGGGCAATACTGGCATCATTCTGATTGCTGCTACGAACCGCCCCGACGTGCTCGATGCCGCGCTGCTGCGTCCGGGTCGCTTCGATCGCCAAGTTGTGGTCGATCGCCCCGACTTTGGAGGCCGCCTCGAAATTCTCAACGTTCACGCCCGCGGCAAAACTTTGTCGAAAGACGTGGACTTGGAAAAAATCGCCCGCCGGACTCCCGGTTTCACAGGTGCGGATTTGTCGAACTTGCTCAACGAAGCAGCAATTTTGGCCGCCCGCCGCAATTTGACCGAAGTCTCGATGGATGAAGTCAACGATGCGATCGACCGCGTGCTCGCAGGCCCGGAAAAGAAAGACCGCGTGATGAGCGAAAAGCGCAAAACTTTAGTAGCTTACCACGAAGCCGGTCACGCTTTAGTCGGCGCGCTGATGCCCGATTATGACCCCGTGCAGAAAATTAGCATTATCCCCCGCGGCCGCGCTGGCGGTTTGACTTGGTTCACACCGAGCGAAGATCGGATGGATTCTGGCTTGTATTCTCGCTCTTACTTGCAAAATCAAATGGCGGTAGCTTTGGGCGGCCGCATTGCTGAAGAGATTGTCTTCGGCGAGGAAGAAGTCACGACTGGCGCTTCCAATGACTTGCAGCAAGTGGCAAGAGTAGCGCGCCAAATGGTAACTCGCTTCGGAATGAGCGATCGGCTAGGCCCTGTAGCTCTCGGTCGCCAACAAGGGAATATGTTCATGGGTCGCGATATCATGGCCGAACGGGACTTTTCTGAAGAAACCGCAGCCACGATCGATGATGAAGTCCGCTTGTTGGTAGAGGAAGCTTATCGGCGCGCTAAAGACGTGCTGGTTGGCAACCGCCACGTTCTGAACGCCTTGGCAGATATGCTAGTTGACAAGGAAACTGTGGATGCTGATGAATTGCAACATTTGTTGGCCAACAGCGATGTCAAGATGGCGACAATTGCCTAATTGATTTTGGATTTGGGATTTTAGATTTTAGATTGAATCTAAAGCTTAAAATCGATAATTGGGGTGGTTCTGGTATTGTCTGGAATCGCCCCGATTTTTTTTGTGCGGCACACAGGAAGCAGCGGAAAAAAGCATTGGAGTAGCAAAATGATCGTCACTGAAGATAGAGCGCGTGAACTTGCACTTGATTGGGTAGAAGCTTGGAATACTCATAACCTCGATCGAATCATGTCCCATTACGCACAAGATGTAATTCTGATATCGCCTGTCGCAGCGCAACTGCTAAACGAACCATCTGGGACAGTGACAGGCAAAGAAGCGCTACGAAACTACTTCAAAAAGGGGCTGGAAGTTTATCCTGACCTCAAGTTTGAGTTGCTTGATGTGATGTGGGGAGTTTCCAGTGTTGTCCTTTACTACATCAACCAAAAAGGCACGAAGGCAGGTGAGTTTATGGAAGTCAGTTCAACCGGAAAAGTGACTAAAGTTGTTGCTCATTACAACGGGTAGAGCGAGGTTATGCAAATGGCGGTAATATGGATGGCACAACCGAGCGATGCTGAGGCTTTACTTACTCTAGCTAGCGAGTCAAACGCAGTCCACTCGCCTGTGGTGTAAAGAAAATAACGCAATTTTAACCGCCCCCTCGGAAACCCACGGAGGTGGGTTTTGTTTGTATAGACGCGGTTTCAACCGCTCGGTCTTCCGATCTGAACTGTATTGAATTATCTGGGGGCAAAATCAGTTAGCATGAATCATCAATCTTGGTTGACACTACTAAAAAAACACCGGGCGATCGCCGTCATCCGTTCCTCCGAAAAGGAACTCGCTCGGCAGATGGCATCAGCGGTAGCAGCAGGCGGAATTCAGTTTATTGAAATTACTTGGAACACCCACAAAGCTGCTGAATTAATTGGCGAACTCCGCTCCGAATTCCCTACTTTTAGTATTGGCACCGGCACTTTATTAAACTTAGAACAGTTGCAGCAAGCCATTGACTGCGGCGCTCAATTCCTGTTTACTCCGCACACGGATGTAACCATGATTAAAACAGCAGTTGACGCCGGAGTGCCGATCGTCCCGGGCGCTTTTTCTCCCACGGAAATTCTGACCGCGTGGCAAGCAGGCGCTACCTGCGTTAAAGTGTTTCCGATATCGGCTTTGGGAGGCGCGGCTTACCTGAAAAGCCTGCAAGGCCCCCTGGGAAACATTCCTTTAATTCCCACTGGCGGGGTGACGCTGGAAAATGCGAAAGTATTTATAGACGCTGGGGCGATCGCCGTTGGTTTGGCCGGAGACTTATTTCCCAAACACTTAGTGCAAAATCGAGATTGGCGGGCGATCGTCCAAATTGCCCGAACTCTCACCCAAAACTTAACAACTTGTTAAGCCCTCTTTCCCAATCTAAAATCTATAATCTACAATCTAAAATAGTACAAGGTGTGAAAGTTTCCCAATTCTTCAATCTAAAATCTAAAATCTACAATCGTCTTGGGTGTGAGGAATGAACAAGATTATCAACTCAACTTACTTGCGCAGCGCAGGAACTTTCTGTGCAGGCTTGGCCCTAACAGTTGCTGCATTCTGCGGCGGTTCAATGACCGCATTTGCCGGCGAACAGCGCAACATAATTGCCAATAGAATCATGCAGTTGCAGCAATCCAGTCAGCGCTGGATTGAAATTGATTTGTCAAGACAAAGATTAATAGCTTGGGAAGGAAATACACCCGTTTATGCGGTGACTATTTCCAGCGGCAAATCATCGACTCCCACCCGCACGGGAACCTTTGCCGTTCAAACCAAATACCGCGTTGCTAGAATGACTGGGGAAGACTACGACGTGCCCGACGTTCCCTATACAATGTATTACGACGGCGGCAATGCAATTCACGGCGCTTACTGGCACAATTTGTTTGGCAATCCCGTCACTCACGGCTGCACCAATGTAGCTGTTAATCACGCTAAATGGCTGTTCAATTGGGCCTCGGTGGGAACACCCGTGGTGGTCCACAAATCTTAGGTTTAGGGCATGGGGCGAAGCGAAGCGGAGGGATGGGGAATTGGGCTCTAGCGTTGCGGAGGGATGGGGCTTGGGCATAGTTGAAGGCTATTCAATCTGTTAGAACCCCAACTTCTTTAAGAAGTCGGGGTTCTGGGTATTATGTTTTTTTAGGTGAGCTTACTTAACTGCTGCTTTCAAGCACAAGCCCAATTGTACCAAACATCAGTAAAGTCTAAGTTGATAAGTTATGATTGAGAAATAAAAAAGTTACATATGCTGTCGTCTCTCTACAGAATATGTACCGCATCCTCAACAGAGGAATCCATTTGAAATAAAAGAATATTTTGCTCTGTGTCACTATCAGGGTTATTACCCCATCTTGCGTCGCCTTCTATAAAATCGGGATAACCGCCTATTTTATGACCGAAGGGACCCGATATCTCTAAATACTGTTTCATGATGCGATCGTTATTGCTCAATAATTCATAAAAAACTTCTCCTAAACCTTGACGAAATTGGTAGTAATCAGTACCCATCGGTGCAGATTTTTTAGTAAATTGCAAGCTGTAATATCAAATCCGGTTACATGGGAATCATACAGTAGCGAAAGCAAGCGTCTCCCTCGCTTTCGCTACTTATAGCGACGGAGACGCTTGCACTGCAAGTCGAACAATTATGTATGATTCCGATTCCAGCGGCAACGATATAGCGGTTCTTGGAAAGATGAGGTATTTACCAATTAATTAACAATTACAAAATCCCCCAATCCCCAATCCCCCAATCTAAAATCTAAAATCTAAAATCTAAAATCTAAACTTGTACCTCATCTATCTGAGAAAGGCTATATGACCTCTTCCTTTGATTAATGACTCACGGGACATCCTCCTGTCGTTAACCCTGTTAAGAAATTATTGGTGTCAAAGAAATGTTCTACAGACTCAATCTTTAAATCCTCTGTGACTTTAGCAATGCTAAGACCAATAATTTCAATAGTTTCTCCTCTCCCTTGATGATCTTTGTAAGATCCCTTAAAAGTACCCCAGTGTCTCCACTTAAACACAACGTTAGGAGGCCCGGCAACGACTTCGACTAATTCCCAGAGAAAGCCATCGGGAAAAGCTGTGTGAAAGAGGTCGTAGGAGGATTGAAAGGTTTCATCAGAGGCGCGGTAGTGCTCTGAGTTTTCTAGAAAGAGATTATAGGTTCCCTGATCTACAACTTCTTGGGCTGTGTATTCTTTTCCTCCATTAGTGCTCATACGGAATTTATCCGTAACTACAGAGAGCCATTGTTGGGGATTGGTTTTGAAGGATGCTTCCATTTCAAATGTTCTCACCAAATTATAGGCGATCGCATCCAAAGACCCTTCGGCATGATTGTGTTTCTTTTCCTTGGACAAGAAAGCATTAGTGTGAGAATAGTCGGGACGATCCCCGTACCGCCATTCTACTCCATCATCCTGTTTCAGAACTTCTTCTCTATCTTGCACCCAGAGGGGTAAGCCGGGAGTTGTACTCATTGCTGTTAATCTCCTAGGATTTGGGTTAATAAAAATCTTGATACTACAATGAAAGACTGACGGTTCAGATTCGAGTTTACAAGAGAGTACACGAAAATTGTCGCCCTGTCAAGCCCCCGCAGCCATAAATCTAAATATCTGCGGTTGTCGTCTCCAATAGACATCTCCAAAAACTAACTGGTTCCTAGGAAGAGCCTGGGAACCAGTAATTTCTTAGTCCCTCTCTGCTCGGACGAAAGTTTTACTCTATGCAGCGATTTAAAGATCCGAATTATCTACCAAATTATCTAAAGTCTATCCTTAACTTAGCTGCACCACTGGTCTATCCTCTAACAACGTTTCATTGGTCAGCAAATCTTCTACAGTAATCCGCAAAAATCGCTGTTCGTCCACGCGGAAGAAAATTTTGACGCGATCGCTCCCCGGATACCCAGGCGGCGTCAATTGAGCGATGCTGCGTGCTCCGTCTTTGTCATTTAGCGGCTGTACCGATCTTTGACCCGCGAGTTGGCGAGTAATTAGCCTGTCGCCGTCAAAATAGATCTCCGTGCCGCCAGTTTCCGCTCCCAATTCGCCGATAATTAATTCTATACTCGGCTGATTTTCTAGAGAAGCTCCCAAAACTAATTCTACCGGTTCGCTCATCGGATAAGACTGGCCGGATTTGATTAAACTGTGCCAACTGTGGCAATTGTCGCGGCGGTTCCAGTAGCGGATGCCGTAACTGTGATAGAGAAAATCTTTGATTTCTATGCCTTGACTCAGTTGCAGAGCACCTTGGGCGATCGCCTCAAAGGGTTTGTCGCACCGAATTTTTGCTGTGTCGAAATATTGCTGCACCCAACGCTGTACCGCTGGAATTTGTACAGTACCGCCCACCAGCAAAACTGCATTGATGTCGCCAATTTCTAAGCCTTGGCGCCGCGCTTGCTGCAATACTTGATTCATGCACTCGTCGAGGTTGTCAAAAAACTGATGTTCGGCGAGGATAGATTCAAAGCGCTCCCGGTCTAATTCTAATTCGTAACTCTCAAAATTTTCATCATCAAAATAAACCTCAACAGCCTTATTTAGCAAAGATAACTGAATCTTTAACCGTTCTGCCAATCTCGTCACAATCGGAGATTTCACCACTTTTTGAGTTTTGACAAAATAGTCCACCAGCCAATTATCAATATCAGAACCGCCCAAGTTTTGTCCGGCTTTAGCCAAAACCCGGGCAACTTTTGCCTTTTGTGCGGAAGATTCAGCCAGCAATCTTTCGCCCCATTTCAGCAGAAAACCCAGGGGCTTTTTGCCAACCGAACTATCCAGCCGCACCAACGAAATGTCTAGAGTTCCGCCGCCGAAATCAATGACTAACAGAATTTCGCGATCGGCCAAACCGTAGCCCAAAGCAGCAGCCGTAGGTTCGTCCAACATCCGAACTTCTTCTACTTGCAGAGATTGAGACACTTTACCCAACCAATGGCGGTAAGCTTCAAAACTATCTACCGGCACAGTAAACACCAAAGAATCTACCGGGAAGGGGAGTTCGCGAATTGAGCTGACAATTTGGCTCAAATACCACTCACCTACTCGTTCAAAATCAACAATTTGCCCGTCAAGTTCCGGCACAAAACCCTGAACGGAAGTGCCAATTCCCCGCTTGAAATTGCGAAAAAACCGAGAATCTCCACTCAGATCGAGGCCTTTGTCGCGGACTTGCTGACCTAGTATGACTTTACTTTGAGCAGCGTCCTCAACGTAGAGCAAACTGGGAATTAGGGGCGGATTTTGAACCGAGATTGCCGACAATCCCGGTAATTTCAAAGTTTCGGGCTGCTGGAGAGCTTGATTCCAGCGAGCGACGACGGTGTTGCTAGTTCCAAAATCAATTGCGATCGCCATTGGGCCAAAATACACAGCTACTAAGGATTAAATCATATTATGATATTTAGAGCAGCAAATGCAAACAGATTATCAAATTGTTCTTTCACGAACATTTTGTTGCCAGCGAAACTGCTTTACCGGCGGAGTCTTAATTTTGTGCAACTGCATATAGCAACCGCTAAGACGGTGAGGGCGTTCTTAATTGCTGAAACTGATGCGGAAGATTGCTTCTTGCTTTTTGCTTTGGCTATATTTTTAGAGGCCACAAAGGCGCGCCAGTTTTATAAGCGGCACAAAACTCAAACGATTTGAGATTTTCCATTTTTCGATTTGAGATTTGGAATAACTGACTGCATAAGGATTTCGGGATCGCCGGCAGTTGCATTCTTTTTTGAAGCTGGTATCGCCTATCCGCAGGGGTAAAGCTTTTACATTCGATCTCAATCCAATTTTTAAATGGATAGTGAAAAATGCTGGATCTTGGCGATCGCAAAACAGCACTATTGGCTCTCACACTGCTCGTCCCCGCTGCGAGTATTGGTATAATAACAGGTTTGTATATTGCCCCCGGAAGCTGGGGACAAACGCTGTCAGTCTTGTGTCAAGTTTGGTTGTTCGTTTTTCCGATCGCCTGGTGTGTTTTAGTCGATCGCGAAAACCTGCGTTTATCCCTCCCCAAGCGCCGAGAATTGCTGGCTGGAGCTATTTGGGGAATCTTCATGTTTGCGGTGATTGTGGGTATCTACAGGCTTTTCGGTCAGAACTGGATCGATCCTGTAGTTGCCAAACAAAAAGCGCAGCAATTGGGTATTAGCAGCGCTAATATTTACTTGATGATAGAAGCCTATTTTGTGCTAGTTAACTCGCTAATAGAAGAATTTACTTGGCGGCGGTTTGTCTGCAACAAGTGCCAGATTATCATACCGGGAACAAAAGCAATATTTCTAAGTTCGCTATTTTTCACGCTGCACCACATTTTTGTAATCGCAGCTTACAGCGACTGGCGAGGTGTGATTTTAGGCTCATTGGCTGTCTTCGCCGCCGGGATAATTTGGTCGCACTGTTATGTGACTTACCGTTCGCTTTGGTCTAGTTATATCAGCCACGCGAGCGCAGATTTAGCCCTGGCAATTATTGCTTGGCAAATCCTCTTTAACTAGCTGCTTTTTTAGGCACTATCGCTGGCAATTATACCATAAAAACTGACACTTTTTCCAACTCGCTCTCCCGACTCTAGCGCCAAAGAGTATGAGTTCGGTCAAGGGCGATCGATTACCCATTACCTTTTTCCCCATTACCCATTACCTTTTCCCCCATTACCTGACATACCTCACCCTTAAGAAAAAGGCTATAATATCTCCCCCCATCATCTGACATAATTTCTTAGCGATTGCCAGTCCCAAACCCGTACCGCCGTACCTGCTTTGTAGTAGACTCGTCCACTTGCGTCAAAAATTAAAATACTCTCTCAATTTGCTCTGCATTCATCCCAATTCCAGTATCACTGATTTTGAAACTCATCCATTTTTCACCAGCCGAAATATCCGATTCTGCTTCCTTCTCCCTGCTTCCTCCTTCCCGCTTCGCTTCGGGACGTAAAACATCCGATTCAGCTTCGATTTCTCCCATAAAACTCAATTTATACTGGTGAAACTCTATTTTCTGTAGCGCGATTGGGAAACCTACTTTTTCAAACAGTCCCGCACGCATCAACCGCCTTTTTTCACGGAAATAAGATCGGTGAGGGCGAGGGATATCGGTTGAAAAACCCGGTTTCTTCGCCTGTCAGGCGATCTCGCCTGTCAGGCGCTCGATCGCGCCCATGCCGATATTTGAGCAAACCACTATCTCTGAATCGTGATAAAATATCATATTTTGTCAAAAAATACCGACAGCACAATTACCAAAAAATCAAAGCTGCCGATCGGTGTTTATAGCTGTTGGAGCGATCGGGAAATTAACCTTCTCAAGTAAGAATTGCCCTCTTTGATGTCGCAGTATAAAATGTTGCCAACGGCGACCGTCAATAAATCTGAATATTGTTACCCATGCTACCTTTCACCCCACAGTAAAGGTTGGTGCTTTGCGGTTTCCCGTACCTCCCTGTCTTTAGGATCAGCAATAGCTGTTGTGTTAGACAGGAATAGTTGTCTAGCGGGCGTGTTAGCCACCCGCGAAAAAAGCTGC
>NZ_JAUBVK010000005.1:40942-165215 GCF_036705795.1 Microcoleus sp. ARI1-B5
GAGGAATATGTCTTGAGACGGAACTTTCGCCCACATCAAAAATTATGCCTCTGGGAACTGTTTCGCGATCCCATCCAAAGTAAAGGTTGGTGCTTTGCGGTTTCCCGTACCTCCCTGTCTGTAGGATCAGCAATAGCTGTTGTGTTAGACAGGAATAGTTGTCTAGCGGGCGTGTTAGCCACCCGCGAAAAAAGCTGCTGTTTGATGAGGAATATGTCTTGAGACGGAACTTTCGCCCACATCAAAAATTATGCCTCTGGGAACTGTTTCGCGATCCCATCCATCGTTACTATTAATTGAATGACAGCGAAGTTGTGGGCGCTCGATACTGGGGTGTTGCGAACAGTCGCTAGGTTTGATTCTCTGTACACACCGGGAAAGCGGTAATTAATATTCACCCGCCCCTCTTTCCTGTCGGACTCTCACAAAGCGCGCTTGTCGCAGCGCCTTCATGGAGTCGGAGTCTTCAGCGGGAATTAAAAATGAAAATCACCTTTGTTCTTCCTACTCTCTCTGTGACTGGTGGAATACGAGTAGTATCTATTTTCGCAGAACTTTTGAGAAAACGAGGGCACTCCGTGTTCGTGATCTCTGTACCCCACGCCCAAGCGAGTCTGCGCCAGCAAGTTAAGTCGCTGCTGCGGGGACGGGGTTGGATTTCCACGCCTGAAAAAGAGCCCTCATTTTTCGATAATTTAGGTGTAGAACACAAAATTACCGATCGCTGGCGCCCGATAGAGGACAAAGATGTGCCAGACGCTGACGTAGTAGTGGCCACCTGGTGGGAAACCGCCGAGTGGGTAGCAAAACTCTCTCCGAGCAAAGGAGCAAAAGCTTATTTTATTCAGCACCACGAAGTTTTTGACTATCTACCTCAAGGTAGAGTAGAAGCAACCTGGATGCTGCCCGCGCACAAAATTACGATCTCTCAGTGGTTAGTTGACCTAGCTCGGACTAAATACGGCGATCGCCAAGTTTCCTTAGCTCCTCCGAGCGTGGACACCAAGCAATTTTATGCCTGTCCTCGCCACAAACAATCGGTTCCGACAATTGGCATGATGTACTCTCCAATTTACTGGAAAGGAACCGACATCGCCCTGAAAGCTTTTTCCATAGCAGCAGAAAAAATTCCCAACCTGCGTCTGGTTGCCTTCGCTACAGAGGCCCCATCCTCGGAATTGCCGCTACCAGCCAATGCCGAGTATGTAATTCAACCCGACCAAGACAAAATCAAAGACTATTACAGCAAATGCGATGCGTGGCTGCTGGCGAGCCGCTCTGAAGGCTTCGGCTTGCCAATTATCGAAGCGATGGCGTGCCGCACTCCCGTCATCAGCACCCCAGCAGGCGCTGCTCCTGAAATTTTGAGCGGCGGTACTGGCATACTTGTAAGACCAGAAGATCCCGAAGAAATGGCAAAAGCCATAGAGCGTATCTGTCAGTTGCCCAATGCCGAGTGGCAAGCCATGTCCGAAGCCGCCTATGCTAAGGTAACCAATTATACTTGGGAAGATGCCACGGCTCATTTTGAAGCGGGATTGAAAGTTGCTGTAGAAAAATCTAAACAGCGCGACGTTAAGATAGTTTCCTTTTCTCCCTACTATGCGGCCCCAGCAGGGGCAAACAAAGAAGTTGAGGTGAGATGCTAACAGCAGCAATTTGAAATTCTGCCCGCAGCCGCGCTCTTGACGCCGGATTCTGAGCAGGAACTCAATATCGTTGGGTGGGGTGCTTCTGCCAAAACTAAAATCGCTCGTGTCCTGTTTTATACCGAGCAGTCCCGACACGAATTCTGACCGCATCTACTAGCGAATACTCGTTCAATGTTACCGCCGACCAAAATCTGAACCAGAGTGCAACGGAGATTTTAAGGCTCGCGCCGTTACAGGTTAAACTTGTTTTGTCCTCAAACATCTCCCGATTTGTAATTGGGAAAAGTCCTTGACGACAAAGTAAGATAGGCTCGACTATAGAGTTACGATCGCCTCCAGCAGAGACCCGCACCCAGCAGAAAAGCCAAAAATAGGCGGGTTGGTGCGAACTTGCTGTTATGGAGGAGTTTTAACCAGTATCAATCTTCAGCATCTACTCATGAAAATTACTTTTGTCCTTCCTACCCTTGCTCTTACAGGTGGCATGAGGGTTTTATCTATCTACACAGAAATTCTCCAAAAGCGAGGACACAAAATATTTATCGTCTCTACACCCCCGGACCAACCGACTTTGATCCAACAATTGCGATCGCTGCTCAGAGGTAGGGGTTGGGAACCCGCTCCGGTGAAAAAATGGTGTTATTTTGACAATGTAAAGGATGTCGAAAGTCGAGTGATCGAAACCTGCCGTCCAGTTACCGACAGTGACGTACCTGATGCCGATATTATCATGGCTACTTGGTGGGAAACTGCCGAGTGGGTGTCTAAACTCTCCCCCAGCAAAGGAGCGAAAGTATATTTTCTTCAACACTACGAGGCTTTTGACTACACACCAAAAGCTCGAGTAGACGCAACTTGGCGGCTGCCGATGCACAAAATTGCCGTCGCTAAGTGGCTGGAAGACAAGGCTAGGGATGAATTTGGTAATTTGTCTGTATCTCTGGTGCCTCCGAGTGTGGACACCACACAGTTTTACGACCCCCTCTCGCGATCGGGGCAGCGGCGGGGCAAGCAGTCGGTTCCGACAGTCGGGATGTACTATTCTATAGCTCCTTGGAAAGGCTGTGCTCTTGCCATTGAAGCTTTCAAGCTAGCGGCTGCAAGAATCCCTAACCTTCGTTTAGTTGCCTTTGGTTCCGGTGAATTTCCTGCCCCCCATTTGCCGCTGCCCGAGGGTACTGAGTATGATATATTACCTAGCCAAGACCAACTCAAAGAACTTTACAGCAAATGCGATGCTTGGCTGTTTGCCAGCAGCACCGAAGGCTTCGGCTTGCCAATTTTAGAAGCCATGGCTTGTGGCACTCCAGTCATCGGCACTCCTGCAGGCGCGGCTCCGGAACTCCTCGCTGGCGGGGGTGGAATACTTGTCAAACCAGAAGACCCAGAGGATATGGCACTCGCGATCGAGCAGATTTGTCAGTTATCTGATGCCGAATGGCGGGCAATGTCTGAGACTGCTGTGGAGACGGTGATACATTATACCTGGGAGGATGCAACGGATCTCTTCGAGGCTGCACTGCGCACCGCACTCGAACGTCAGCCACAATTAACGGACAAGCTGTACAAATAGAGATCTATTTATCAAGATCGGGGGAAGAGGCGATCGTAAGAGCGAGAATTCAGAGCCGGGACATAAAGTAGTCTTTCTACCATTTTACTGCCACAAAAAACCTATGGCTGCATTAATCCCAATTACGATGTTCGGTTTGATCCCGATCGTTCTTTACTTGTTTGTGAGGTTTCCGACTCAACGGGCGGTAATTATCACTTTTGTGGCAGCGTGGCTGTTTTTACCACAAGTTTCTTATCCCATCCCCCTATTGCCGGCGTATACCAAAGTTTCGGCATCTTGCTACGCCATTTTGCTGGCTACTATTGTCTACGATACTGCGCGCATCACCACTTTTAAACCGGGTTGGCTGGACGTGCCAATGGTAATTTGCTGTTTGTGTCCAATTGTTTCACAAGTTACTAATGGCGGCAGTCCGATTTCTCCAACTTTCAACCAAATCATTACTTGGGGTCTGCCTTATTTTTTAGGACGCTTGTATCTGGGTAGTTTAGAGGGGCTGCGACAATTGGCGATCGGGATTTTTGCAGGTGGGTTGGCCTACATTCCTTTTACTTTAATTGAAGGAGTTAAGGGCCCAATTCTGCACCAAATGGTTTACGGCGTCAATGCCTTTGAGGACTGGAGTCAAGCAAGGCGTATGGGGGGGTGGAGACCGGTAGTATTTATGCAGCACGGTTTGATGGTGGGCGTGTGGATGATGACAGCCGCCTTAATCGGAGTTTGGCTCTGGCAAACTGGGACGCTCAAAAAGTTTCAGGGCCGCAACATCAAGACTCTAGCAATTGTATTAACTATTGCTTTTTTCCTGTGCCGTTCTACTGGCGCCTACAGTTTATTTGCGATCGGGTTGGTCATATTATTTTCGGCCAAGTGGTTTCGCAGTTCTTTGCCCCTGCTATTCGTAATTGGATATATATGGTTTTATCTGTACGTAGCTGCATCGGGTCAATTTGCGAGCAAAGACGTGATTGGCTTCATGACTCAAATATTTGGCGAAGAACGAGCCTTCTCTCTGAAGTTTAGATTTGACATGGAAGAGATATTGGGAGATAAAGCGCGGCAAAGATTTCTTTTTGGCTGGGGGGATTCGGGCGGAAACCGCGTGTACAACGGGTACGGCAAAGATATCTCGGTCACCGACAGCTTGTGGATTATTGCATTTGGCATCAACGGTGTAGTCGGTTTAGTTAGTTTATTTTCTTCATTGTTACTTCCTGTTGCGGTCTTTGCGTTCAAGTATCCCGCCAGAACCTGGTCTAATCCCAAAGTAGCGCCCGCTGCGGCCCTCGGAGTAGCCTTAACTATGTACGTGTTTGACTGTGTTTTGAACGCTATGACTAACCCGATTTTTGCGGTCATTGCTGGAGGAATATCGGGTCTGGTTTTAAAAGCTCCAGAAAGTCTCAAGGCCAAGAAAACCAGTTCGCCACCAAGAAGACAGTCGCTGGTTCACCAAAAATCTGGATGATGTTCGCGCGAGCGCGCTCAAAGCTTAAATATATCTTGCATTCGCTGGATACAAAAACTCAAAAATTTACCGGGGCATTGCATAATGGAGAGATGAACTGAGGGTACTTCTGATGTCATGTCCTAAGTGCAAGTTTACGCATATTCGTAAAAATGCTCACCGCCAAGGCAAACTTTCATTACATCTGTGTCGATGGGGGTCGTCAGTTCTGGGAGTGCTATGAAGCCCAGCGCTGCTGCTGCGATGACGTGAAAGCATGGCTGATTCATTGTCCGAGGAAATGCTGAGGCACTCGGTTCGCTTGCTACTGCACTATCTCCGGTTTTGGGATGTTCCGGTTCCGGCCTGATTCATCTCTCTATTCAGCAACGCCTCTACAACCTTTGCATCAAATCAAGTTCGGGAGTTGCGAGCTCTTTCTCAGTTGCTCAAAATTAATGTAAAAAAATATTTTATACATTAATTGACTAGGCTTCAACTATTAGCACGGGATTGTCTTTCTCTTAAAACTGTGTGGCGAGCTGTAAACCAAATTGGCTTTATACACTTTTTGCTAAAACGAGCCAATTCTTTACATAATCTTTAAAATTTCTTACTGGACAGGTAGGGTATAGGGGGATATACTTAAGAAAGTATATTCGCCCCCCGCGCCCAATTAGTGAAAAAACTCTTGCTGTAGTGTGGGTTAGGGTTTGAGTTGTAGTTTAATATAAAGGCTGGATGGGAATAACAAATGAAAACAGTTAATTTATTGAATGTCTCCATAGATAACTTTTCAATGACCGAGTTGTTTGAAAAACTAGACGGCGAAGGCGGTGTCGTATTTACGCCCAATGTAGACCACTTGATTAAGTTGCAATATGACCGCGACTTCTATGAAGCTTACAATAAATCTAGTTATAGAGTCTGCGACAGTCAAATATTGATGTATTCCTCAAAATTTTTGGGGACTCCTCTCAAAGAAAAAATTTCGGGTTCTGACTTGTTTCCTGCATTTTATATGTATCACAAAGATAACGAGAACATAAAAATATTTTTGCTAGGAGCTGCTGAAGGTATTGCTAGGCAAGCTCAGGAAAAAATCAATCAAAAAATTGGTAGAGAAATAGTTGTTGAAGCACTTTCTCCTTCTTTTGGGTTTGAAAAAAATGAGGAGGAGTGTGAAGCAATAATTGACACGATCAATAAATCAGGAGCTACAGTTCTGGCTATAGGAGTGGGAGCGCCCAAGCAAGAGAAGTGGCTGGTTAAATATAGGAGCAAATTCACACACGTGAAAGTTTTCTTGGCCGTAGGTGCAACCATTGATTTTGAAGCTGGTTGCAAAGCAAGATCTCCCAAATGGATGAGCGAAGTCGGCATAGAATGGGCGTACCGACTGTTAAGCGAGCCGAGAAGGTTGTGGAAAAGATATTTGATAGAAGGTCTGCCGTTTTTCCGATTAATAGTAGAACAAAAATTAGGGTTTTATAAAATGCCTTTCGTTGACAGTTAAACCACGAAGCTAGAAGGGGAAGGCGGTGCCGAAACGAAACACTGTATCTATCAATCAATAACGTCAATGAATCCGAGTATGATATCGGGTGTTTGAATTCAGCCCAGACAGATGGAAGCTGTGGAAAGCCCGATCGCACTTTCTGGCAAAAATATTCATTTTTGCTTTCAGGTGCAGGTAAAATCGGAAAGAAACCTTTCTTGCAAATCCCTAACTAGGGATTTAAATCATGAATCTGCCTTCTTTCTTGTGGTTGTGGAAAATAGCGGCGTGGTCAATGGGTGCGTCGCTTTTGGCTTACCTGTTGCTGGCCGTTACTGGAACCTGGATGTTTGCCGCCCGCAGTACCAAACAGCAGCGCCCAAAATGGTTGCGTCCCTTTCATTTGGTGACTGGTACGGGGATGGCAACTTTGGTAATTTTACTGCTCTTAATTGGCGTAGTCGGTACGCTGGGATACTACGGCAATTTGGGTCACTCGGCTCATTTACCGGCGGGGTTAGCTGTTGTGGCTTTGGTTTTGGTTTCTGTGGGAAGCGGGCTGCAAATTGGCCCTAAACATCCTTGGGCGCGTCCCCTTCACATTGGCACTAATTTGGCTTTGTGTGGGGGATTTGTCATTGTGTTGCTCACAGGATGGACGATTGTACAAAAGTATTTGCCGAAAGTTTAACGTTTGATCGTTTGGACTTCAGTCCTCCGATCAGAGATGCGGACTGAAGTCCTCACTACGAACCTGCTACTTTAGCTGTGAAATCTAAGATATGTTGAGCGGTAATTTGCGGTTTTTCTAAGTGGGGAACGTGCCCGCAGTCGGGTATCCAAATTAGTTGCGAATTTGCGATCGCACTTTTAAACTTTTCTGCATCCGCAGTCCCCAAAATTCTATCTTGTGTTCCCCACAAAATCAGCGTCTGCTGCTTAATTTGCGATAGTTTTTCCCCAAAACCTCCGTAACCGCCGCTTTTGGTAAAAGCAATTAAAGCTTGATTCCAGTTGGGCATTTCCAAGTGCAAAGCAGCGCAAGTTTGAGCGTCAACAGAAGCCAAAGTTTTGTCGAAATAAGCATTGACGCTAATTTTTTGGCGAATTTTAGGGTTTCGCAAAAATGAAGTTGCCAGATATCCTAAAGGAGGAATTAAAAATTTGCCCTTATTAGATGTTACCGCAAAACCTGCACTATCTATTAAGACTAATTTTTTGACAGCTTCGGGATGAGCGAGGGTGAAATCAATTGCTGCTGCACCTCCCATCGACGCACCAACTAAGATTACAGGCTGCGAAATTAGCGTTTTCCAGAAATAGTAAAGGTGACTTCCAATTGCCATCGCGCTGAATGGCAAATCCGCCGCTCTTTCTGTAAAGCCAAAACCCAACAAATCAACAGCCCAAGTTTCATTGTTTTCGGCAAGCAGCGGCAACAGGCGGCGGAATTCAAACACGGAACTGTCGAAGCCGTGAATTAGCAAAATCGGGGTGTTTCCGCGGCCTTGGCGCGCGTAGGTTGTGGCAATTGGCTGCTGGTTTAGACTCGTTGTAATTGCCTCTACTTGAATGCTTTGGGCTAAGGCAATTGAGGTGGATTCTGTGAGTTGTGCGATCGACTTTGGGAGAAAACTTGCTGGCATAATGCTTGATAAATGGTGAAGTTGTAGCGGCGGTGCCACCGCGATCGCCCTAACACTTAATTATATATTGCTCGATCGCTCCTATTTAAGTATTTAGGTCGATCGACCCCTTAAAATGCGATCGCTACTTAGAATCGCTTTGCCCCGGCTAAGGCTGAGTTTGTTAACCCGAGCTTACAATCTTTGAGAATAGTTGATAATAATTCCTGTTTAATCTACTATTATCTTCCTCTGCGTCAAGAGGGCCTCTGCGGTTCATCCAAAAAAAACTAATTTACTCAAACTCCTTCCCTCAAAACCCTACCAACTAAAATTGGCCCAAGAAACTGCCGCACAGCCGCCAAAACCGTAGAAACAGGCAAGCAAAAGTTGCCCGGAATTACCGACATAAATGGAATTTTTGCAACAGAAAGTTGGCGGTTAAATTACGACCAGAGACAAGTAAGCGAAAAGGCCATTTTCCTTGGAACAAAAAAATGAATAGCAATCACCACCTAAAATTTAAAATCTAAAACCCGCTGGTGGCTGTGTAGAGATAGCCAAAAATTTAGTATTTCTTCCCCGACTT
Organism: Microcoleus sp. ARI1-B5; assembly: GCF_036705795.1. Lineage (NCBI taxonomy): Bacteria > Bacillati > Cyanobacteriota > Cyanophyceae > Oscillatoriales > Microcoleaceae > Microcoleus > Microcoleus sp. ARI1-B5. The sequence continues at coordinate 49,330 of NZ_JAUBVK010000005.1, forward strand.
GTTCTGGATAGAAGTGATGGAAAAAATGCCTACCATCTGGACATTCCCAAAAGCGAGATCCTTTTTTAAGAAATTTCGACCAGCGGCGCATCACAATAGGAGATACCACAAAATCCGTTTTGCTGCTGCATATTAACAAAGGTACTTCTACACCTTCATCGCTGGAATTACTCATCCTAAATAAGGAGTGAGGACAAGGAGAACAGGCTAAGTCATCCTCAAAATATGGTATAAATTTTTGATTGATACTTGGATTTTGGAATCCCAGCATATCGCCCACCATTTTAGTTAAAACTTGTTTGCTACTCCAGGGAAAAGCTGAAAGATGGGTATAGTAATGTGCTTGCCAATTAACCGCAGATGGTATACCCACAGCTAAAAGTCCCAAAGAACTTACTTTGTGAGGATAGCGGCGCGCATACATTAAACCAACTAATCCGCTGGTACTGTGGCCTAGGAGGTGAATTGGCCGATCGCGCATTGTTAAAAAATCGTGCAAAAGTTCAACAGCCATATCTAAAGAGCAAGCTTCGTCTTCAGTTTGTTGGTATTCCCATATTTGCACCGGTACAGAATCATTTAAGTAGGAAAGCAGGGACCGATCGAAGCATTGCAAACTCGGACTTACACTTAACCAAAGCACATCATCTGAACTAAATTTCATCTATTTTAAGTTGGATTTCGAGTTATTTATAACTTAAGCATAACGTTTAAATGTACGGTGCGCCATAAGCACCGTACCGCTACTACCAGTCTACAAGCTAAATTCTTTCTTGAGTTGAGATACCCAAGATTTAATCCGCGATTCCGTCAAATCCGATTGATTGTCTTCATCAATAGCAAGACCCAAAAACTTTCCATTAACTACAGCTTTAGATTCATTAAAATCATAGCCATCAACCGGCCAATGACCGACAGTTTCGCCGCCCAGTTCCGAGATTTTCTCAGCTAAAATCCCCATTGCATCCATAAAATTATCCGGGTAGCCTTCTTGGTCGCCCGTTCCCAAATAAGCTACTTTTTTGCCCCTAAAATCAATATCATCAAGTTCAGGGAAAAAACCTTCCCAGTCGCTTTGCAGTTCGCCGATGTTCCATGTCGGACAAGCGATTATCAGACATTCGTATTCGGCGAAATCATCATTTCCCACGCTGCCGATTTCGTGCAAGGTTACGATATCGCCGCCAAATTCATCTCGAACCATTTCAGCGATAGACTCAGTTTTACCAGTTGTAGTTCCGTAGAAAAGACCTATTGCTTTTGACATTTTTACTCCGAATGTGAAATTTGATAGTGCTTGAGATTTCTTTTTTTTGAGTCATAACTTGGCATTTCTTGCCTGCAATTGAGACAAAACCAGTAGACGCGATTGTGGCTAACCTGAGAAATTAGGGAATCAAGGCAGCAAGGACACTGTTTTTTCATCTGCTTAAAGTTGAAAATTCATCAACCAAGCTGATTCGCTCATATCGGGGTCGGGTTCGCAGTCAATTAGTAACAAATTCAGCGTCGTTGCTACTTTTAGACTGCGCGGGATGCCGGCGGGTACAAACACAAATACTCCCGGTTTTAAAGTGACTGTTCGATCGCCCACCGTGAAAGTTCCGACTCCTTCTAAGACGGCTATGGTGACATCTTTGGAGTTATCGAGGTCGGGTATTTCGGCATTTTTACCCAAACTCATCAGTTTTTGGTCGGCGAGTTGTCCGTCGCTGATTTGCGAGGCTGACGCGGAAACTATTGCTGCTGTCACGGTGATTGACCTCCAGGTACTGTTAACTTCTGGCAGTTATTGCAATTAATATTCAATAAGCTACCATGCAATTTAGATATATTGTCAAGAATTTAGTATTAAGATTTGTTACAAAAGGCTGCTGCACTAGAGAACCTGGCAGCGATAGCAGCCCCAAATTCATACAGGGCGGTATTTAGGGGCGATCGAACTGCGAGGCGCGATGGCTATACTTGAAAAATAGTTGCTAATAATTAGCAATTAGCTCGTAAAAATATGGGCGGGTTGCAGGCGGATTTGGTCGATCGCACAAATCCGTCTCATACCCGCCCCTAATAACAGCAGTCAAAAATCAACAATTAACTGACTACTTCTTCACCCCCACGCCAACATACATAATCGATGTATCCTCATTAATTTGGATTTTAAACAACCCAGATTTTTTGTAATCAACATAGTTACCGATATTAGAGAGTAGCACTTGAGAAATTTGTTGGAAACTTACAAGGGAAGGAAATAGCTGATTTCCTGTTGTTAATTTTTTCCAAAAACCGTGCATCTCGCCTAAAGCAGCGCCAATTTCTCCAAACATATCAAAACCTTTAATTTCAATATTGCCAAAGCCCGTATCGCGCATTACCGCAGACAGTTCCTGTGGGGTAATAAACTTTTCCCAATCGTGAACGCCCCGCTTAATTTCCTGCAAGATATTTTCCATCAGTCGAATCATCACAACTTGCGAGGAAAAAGTTCGGTTGATTGTATCAAAAAAGAACAGTCCCCCGGGCTTGAGAATTCTGTGAACCTCTGACACAACTTGTTTGTAATCGGCAACGTGTTCTAAAACATCTACGCAAATTACGACATCAAAGGTATTGTCAGCGTAGGGCATATTTTCGGCAAAACCTTGCCTGTAGTCAATCTCAAAACCGCTGGTAACTGCGTGATTCTGAGCTGCTACAATGCACTTGTGCGATCGATCTATTCCCGAAACCACAGCGCCCCTCTGGGCCATAAACTCGCAGGAAAAACCGCCGCCGCACCCGACATCTAAGGTTTTGAGCCCTCGCCAATTAATCGCGTGTCTGTCGAAAAACTCAAATCTGGGTTTGTTGAGATGGTAGAGAGCATAAATTTTAGCATTTTCGTCCCACCAATTATCAGCATTTTCATCGTAAAATTCTAGATCGTTTTTTACTTCTGTTTTCTGCACGATTTTTTTAGTCCTGATTAGTGGAAGATACAGTTGGCCATTGGTGTCAACTTAAGGTCAAAAGTAGTACCGATCTACTGTTTGAGGATTAGGCCTAGATCACCCTGGCGCCCCCCTTATGAAGGGGGGGACAAGACGATTCAAAGTGGGTCTTCTTAAGGGGTATGCGAGGGGGATCGAGACTCGACGACGGGCGAGAGATACAAAGGTTTTTAGGCGATTGTTGACACCAATGACAGCGGGCGATCGCACTTTTTGCTGATTTTATAGGACTAACGCCCAGAAACCTGATTTCTGTAACAAATTAGAGGTTCCGTGACGAGTTCCCAGCCAGAAACCGGGTTTCTGAATCTGCGCGCGCAAGTTCTATTTTCTCTCTTGTTGCGAATCGCCACAGTTTTTTATTATAATAGTTTTGGCATAAATTTCAATAAGATGGATCGCGTTTCTATTATCATCCCAGCCCTGAACGAAGCGACTTGTCTGGAACGCACCCTCCGCCAACTCAGCATTCTCAATCCTCCAGCTTGGGAGGTTTTGGTGGTAGACGGCGGCAGTCAAGACGAAACAGTGGCGATCGCCCTTACTTCCACAACCCGTGTTATTTTTAGCAGTATGCCGGGACGTTCCGTGCAAATGAATTTAGGCGCCCAAACCGCCACAGGCGAAATTTTGTGCTTCCTCCACGCCGATACTCTAGTTCCAGACGACATCGTAGCAATCATCCAGAAAACATTATCCGATCCGAAAATTGTCGGCGGCGGATTTATTTCTTTAATGACCGGTTCGCAGCAAACAAGATGGGGTTTTTCCCTGCACAATTACCTGAAAACTTACTACGCGCCGCTGTTATTTCGACCTCATTTGTTTGTTAAAGGATTGCGATTGCTGTTTGGCGATCAAGTTATTTTTTGCCGCCGCACCGATTTTTGGGAATGCGCGGGTTTCGATGCGGCGCTACCAATTATGGAGGAGGCGGATTTGTGTTTGAAGTTAGCGCGCAGGGGTAAAATTAAGTTAGTTCATCGTGTCGTAGAAAGCAGCGATCGCCGAGTGGCGAATTGGGGCGAAGTCAAAGCAACTGCTATCTATCTTGCGATCGGTTTCTTGTGGGGTTTTGGCGTTCCCGCGAGGTATCTCAAGCAGTTTTATGAAGACATCCGCTGAAACACAAAATCCGATTAAATTCCCAGAATGTACTGGCTGTATTTTTTGGGCAGAACTTTCTGCAACAGGTAAATAATCGCGCAACAAGCCAACAAATTCCCGGTAACTAAAAAGCCGAGCTTCAGCAGCGGATGTACGGGGTCAATAAACTTATAAAACACTAACAACACATATTGCAAGACTGTCGAATCCAGCAGATATATCGGGAATGAATAAGCCGCCAATATTTTGATTAATCCCGATACTCTATTTGGAAGTGCGATATTTTTAGAAAATGCGAGTATCGACAAGACGAACAAAATTGCGTATCCTTGGGCAGATAGTTTAAAAAAGGAGCGGAAAAACCATGCTTCCGCAGTAACTCCGCTGAGCAGGTAATATTCCCAAATGCTCGCTAGATAAAAAAGGATTGTTGCTCCTAAAATTGGAATTTTTCTGCGTTCTAGAACTGGTTGAATTTTGTCATAGGCTGCGCCCAAAAACAGACCTGTTGAAAATGGTAAAATCCAACTAAAAATCCAGCGCTCCATCAAAGGTAGAGGTATTGATATGTATTTGAGAGCGCTCAAGTAAAAGAATATGGTAAAAATTGTTTGAATTGTTAAACCCAATGCCAAAACTTTGATGGGTTCTAAAAATCGTGATTTCACTAGCAGCCACCACCAACCGTAGCATTGAATAATTACAACGATGAAATAATAGGGAGGCATCACGGAGCCTGTCAAAATATTTCTGAGCAATGTCAGTAAATCTATTTTTTGGAGTGAGTTCCAATTATTTAAGATGTACAAAGTTACTGACCAAAACAGGTAGGGTGGTATAATTCTTGACAGTCTTTTTTTGACTACCTGTCCGGGATTATTTTGATTTTCCAGTTTGTTGGTGAGAAAAAAACCGCTGAGGAGTAAAAAAGCTGGTACGCAGTAAAGTTGCAATGTATCGATGGAGACAAACAAAATTCGGCGATCGCGAAATGAGGCAAACCCAGCATGAGTAATCACAACACTGACTATGGCTAAAGCTCGGATCAAGTCAAATTCCGCAAACCGATTAGAAGCTTTTTGCATGGTAAAAAGTAGATTGCAAAAATTATGATCAAATGAGAAATTTTCTGCCTGATGGATTTTCACCATAGCAAAAAATGCTATATTTGCTCCTATCTTCACAAAAATTATCAATATTCAAACAAGTCTTGCTACAATCCTCAATCTGATAGCAATTATTAAAATTCTCACAATCACAGAGTTCCGCATCGGACACTCCACCGTGCGGTTTCCCTACCACTCCGCCCGATTTCGCGCCAAGTAGGCCGCACACGGGAATACCGTTTCCCTGCCACTCGATCGCGCGAGCGCCCGTAAATTCACAAAATTACCGGCAAGTCACGCTTTGATTAAAAGCAGTTAACTAACCGTTGTTGTGATGGATGTGCGACGCAGAAACACTATCCAACTGATCGCGCCCGTTGCGGATCACGCGCAGCATATCGCTCAGCTTGTGCTCGATATTATCGAGCACTTGGTCGGCATAATCGTCGGCGCCGTTTTGAATTTCCTCGCATTCAGCCATCGCCCTGACTCTCATCTCTTCCAATTCCTCTTGAGCCTGGTAGCGAATTTGTTCGACTTCCGCCAGCGTCGCCTGCTGAATTGCCTCGCAGTCGAGCAAAACTTGCTGTCGCAACTGATCTGCTTCTATCTTCGCCTGCTGGAGCAGGCCCATATCGTTTAAAAGTTCTGCCGCTCGCTGTTCTGCTGCTTCTATCACTTCTTGAGCGTAGAGTTGGGCTTCTTGGAGCAGTTCGTCTTTGTGCCGGATGATTGTTTCGGCTTCCCCAAAGGCGATCGGCAAATTCAGCCTCACCAAGTCTAACTGATCGAGCAACTGTTCTTCATCCACCAGAGTGCGTCTGGTCATGGGAATTCGCGGGCTGTCGAGAACAATTTCCTCAAGCCGGTTCAATTCCCGCTGGATGTCTACTCCTGCGGTTCTGGTTTCGTCTCCGAAGGCTGCTGTGTTCTGAGGTGATTCGTTCTCAGTGCTGCGTCCGGTAATGTCGGGTTCGATGCGATTGGGTTCCTGCTGGCGTAACATTTGTAAATATCTAGAGCGACGTGTTTCGGAACAAGATGATCTACGGAGCCACCAAACTTGGCGATTTCTTTAACTACACTACTACTTAAAAAGCTGTACTCGTTAGAAGTTGCCAAAAAAACTGTTTCAATTTCCCCCAGAAGGGTTTTATTGGTGTGGGCCATCTGGAGTTCCATTTCAAAATCTGTTAATACCCGGATTCCCCGCAGCAGCACTTTGGCTTGTCGAATCTTAGCATAGTTTACTGTCAAACCCTCAAAACTGTCTACTTCTACGTTTGGCAAGTGTTTGGTAGAGCGCTGGATCTGCTCGATCCGTTGCTCTACGGTGAACAGAGGGGTTTTGCTGGGGTTTCTGACTACGGTAACAATTACGCGATCGAACAGTTTAGATCCCCGCTCGATAATATCTGCGTGACCGAAGGTAATGGGGTCAAAGCTGCCTGGATAGATTGCAATCACTTGTTTTGCCCGAGGGAGTGGGGGAGAGTGGGGGAGGGGGAGAGTGGGAGAGGGGGAGAGTGGGAGAGTGGGAGAGGGGGAGAGTGGGAGAGGGGAAGAGGGGGAGATGTGGAAAACCTTCCTTTTTCCTTTTTCCTTCTGACTCTCAACTGTCAACCCCTCGGCTTCGCGGGCGGGCAAGCTGTCAACTGTCAACTGTCAACTGTCAACTGCCCACTGCCCACTGCCCACTGCCCACTGCCCACTGTCAACTGTCTTCTACTTTTTCATGGAATGAGCTTTGTAGAAAGTTTCCAGGCTTTGCCTGTCGCCTACAAATCGCCAGTGCCAAGGCTCGTAACTGACGCCTTGGCGGTTGTTTTTGGGGAAGGACATTTCAAAGCTGAAGGAGGCGGAGTTGGCTTCTAGCCATTTGAATGCTTGGGTATTTTCAAAGCTGGGACTGAGGTTGGTATCCGGGGCGGAACCGTCACCGAGGTCGATCGCATAGCCTGTATGATGTTCGCTGTAACCTGGAGGAGCGCTGACTTCGGCTCGCTTGCTGGCATTTTGCCTGCGTTCGGCTTTTACGTCAAAAAATACGTGCTGTTGGTCGTCTACGGATCGAAAGCCTGATATGGGAGCAAAATAGATTCCTGCGGCGGCGGCAGCGTTGGCCATTTCCTGATATTTTGCTGCTGCTGAGGTGCGGAGTTTGACACTACCGTCGGGGGTGACATTTACCAAGTCTTGGGCTGGTGCTTCTGGGTAAGGCAAGTGTCCCAGCAGGTTGTCTGGGGTGGCGGCTTTTGAATTTGTAGCTGGACTCGCTGCGGCTCCTGAGGCCGAACTCGACGCTGCTGGGTTTTTTTGAGTTGGCTCTGCCCGACTGGTGGCTGGGAAAAAGTTAAAGTTGAGGTGCAGCCAGATGCTGACGCCAAAGGCGACTGCGCCCAATCCTAGCAGTTTCCAAATCAGTCCTTTTTTCTTGGACTGACTCCCTCCTGCTTCTAGGTATGGGTGGTCTCGTACTGCTTCTGGAATTTCGTCAGCGGCAAGCTCGGAGGCTTGCGGGGTTTTTCTCGACAGACTAGCGTTATCCAAGCCAGCTCCACTCCTGCACTTCAATAAGGCTCAACGTTACAAATTGTATATCGATCGCGCACGGGTAGCACAGCTACAATTGCCGCTGAGAATATATACTCTCTTCCTGACGGATCCCCGTCCCATCCGCCAACTCTGGAATTTGTGGCTCGGGCGATCGTCCGTTCTCAGTCGCACCCGTTGGCGCTGGTTTATTTTAAGTGTAATTTGTTACTGTTCGACAAAATTTAACAATTCTTCGATCGACACATCTAACGTCCGCGCCAATTTTAGCAGAGCACCGATGTCAGCCATTGTCATACCGGGCGATCGGGCGTAACTTTTGACGGTAGTTTACCAATTCCATTCTTGACAAAGGGCAAGTATGTGCTTTTAAGTAATTAGATATTAAAGGGCGATCGTCCCCCGGCCTTGGAAACTAAAGGGCGATCGCTTTTTCCAACAAACTCTCATTATATTTATTGTGTGGTGAAAGAGTGTATTCAGGCTTTTTGAGTTAAGTTTGTTTAGCCAACCCCTTAACTTTTATTCGTGAGTAGAACCATCTGGCATAATTGCACCAGTGAGCGTAGCATTTCCCAAGTCTGCTCCCCCTATTTTTGCATTTGTTAAGTTAGCGCCAGATAAGTCTGCAAAGTTTAATCTTGCTGCGCGGATATCTGCTGAAACTAGATCGGCACCACGCAGCTTTGCAGAGTTTAACTCAGCTTGTCGCAAGTCAGCTTCAGTTAAGTCCGCTGTCGTTAAATCTGCACTACCCAATCTCGCATCATTCAAGTTTACCTGCTTCAAATTAGCGCGACTCAAATTACTGCCGTATAGGTTTGCACCCTGAAGTTTTGCACCACTCAAATTTGCATCTCTCAAATTGGAATTATTCAATTGTGTAGAAATCAAATTTGCACCTTGTAAATTGGCTCCCATCAGGTTAACACTGTTCAAGTCTCTACCAGTTAGATCGACATTTTGCAGGGATACATAAGGAGCAATTAAATAAGCACCAGCTTTCACTGCATCAAAATCAGCCGGAAATAAACTTGCTTGATTACAAAGCGCTCCTTGAAGCTGAACTCCTTTGAGATTTGCTCCCTCAAGATTTGCTTCTACAAGGTTAGAATCACTCAGATTTGCATTGGTAAAATCAGCATTTCTCATATCTGCTTTCCTCAAGTTTATCCCGCTTAAGTTAGCTTGAGCGAGGTTGGCAGTGGTAAATTTTGTTTGTTGACTAAGTTTAGCACCGCTGAGGTTTGCACCATTCAAATCTGCTTCAATAAAATTTGCATATTCTAGTATGCTTCCTCTTAAATTGACCTTCCTTAATTTTGCTTTTTCTAGTTTAGCTGATTGTAAATTAGCCTGAGAAAGGTTGGCATTGACTAAATTTGCCTGTGTCAAATTGGCACCCGATAAAGTTGATTGAGAAAGGTTGGCATTGACTAAGTTTGCCTGATTCAGATTGGCATTGGATACATTAGTATTAGAAAGGTTGACACCGCATAGTTTAGCTGCGCTAAAATTGGTGTTAGAGAAACAGCCATTCTTCATATCTGCTCCTTTAAAAATCGCCCCGGTGAGGTTGACACTCTGCCAATTTACACCGTTCAAATTAGCTTTATTCAAATTAGCATTACTCAGGTTAACACCAGAAGCTAGGTTTTTACCCCTCAAGTCAGCACCAGCTAAATTAATCCCTGTAAAATCCCTTTCTCCCTGAGTGTAACGCTCCCAAAATTCCTCAACAGTAACAACAGGTTCCAGGCTGCCATCAGAGTCATCATTCAAATCCTCACCGCTATCCTCTAATGCCACCTCCCCATCAGCAGCATCCGCCGCCAAGCCTTCCAAATAATCAGCTCGATCCAAGTAATCAGAACTCGCTACAAACTGCCTCTCAATCTCCTCTTCATTTAATATTTCGCTGCTGTCAAATCGCTCAATCAATGCCTTGATAATTTGGCAGTCATCCGTGCGGATTCCTACTTCTTTTTCTGCACTTTGGTCGCTGTTAGTCAGAAAATTATGGCTACCCAACATAGCAAAACTGGAATCGCAGACTAAATAATTTTCGTGAGTTCCCAATAAAGCGAGACTAAATTGACCCGGATATTCGCTTGCTAATTCTTGCAAATCTGCTAAAGCATTGTAGCGCCATCCCTTGCCGATTTTCTGCCGATCGCCCAAATAACCCCAGCCAATATTTATCAAACATCCTCGGTTCAAGCAATCCCTAAATTTTTGCAGCAATTCATCATTAATGCTGTTACAATTGAGCCAAGGGCAAACAATAATCAGCCGCTCTTGAGCTAGTGATAGGGCTTCCATCAACACAGCGCGACTGTTAGGGCGATCGCATACTAACTGATACTGAAAGTCTAATTTTTGCTTGTTCGTCTCGGCGTCAAGCTCAGTCTGCGACTCAGAAATGACCGACATATCGCCAATTCCCAAATCAAACCGCTGTTGCAGCGCCACAATTTGAGGCATCAAACTTTCTAGCATTTGCGGTTCAGGGCGATCGTTAAATCGTTGTTCCTGTGCTTCTAACTGCCGCTTAAGTTTGGTTATATATTTTTTTAGAAGAACTTGCTCTTCTTCAAGCTGCAATACTCTCGCGGCTATTGATACTAAATCTAGTTCGGTTTCTGACATAGTGCTCCCCTAAAATTTAAAAAAACTGTAAAAGCTATATCTGGGAAGTTGGCGCCTCATCAAACCTTACCAACTTCTGCGAACTCAGCAACATTAGCAGAAATTTCCTCATCCCCTGCATCAACCGCAACAGTTAACTTCAATCCCAAAGCCTTCAGCCAATGGGCCAAACCATAAATTGTCGCAATTCCGTCTCCCGACAACAAAGCATCTAACTTTTCCAAATGCAATGAGGCATCATCAGCCGACATATTTGGTTCACCCAAAGCCTCAAATATATCTCTCATAGCTGAGAGCATGATTTTTAATTCCAAATCTCCCTCTTCTTCCTCAAAAATCTCTGTGATGTAAGCAGCAGAAAAATTCGGATCTTTGAGAGATTTGATTTTAAACGGATGGTAAGGGACACTTTTAGGCATTTTCTTGGCTCCTGTATTCTTCCCAATATTTCTTAGCAGTGCGAATATCTTGTTCTTGAGTGCTTTTATCTCCACCGCACAGCAAAAGCACAATTATTGCTCCAACTTGTCCAAAATAAACCCGGTAGCCCGGGCCAAAGTCAATTCTCAATTCCGAGACACCTTCGCCAAGCGATCGACAATCTCCCAAATTTCCATTGCTAACACGCTCCAGCCTTTTCACAATCTTGGCTTTACCCTTAAAATCGCGGAGAGATTCCAACCACTCATCAAAAGGAACTCTGCCGTCAGGCTGGCTATAACTCTGAATTTCCTTGGGTTGCGCTTCCATAATTTCAATTTTAGCGGGTCAGCACTCCAATCTTACAGCCGCGCCCGATCGCCCCTTGACTAGATGCGCTACAATTATTAAGAAATCTTTAGTTAGATCCGTTTAACGTTCCAGACGCATTATGAGTCTTCCCATTCGCAACGTCGCCATCATTGCTCACGTCGATCACGGCAAAACCACCCTTGTAGACGCCCTCCTCAGACAGTCCGGGATCTTCCGCGAAGGGGAAGAAATCCCAGATTGCGTCATGGACTCCAACGACATCGAGCGCGAGCGCGGCATTACCATCCTTTCCAAAAATACGGCCGTCAGGTACGGAGAAACCCTGATCAACATCGTCGATACCCCCGGACACGCGGACTTCGGCGGGGAAGTCGAACGAGTTCTCGGCATGGTTGACGGCTGTCTCCTGATCGTAGACGCCAACGAAGGCCCGATGCCGCAAACCCGGTTCGTGCTCAAAAAAGCCCTAGAAAAAGGACTGCGCCCGATCGTATTTGTCAATAAGATCGATCGACCCCAAGCAGACCCCCACAAAGCTATTGACAAAGTTTTAGATTTGTTCTTAGAACTCGGCGCCGACGACGATCAGTGCGAATTCCCCTATCTTTTCGGTTCCGGACTCAACGGTACTGCTAAAAAAACTTTGGACGACGAAGCAGTGGACATGAAACCGCTGTTTGAAGAAATCCTAGACCACGTACCGCCCCCCGTCGGCGACCCCAACAAACCGCTGCAACTGCAAGTCACCACCTTGGATTATTCCGAATACGTGGGTCGCATCGTCATCGGCCGCATCCACAACGGCACAATTCGAGTCGGCCAACAAGCAGTCTTAATCACAGAAAGCGGCGCCCTTGTCAAATCAAAAATCAGCAAATTGATGGGCTTTGAAGGCCTGAAGCGGATTGATATCCAAGAATCTTCTGCTGGTAATATTGTCGCCGTTGCCGGTTTTGCTGATGCCTATATTGGCGAGACAATTACCTGTCCGAACGACCCGCAAGCGCTGCCTTTAATTAAGGTAGACGAACCGACTTTGCAGATGACTTTCTCTGTGAACGATTCGCCGTTCTGCGGTCAAGAAGGAAGTTTGGTGACATCTCGGCAAATTCGCGATCGGCTGATGCGAGAACTCGAAACCAACGTCGCCTTGCGCGTCGAAGAAACCGACTCTCCCGACAAATTCCTCGTATCAGGACGCGGCGAACTTCACCTGGGCATCCTGATCGAAAATATGCGCCGCGAAGGATACGAATTCCAAGTATCTCAGCCGCAAGTAATCTACCGCGAAGTCGGCGGTACTCCGTGCGAACCCTATGAATGTTTGGTGTTAGACGTACCCGAAGAAGCAGTCGGTGGGTGCATCGAACGCCTCGGTCAGCGTAAAGCAGAAATGCAAGATATGCACGTCAGCAGCACCGGCCGCACGCAAGTAGAATTTTCAGTTCCCGCCCGCGGTTTGATCGGGTTCCGAGGCGAGTTTATGCGCTTGACTCGCGGCGCTGGAATCATGAATCACAGCTTCCTCGACTATCGCCCCATCGGCGGAGAAATTGTTGCCCGCCGCAACGGAGTATTGATTTCTTTTGAAGAAGGAACTGCGACTTACTATTCCTTGCAAAATGCTGAAGACCGCGGCGTATTTTTCATTACCCCCGGTACCAAGGTTTACAGAGGCATGATTATCGGAGAAAGCAACCGAAATCAAGATTTGGAGTTGAACATTTGCAAGTCGAAGCAGTTGACAAACCACCGCGCATCCGGCGGTGAAGAATTGGTGCAGTTGCAAGCGCCAGTAGACATGAGCTTGGAACGCGCTTTGGAATACATCGGTCAGGATGAATTGGTGGAAGTAACACCGAAATCAATTCGCTTGCGCAAGGTGGCGAAGAAGTTAGTCAAACGCTAAAACAACTTGTAGGGTGCGCAGTGCCCACCTTACATTTTATAGGCAAAACAACTTGTAGGGTGCGCAGTGCGCACCTTATTTTTTATAGTAGCTGTAGGGTGCGGATACACCGACAATCCTCAAGGAAGAGCGACAATCTTATAGCGACGCACCTGTGACATCGCGGGTCCAGAAAACAACCCTCCGTTTCACTCTCGCCCAACATTTTTGTTGTAGCAAGCTTTTTTATAACTGGTATTTTAAAATTTAAAGATTGTCCAATTGTGATTTAGTTATTAGACTTAATTTTCTACTTGAAAGCTGATAGTTATCGGTAGGTGTTTCCCCTAAATTCAATTAACTATCCCTGCCCTTACCGTAAATATTTTGAGCTGTTTGAAAAAGAATCCAAGAAGTTAAAATATATTTGTGGTCTGTCAGCGGTACGTGACCTTTGTGAGTGTGAGTAAAACCCGCCGGCGCAATTACTAACTTTCCTTGCTGAGGTTTGACTTTAAGATTTTGATAAAAAAACTCTGTTTCGCCACCTTCACTTACAGTGTTCAAATAATACTGAAAAAACAGCACTCGGTGCAAAGATTCTTCGCCAACACTATCAGGATCTGGGTAAATTTCCGAATGCCAGTGGTGATAGCCGCCAGTACCCTGTAAATACTTTTGCACCTTGAGAAAATCGCGCCGGTAAATATGTTTGATTACATCATCCATAAAAACTGACTCAAATTGAGCAAAATTTTCCTGAGTCAGCGTCACTGCTTGATTGGTTTGCGGGTCAAATAAAGCAGGTGAAATCGCGCCGACAAGCGCAAAAAGATACTTGCGAAAATATTTTTGCAAATATCCGAAAGTGGTACTCAATACCCGACGTTCAATATCTAGCCATTCGGGAAGCCCGGTAATTTTAAGATCGTAGCTATCTTTTTTGGCGACATCTACACCGTACCCAGTCATGCCGCGGTGAATTTGGTTGCTGGTTTCAAATTTTTGGATAATTTGGCAACAGGTAGCAGCATCTAAAGCATTGTCGTAAATCTCGATAAAATTAACTGTCATAAAAAATGCCTTAAGTAGAAGGAAGAAGGAAGAAGGAAGAGGGAAGAAGGAAGAGGGAAGAAGCAAGAAGGAAGAAGGCGCTTCGGCTTCGCTCGGGGGGTAAAAAGAAGGAATAAAACATATACAGCAAGCTTGAGCGCGAGCCATATTTTAAGTAGGTAGGCGCAAATAAACTTTCGTTATGTAACAGAATGTAAAATTCCTGTCACCTATGCGATTGCTTCGTTTCACTTCGTTTCATGCAGCTATGACTACTTGTGTATTTTTCCACTCATCTACTTATGTTTAATTAGGTGGATGGACTTATTTCAGTTTAAAAGAAACCCGGAAGAGGGGCAATCATGAGGGATTGCCCCTACAAAAACCGGGTTTATGGACGTGGTGTTTGCTTCAACCCAATCTACTGACGGCAAACTTATGCAGATTTTAAACAGTAATCCCTGTGGGATTTGCTGTTTGAATCAGGATTTGCTCGAGTTGAGACGGAGACAAATTAGGGTTGGCTTGCAGCATCAAAGCCATGACGCCAGCAACGTGCGGCGCTGCCATCGAAGTGCCGTCCGACAGGCCATAGGTATTGCCAGATTTCGCCGACAATACGTCAACCCCCGGTGCCGAAATAAAGTTGATCGGGTCAACGCCTGCTGGGTTGGAAAAGTCAGCAAACTGCAAATTTTTACTGTCTAATGCCCCGACAGAAATCGCCAAATTGTTCTGCGACAAACGAGATGGTAAAGCTGGTCGAGTAACCTCGCCTTCGGGAAATTTATTTCTGTTGTTGCCAGCAGAGATCGCGACAACACTAACCCCAGCTTGTCTGGCTCTCTCAAGGGCGGCTCTTGTAGCAGGCTGATCCGGCGGCTGCTGTGCGTCTGATCCGCGTACACCCAAACTCATGTTAATCACCTTCGCCCCGTTCTTCACAGCATAATCAATGCCAGCAGCTACCGGGTTGGCGAACTTACCTGCACCGCCTTTGCCTCCCAGCACTCGGACTGCCATAATCTGAGCATCGTAGGCAACGCCAGTGATGTCGTACTTATCGCCATTAACGTCGTCCTGCGCCCCATTTTTTAAGCCAGCAATCGTTCCGGCAACGTGAGTGCCGTGCCAGGACGCATTCTCGCCTGAAACTGGTGACGGATCTGGAGTGTTGTCTGAAAAGTTGTATCCGTTCACATCATCGACAAATCCGTTGTTGTCGTCGTCCACTCCGTTGCCAGCAATTTCCCGCGAGTTCACCCAAATATTTTTTGCTAAATCAGGGTGTTTCACATCAACGCCAGTATCTAAAACAGCGACAATTATGCCCTTGCCTGTAATTCCTTGATTCCAAACTTCAGGTGCATTGATCCGATTGAGATCGCTAACATTGTTGTTAGGAACTGCACCTGTGATATCGGGAACATCTGGATATGTCGATCGCCCAGCAGCGCGAGCAACCGCAGCCGCAGCATTAATATTGCCGTAACCAAAAAAGGAGTTATAGCCTGGTGTTGTCGAGGGCGGTATGGCTGTGGCGGGAGTGTCGTCTGGTGTCGCCGATGCTTCCAAGGTGTAATTTGTACTGCCGGAACTAATCTCGCTTTCCTCAACTAAGACAATGTATTGCCCCGGTTTTAAAGCATTGAGGGAAATTTGTTCGGGATTAGTTTGTGCGTTTTCAGACTCGTCAATTATTTCATCTTCGTCTATCTCACCGTCGCCGTTGCTGTCTTGGGCGAGGTACAAATTAACATCTGTATTCGCAGTGGCGTCGGAGAAGGTTAATCGGAGATTGACATCGCTTTGCGAAGTTAGATTGATGCGGTAGTAGTCGTCGGAGTCAATATCGCTTACCGAGTCGCTGAAAGTTTGGGGAGTTGCATCGAGGGTAACATTTCGGGCTGTCGCTACTGTATTGCCACTGGCATCGGCGGGAGCAGTTACGGGAGTTCCTGATATGCTGAGGTTGTAGTTAGTATCTCCCTCGAACTGATCGACTAAAAGAAAGTAATTTCCCGGTCGCAAATCTTTTGTAATTGTTTCCGGCTGATTCCCCTCATTTTCTGAGATATCGAGAATATCTTGAGCATCAATTTTCCCGTTGCCGTTGATATCTTGAATCAGAGACAAATCGGCATCTGCCCTGAGTCCTGTCAAGTTAGCAGTAATTTTGGTAGGTGCAGTTAAGCTAAAGCGGTAGAAGTTTTCGGGCTTGTCGTCTCCTACAAAGTCGCTGACGGTTTGGGGTGCAGGTGCGATCGCTCCTATGCTGCGAGCACTCGCTAAATCGCTGCCTCCGGTGATTGTCGGTGCCTGCAGAGGTGTGAGATTTGCGGTAAAGTCGCTAGAGGTAATGCTGCTGCTGTCAACTCCCTGCAAAATTGCCAATACTTCACCGTTTTGCCGATTAGTAATGATGGTGTTGCCAGCATTGTTGGCGCTGCCGGGAGCGACATTGACGCTGTTAAAGTTTAAACCGTTGGTGAGGGCGATCGCGTCTAAACCTTTGACAAAATCAGTGACAATATCCAATCCTTGACCGACTACAAAGATGTCCCTGCCCCTGCCTCCTGTCAGGGTATCTATGCCCCGATCGCCGTAGAGGACATCGTTGCCCCGATCGCCAAAAATGCGATCGTTTCCTGCACCCCCGCGTGCGATATCGTTGCCTTTGCCACCCGCCAGCGTATCATTGCCTGCGTTGCCGAAGAGTTGGTCGCTATCGCCTTTGCCGTTGAGGCGATCGTCTCCTGCCAAGCCGTTGATGATGTCCGCTTGCGGAGTACCGTTAAGCAAATCAGGGCCTGGTGTACCGTTGATTGTTGCCATTCTAATTTATTTAGAAAAAATATGCCTTTAGATAGATTACATAAAAACTATTTTCAGATCAAAACTCTTAATTATTTTTTAAGATTTGATGGTAATTTAATGAGTAATAACCCAAGGAAACTTTACATTCATCCCATGAAGTTAGAATTTTGATTGATATATTTTCCCCTTCATCGGCTCCATCCAACAACCGACAAATCCGACGATTTCTATCATAAGAAGCTAAATAAAATCCCCGCTCAAACTGTCTGCCTAAAACCCGATAGTATCTACTAATGTAGTTGTTCCAAATTTATGAGGGTCGAAGATAATGTTGAGAGGGTTGATGTGAATGCTTAATATTTTGTAGGCCTATAAAATTTTGTATAGGCAAATAAGTTAGTTGATTTGACATGATGTGCTATTTATTTTATGATTGATTTCAATATCACAGTCTGTCTTTTATGTCAATTAGCATCTCAGGCCGATCGTGGACGATCGCGCGATCGACTAACCGCCACAATATGTTTTAATTTATATTCCAGCCACATCCAAACAAACCCAGCCATGAGTCCTAAATCCATAGCCGTAATCAACTTCAAAGGCGGAGTCGGAAAGACCACCGTCACTTGGAGTCTGGGAAATATTATATCCCAAGGAACCGACTTAGAAGTCTTGATGTTAGACCTAGACCCGCAAATGTCCCTCACAGAGGCGATCGGACTTAACGAAAATACGGGTCATTTAGATGACAAGTTTGGTAGGTGGTACGAACAATCTCTCAAACACAGACTCACAATTTACGACGCCCTCGAAGTCTTTAAAAAAGCCGGACAGAACTTTAAATTTCCCGTTGGTTTCGACACCATTTATCAGATTGACGAACAGTTGCATTTTATCCCTTCAGTTGAAGAATTGTATTGGTTAGATTTAGATGGATTTGAGGGGAAAAGTGTTAAAGACTTCATCCGCAGGTTCAGCGGCAAAATCGCCAACTCTCCCAATCTCCCCAAATACGACTTAATGCTTTTTGACTGTTCGCCTTCCTTCAGTCTCCTCACCTACAGCGTACTCTCTTGTTGCGACTTAATATTGATTCCCGTCAATCCAGATTATTTTGGTTCTCGGGGATTGAGTTTAGTTTTAAACTCGCTCCAAAAGCGGATTGAGCCTTACCCGTTTCCCAAGATTGCAGTGTTTATGAATAAAGCTAAAATCTATGGAGGATTGCTGACAAATGAAGTTCAGTTTTACATGAGAGAAGTCAAGAGACTTTGCGCTGAAATCTCAAAAGACAATAACATAGAAGTGAAATTTTTAGAATCGACGATTCGAGAAAGCGTTGGTTTGAAACGGGCGATTAATGAGGGAGAATTGCCGCGAGAATTAGTTAGAGAGTTTGAGCAACTGTGGCGCGAGTGTGAGGAGTATCTGAAATGATTAAAAAAGATATTTTGGCAAATGGCGAGCAAAAAAGCGGCGGGTTAGTTGATGAAATTAGCGAACTTAAGGAAATCTTGCGGGAAGTTTCCAAAAAATTAACCAGGATTGAGGCTCAAGTCAAGCGGGGAGGGCTTGCGGCTGGGTCGAAAACTTCGGAATTACTTACTGTTGCTGATGTCGATCGACCTGCTAATTTATCGGCGGGAAATGTTCTCGAAGTTTATGAAGAACTGCGTTTGCAAGCTAAGAAGGGTCATGAACTAGAGGTGAGGCAAAAATTGGCGGCTATGAGTGCAACTGATTTGAATTTGATGTGTTGCGAGTTAGGGATGCCACCCAGCAGCAAGAATCCGTCCCGGAAAAAAATGTTTGAGCTAATTATTGGTAGAATTAAGCAGAGTTTGATGCTGTCGCGGCATATCGATCGCCAAACACTGTGAATGGGGCATTGGGAATGGGGCATTGGGAATGGGGCATTGGGAATGGGGCATTGGGAATGGGGCATTGGGAATGGGCCCGCGCAGGGAATAGTTTGGAGTTAGAATTTGCCATATCCCCTAGCACTTTAAGAAGACTGTGAAGATTTAAAAGTAAGGAGATGATATTGACAAAATGCGTTTGCATAAATTAAGGCTAAGGCGGTTTTGGTCGATCGCCCTTATCACCCTAACACTCGCAATCACCGTGTTTTTGAGCCTTCAGGGCCCTGGGACAACCGCAGCCCAAAAACCGAAGATACTGGCGTTTACAGCCCTCCAAAGGCGCGGCAGCGAGGTGAGAAACAGTTTATTTACCGTCAATGCTACCAGTTTGGCCCGCCGCCAACTTGCACCCAATATAGATGTTAGCTACACGTTAGTTTGGTCGCCCAACGGCGATCGGCTGGCTTTCGTTAGTGGCGATACCGACATCTATACAGTCAATGCTGACGGTTCCGGGCTAACTAAACAGTTTGCTGGAGAGGCTTGCAAAGCAGCTAATTTTGAAATAGCTTGGTTTTCCAACAGCCAAAAACTTGTTTTTGCGCGTTCTTGCGACGGTTTTACCTCAGATACACCGGGCAGTCAATCACTTTATACGAGCGACACTTCGGGTATTAAAGGAACTAAATTAATTCGGAATTGGGAAGTAGGAGGACAACCTGCTAAAACAGAAATTTCATCGGCATTCTATCTTTCACCGGACGGCCAGCAGGTAGCATTTATCAAGGATAAAAATATCTACAAAATGAATGCTGACGGTTCGGGCACGAGCAAACTCACTCAAAGTCCCCGCGAGTATACATCCGGCGGTAGCGAACTTGTTTGGTCGCCCGATCGCACAAAAATCGCTTTTTTCTCCGGTACCTATCCCAAACAGCAAATTTACACGATTAATGCAGACGGCACAAACCTCAAAAATTTGACCGACAACCCGCAAAATCAGGTTTACAGCGTCAAGCTGTTTTGGTCGCCCGATAGCAGCCGCATTGCTTACTATCAGGGCAAACCGGGCGATTTGAGCGGGGAAAAGCAGGATATTTATGCGATCGACATTAACCGGGGAACAGCCAAGAACCTCACCCAAAAACCCGGAAACTACGATGCACTTTCCTGGTCGCCGGACGGCAAACTTATCGCCTTCGCCGCCGGAGACTTCAACCAGCAAAAACTCTACACAATAAATGCTGACGGTGACAAGCTAAATCAACTAGCTCCTCGGCTAGAACCCTCGGGAATTTCTGAATTAGCTTGGTCTTCTGACAGCCAGCAAATTGCTTTTGCTTTTAATGAAATCAAAGGCGACAAAAGCAACTTGTATGTCATTAATCGCGACGGTTCGGGATTGACTAAATTGACAAACGACAAGGATTTAAATGCTGGCACTCCAGTTTGGCAACCGCAGTAAAATTACAATTTATCTCGTGTCCGATCGATTAACCGCAATCAGATTAGTTCGTTCGTAGTGCGGACTTAAGTCCGCAAAAAGCTGCGGACTTAAGTCCGCACGTGCGTTCCGTTTTTTTTATGGTAATCGACCGGATATGATATAGCAGTTGACAGTTGACCTGTGACAGTTGACAGCTTACTATGTACCCTAATCAAACCGTTTATGCTAGCGGTTTCAGGGAGCTATTGATGAGGTTATTTATGTCCGCGCCAGATGTGGCGGTTGCTATATTATTTCAGATGGGGTGAAACTACCACAATTAAATTAGTTTCTAGTGAGGACTTCAGTCCTCTCTCGTTTTATGAGGACTGAAGTCCTCACGATCAAACGTTTGTCAAATCGGAGCCGATGCAATAAATTTTTTCTCCTTTAATTGCTGGTGAACTTCCAATTCATGTCCCTCAAGTTCCTGGTGTTTCTCATCCTGCACCTGTTTGTCAATTTTGGGCAACTTTAAAATCGCCCCAGCCAAAACCCAGTAATATACAGACACTGGATCTACATCCAGCGGATAGTATTGAGGATTGATCGTAATAAATCCCACAAATACCCAAAAACTAGCTCCGTAACTCCGCAAACTTTTGTCCTTGACAGAACGGTAAGCTCGAAAACTTAAAAAAGCTAAGTGTAAAAGCATAATTTGAAAAGCAATCATTCCCGGATAACCGAGTTCGTAGATCAACTTAGGTTGGAAAGTTTCAATTAGCTGCGTGGTCCCAAATATCCGCGTTGAATTAGTCGCTCGTCCCACACCTCTACCGAGAGGTCTGTCAATGATAAAATTGTTGCTCTGCTCCAACTGATTTAAAAGAAACTGCTGGGGCGGTGCAGCATTCCAGCGGTCAACAAAACTATCCCACCGCTGCTCGATAATTCCCGGGTTAATTGCTGCACCGACAAACAGCAGAATCGCCAGTCCTGCACCAATGGGAATAAATCTTTTCAAATTAACTAATTGACCGGTGAGAATTAGCAGGATAGCCGTGGCAACTGGAACCAGAACTAAAGCAGCTCTTTGACCGGAAATAACGGCATTGGCAAATACTAATGCCATGCCAAATAAACCGATAACTCGCCACCAGAAAGAAGGGTCGCAAAAGGCAGAGGCAAAGGTTAAAAAAGCATTAGAAATTAAAAACCACGCCCACTGCCAAGGCGCTACAAAAGTTCCCGGCAAGCGGATAAACTTGACTTCTGGACTGAATACCAGAGAACCGCCGACAAAACATCTAGCTTGCAGGGTTGCTTTATATAATTCTTCTCCGATCATGCCTCGGGTGCCCGCGCACTTTCCACTTTGCAGCAACAGGTACTGAATCACACCGAGAAGGCAGCAAACGATCGCCAAAACTACGTGCATTCGACTAAAAAACACCAAATCCTTCTTAGTGCGGAGCAGATAATAGGTACAAGCAATGAGCGGTATGTAACCTATCAATACTTTTAAGCCGAGAATTCCTTGCAGAATGGGTTTGTCACCTTTCATAGGGTTGAGCTGCATCTCCCCGTTGACAAAAATTAAAGTCAGCATTGCCATCATCAACAGGATGCTGAAGGTAGAAAGCATTTGTTTGGGAATAAACAGGGGCAACTGTTTCTTTTTGCAGCTTTGAATTAGGGCGATGAGAGCTGGTACGTAGAAAGCATCTTTGGCTACTTGAAATGCAGCATTCCCACCGCCAATTGCGTAAGTAACTGTACCGCTCAAAGGCAAGTAAATTAGAAAAGCCCACAAAGCTTGACGGGGGTATTTGTAGGAAAGCAGTAAAATGGCTGCGGCTGCGCCTCCTGCAATAGCAATCTTAGGACGGGCAACGAACAACAGGGGGATGCTGATAGCAATGGCGATCGAGCAGCTTATGACGATCCCCTGCACAACTTCATTGCGCTTTTGTGAAGTTTTGCGTTTTTGTGCAGCGACTTCTTTTTTGCTGAGCGCTGTTGTTTTTTCACTCTGCTTTTTTTTTGATTTTTTGGATTTGCGCTTGGTTTTGAACATAACTTCTATAAGGCACTTATGTAGAAGGCTGAATGCACTCGGATCGAGAAGGCTATCTTATGTAGAAGGTAGAAGGCCGAATGAATATAATAAAAAATATTTCTGTAGATGTGGTTACTTATTCTTAAAGTCGAGAAATCGAAAAAATCTCGGTTGAGATGGTGGGTGTGATGCGGGCACAACTTACACTCGCGACCTTGTAGAATATAACTGCTGCATCTATAATGTACACACATCGAAAAAATAATTTTAATCGATCGCTGAAACAGAATATGAAGTTAACAAAATTTGTATCGATCGGCATTGCCCTAGTTTTAGGAGCAACCGCGAGCACATTATCTAGCAGCAGTAGAGCATTGGGGGCCGAAAAAGTTGTCCTGACATTTGGCCCGATCCGGCAAGCCATCAATATCAGCGACTTAGAAGACTTTGCTAAAGACGGCACGACGACACCAACCCTCCAACAAATTATCGGGTTCTCCAAAATGGACCCAAAAATATTGCAGGGGTTGATCGGTTTACAAATCGGTTTAAAGCCAGCTAATCTCGCCCGGATAGTTTACAGCACCCCAGGCGAAAAAATTACTGACGAAATCGGTCAAGCAATTCGGACTCAGCGCCGCACAGAAGGTGGCAAAGCCCTGCGGGCTGCGGTGATTCTGGCAGCCGGCGACGACGGTAAGGTGTCGCTGCTGGAAATTTTGAAAAAGTATCCTCTGCCGGAGGTTTACGTAGATATTGCCAGCGTTGCTGCGACTGTTGGGAAAATTCAGAGTTTGGCTGGAAATATGAGCACCCTGCTGCAAGATTCCAAGGGCGAGACAAGGGGTACAACTCAGACAAAATAGCACCGAAAGTTCGATCGCACCTAGCCGCACCGTACCGCCAACAACCCCTGCTCCAGCGCGCCGCCCCGCCGCACCCCTACCAGCACCCGCACCGCAGCCTATGAGGCCCGTTAGAGGACTTTGGTAAAAAAATCATCGCCATCAAGGTGTTCGATCGTTCGGACTTTAGTCCTCATAAAAGTCTGAGGAGTAAAGTCCGAACGATCGAACACTGAAGCAATCAATTTTTATCGAGCAATTTTTTGAGCAACTTAGGAATCTCCGAAGGCCGAGCCGCCACCGGTATGTCCGCCTCTTCAAAGGCAGCCATTTTGTTTTCTACGGTAACACCAAAGGCTTTCTGGGCAGCAGCCCGAGAACTGATCAGGATGCCGGCGTGGCCCAAAGACGGCCCCTTGGGAGCGTAGCGGCCGGCCAGATAAGCAACCACCGGTTTGTCGATCGCCGAGGCGATGTAAGAAGCAGCAGCTTGTTCGCTCCAACCGCCAACTTCGCCGATCAAAACCATCGCCTCCGTACTGTCGTCTTCGTCCAAAAGTTGCAGCCACTGCATAAAAGAAGAACCAACAATCGCGTCGCAGCCAATACAAACCGCCATCGACTGTCCCAACCCCGCCTCAGTCAGTTCTAGAGCAACTTCATAAGTCAAAGTGCTGCTGCGGCTGATTACTCCGATCGGGCCGGGAGTGTAGAATTCCTTGGGGTGAGTTCCTAGCAGCAGCTTGTCGGGGACAATAATCCCCGGACTGTTGGGCCCGATCACTAGAGTTTCCGTGGCCTCTGCTTTTCTGACTAAGCGCACTATATCCAGAGGGGGAACTCCTGGAGTGACGATCGCGATTTGCCTAATTCCTGCCGCGATCGCTTCATGAGCCGCATCCAGCACCGAGTAAGCGTCTACCAAAATTACCGCAGTGTCAACGTGACCCACTGCAGCCACGGCTTCTTCTACCAAATCAAAAATCGGAATTCCCTCCAACTCCAGCCCCCCCCTACCGGGACTGACACCGGCGACTACATTCGTGCCGTATGCTTTCATCATCAGGGCGGCGCGGCTGGACGCGGGAGATTCTGTAATGCCCTGTACTAGGACTTTGCTTTCAGGAGTTAAATTCATGTTTTCCCACTTGACACTCGATCTTTAAAAAGCAGAAGGCCTTCATCTGTCCTGGAGTCTCGAATGCCGCCGATCGACTGTCGCTACTTGGCCCCGGATACAGCTTGGGACGCTGCCCGATCCAAAGTGCTAGCTAGCTGCACCGGCAACTGTCCCAAACGCTTTTTAACAGCATCAGCATCGATCTCTACCAGGCGCAACACAACTTGAATATGCCGATTGGCGCGAGCTTTCCGTTCCAAATAGGCGACTACTGCGGCGGTGATTTCCTCGCTTTTGGAGGCGCTGCCCAAAATATTTACAAGTATCACCTTAACGCTTTTATCCTGAGCCACTAACTCCAGACCCAAATCCGTGCGATCGCGCAGGGCATTTGCTGCATCTATGCGGTCTAGAGAACCCATGTTCACAAAATTAGCCGGTTTTCCTCCTTGGTGGGCTACAGCATCCAGAGTTGCCATTGTCAGGCCCACCCCGTTGCACAAAATCCCGATATTCCCGTCTAGTTCGACTAATTGCAGGGATTGAGAATTCGAGATTGCGGATTGAGATTTGGGGTCTAACTCCGGCGGCGAGTGCTGCTTCGAGTGGGAATTGGGGCGATCGCCATGGGTAGAGGGACTTCTCCTGTCCCCAGCCCACCCGCTGATGAGCCTCTTATCCGAGAGTGCAGCCAAGTCTGGATGCCGCCCCAAGGCATCGTCGTTGGCGGTGACTTTACCGTCTAAAGCCATGAGTTCTCCCGTTGGACTGATGCCGAGAGGATTGATTTCTACTAAATCTAAATCTTTTTCGACAAACAGCCGGTACATTTTCTCGACAATCGCGCTCACTGATTGAATCAAGTCTCCCTGCAATCCCATTTTCAGCATCAGACGCCTCGCGTAGAATGGCGAAAATTCTTGGTCTACGGCAACTTGCTGCATTTGGTCGATCGACCCTTCGACATCCATACCTCCTTGTCTCGACCCCAGAAGTACCGGGCGTCGCGCTATGGGGTCTAGGAGTACAGCTAAGTACAATTCAAGGTCAGCGTTGTACTTTGCTTCTGCCAGCAGGACTTGGGGATATTCATTCTCGATCGGCAAATTAAAAATTGTTTGAGCCGCAGCAACTGCATCGATCGTATTTTCCACAAACTTAATGCCGCCAGCCCGGCCCCGTCCCCCAGCGCGCACTTGCGACTTGAGTACAACTGGGTAGGGAATTTTCAGTCCTTTGAGGTCGGCTGGATTGTCAATTCGCTGGGACGGCAAAATCGGAATTGCCATCTGGCGAAATAAAGATTTGGCTTGGTACTCTAACAAATCCATTCTTAATAACGGGTGACGGGTAGTTGGCAACAAGCAATTCGTCGTAATTGGCCATTCATAATTAATAGATAATAATTGGCTTTTTGTCAAGTTAAAAGTTAAAAATTATGGCTTTTATCTTTTAATTTTAGACTTTTGTATGGCCTATTACTTATTCAGTATTGCTGGCCTATCACCTATTGCCTAAGCTATTTTGTACTTTTTGTTTTGCGATCGACAATTGCAAGATTTGACTGGTGGCTCGGGCCCGACAGAGTAGGGAGATGGTTAGTAGTTGTTTTATCTTCGGAGTTTTGGCAATACTGTTTCCCGATATTTCGGGGAGCTAATTATCAATTGATTCCCAGTAATTTAATCTAATTAAGCATCAAATACGACTCGTTTTTAAGCTTGTCATGTGTATTTTATCCCTTTTCCCTGATAACTAATGACTCCTTACTAATAACTAATGACTCCTTCCCAATAACTAATGACTCCTTCCCAATAAATAATGACTAATGACTAATGACTTCGGTCAACTGTCAACTGTCAACTGTCAACTGTCAACTGTCAACTTAGCAGTGCCTTGATGGACGGTTTTAACCCATTTGAGCCGCTTGGGACGCACCGAAATCCGAGCCGTCACAATCCCCACCAGCAGCCAGTGCAACATATACACAGTACCCTGCAGGGTTTGCAGCAAGGTGACAAAAACTCTTTTAATGTCAAATTTGGTCTCTTTGCGGGTGCGGCGCAAACCGACAAACATTCCCACCACTGACAAGGTAAGGGTCATCACAGTTATGGGACTAGCGATCGGCATCCGGCGCAGCGCAATTGACATCAAAAAGTCGGGCAGCGCTACTGTGGGCAAGAAATATTGAGATACCCAAAATCCAAATAAATCCCAAGTTTTCCCAGTTCCCATCCGGTTGCGCAAAATTAGCCGCCAGTAGTCAAGATAACGCTGATAGCCGCCTTCTGCCCACCGATTGCGCTGGTGCCACAGGGCCGTCGCGTTCGTGACTCCTTCTTCTGACACGGCTGGGAAAGCCAGAAATTCAATGTCCCACTGGTCTAGGTGCAGCCTCACGGTCAAATCCAGGTCGTCGGTAATCGTTTCCTCGTTCCAGCCGCCGCACCTTTCTAAGGCGGTGCGGCGCATGAATTGGCCGTTACCGCGCAATTCTCCAATGCCGCCGATCGCAATCCGCTGCTGTTGGAAAAAACTGTCGAGAGCCATTTCTGCTTCTTGGCCGCGAGTCCACACATTTACCGCAGCATTGGCGATGGCTTTTCTGACTTGCACCGCGCCTACCTGCGATCGATCGAACACCGGCAGCACCCGGCGCAGCAAATCCGGCGTTACCGTCGCGTCGGCGTCAAATATTCCCACAAATTCCCCGCGAGTCAGCGGCAAAACTTCATTCAGGGCTCCCGACTTGCCGCCGCTGGCATTTGCTCCCCTGCTAAATACTTTGAGCTGCGGGTACTGTTTGGTTAGCGCCTCCAATACTAGCGCCGTGCCGTCGCTGCTGCGATCGTCGATCGCCCAAACTTCGTAGCGGTCGATCGGATAGTCTACATTGCAGATTGATTGTACGAATCGGGCAATCACCGCTTCCTCATTTTTCGCAGCCACCAGCAGCGACACGTAGGGCCAATCTTCTCGACTTTCATCCGCAAGAGGCTGCAGTGCGGGCTTGGGAGTCGCAAACAAAACTCGAAATGCTTGCATCCACAGCAGTCCCGTCAACCCCCACACTACCCACGCACCCCAAGAAATCAAGTGTAGGGCGATCGTGCCGCCCCAAATCGCAGTCAGCACTATGGCGGCTTTTCCCCGCCGTCCCCGGTACAGATTTTGAGGAAAAGAGGGAGATTCCGGCACAGACACCGCCACCGGGAGTTCTGATGAAGTTTCCGTGTCAAACACGCTGTCGCCCATGTCTGGTATGGCAAATATTTTGCCGAGCTTCGAGTTCGAGGTCAAACTCTTGAGCTCTTCTTGAGCTAAATCAGCGATGTCCAAGTTAAGCTCGCTGCGAGCGTCGTTTTCTGGCCAAGAACTCTCCTGCATAGGTTACTTGATTCAACCACCAATAGTTTTTGATTTTAGAGATAAGTATTTACTGTATCAGTTTCTGGGCTTTTGTCGAAAGCCGACGGGAACACGTTTGTGGGGACTAGCCCCAGAGTGCGGCACGGCTAAACTGGCATTGCATAGAGTATTTGGGATGATCCGCCCAAAAACGGATACAAGCATCTGACTTAAGTCATTCGCCGCCCCAAATTTTAGACTCTTGTTCAAGCTCCCCACTTCAGCAGATTCATCTGCCCTTGTAAATCTAAAATCTAAAATCCCAAATCCAAAATCTAAAATCGACTGACTCTGGCTTGCGATCGACCAGGAATATCTGCTAGTTTTTTCAGATGAGCTCAACCCACTGTCAGAATGCGGAAATATGTCTCTTCCTCAACTGAAACCAGCCGACGACAAAGAAGTGAAAGTCTACGCGCCTTTCTGTCAAGAGCCCAGGCGCAAGTTCTTGCCCCACGCTATCGGTCTCTACAAGCTCAAAAGCTTGGAGGGGGCTAGAAAAATTGACGGTGGCGAAGATGTACCCTTTGTCGCTAGTTGGAATATCTCGTCGCTGCCGATCGATTTGACCCGCTGTCGGGTATTGTTTGAGGGCAATGCTGAACTCAGCTACGAAGTGACTATGCAAAGCTCTGAGTTTGTCAGTTGCTTAATTGAGGTACTTTTGACTTTTCAGCGCACTCGTACCGTCGATTTTTCTAAAACGTTTTATCGGAAGCTGATGCGGATGGATGAGTAATTTTCACCGCACGGGCGCTCTCCAAAGTCCGCAATTGACCTTTGAATTTCAAAGGTGGTACCCGCCACGTGATTGAGCCGTGGAATCAATCCAAAATCTTCAACGCTCATCCTTGCGTCCCCCGCATTTATCCGTGGGGTCAATCGAAAATCGAAAATCGAAAATCGAAAATCGATTGACTGGCGCGATTGCAGGTGTACTAACTGTGTACGGCCACCGTCCCGGTGACATTACAGTATTGGTGCGCCAGTTTTATTTGAGCAGCGGGAATATTGATTCTCAATCATCGCGCTCGGGGGTGCCAGCGAGTGCGATCGCCCCCAAAGCGATTTCGTTCAACAGTTGCGGCGGGCGTAGCTGAGAGCAAAACCCTGATTGCCCGGCCAACGAAACTCAATCTACTGGCCAGCAAGTGCGAGCTCGCTGGCTGAGCAATCAGCCGGAACAGCGGCCGCAATGCCAGCCCACACCACCAGACAATTTATGTGTCGAAAAGCTAGAATCCCGCTCCTAAACAGCTTATATATCCCTGTGCAAGATTTCAGTTTGAAGCTGTGCGATCGCACTAATAATTAATAACTAATAATACATATCGGTTTTGAATAGTCTGCAAAACCGATTAGAACACAGACCGTGCTGTATCCCTGCCGAATCTCTGCATTCTACTAAAATACAGCCGTGAATTCCGGTGGTAAGGCTTGGGCAGGGATATTATTGGGCACTTTGGGTCGCGTTAATTTCCTGAGACTAGAGTTGCTCTTCATTCGCTCTCCCTAACAGGAAATTCATCGGCGTTCAGGAGCGTTAAGGAGCGGTTTCATCGAATTGCATCAAAGATTTAGGCAATCCAACCCTAATTTTGACTGCTGCCTAGCAAGGTCTAAAATCGGAAGATTTGCGGAGCTTGGCCCTCTAAAAAGTTTTCAACGCAATTACGCTCAATAAATAGTTCTCAAAAAACGCCGCTAAAAACAATTCAGCAACAACGGCTTTGAAAAAAAAATATGTGAAAAAAAATGCGAACAACAGAGTCGCCACAGGTGAATAAAAGTTTCAACAAAAAAAACGATATGCCCAAACGCGACAAAATCGAGTATAATCATATTGCGAAATTGACTCGCAGTGCAGAAATACTGTTGAATAAACTAAATTTATTTAAATAGACAGGTGCAAATTGAGGAGAGAAGGCGTACCCAAATTGACTAAATATTTACTGATCGGTTCCACAAAAGCTTACAGCGGCAAGTCCGCGATCGCCCTGGGGATGGCGCTGGCACTCCGGGCAAAAGGACTCGCCGTCGCCTACGGCAAACCTCTGGGAACCTGTTTCAGCTCGCCCGGAGCTGGAGCCGAGGAGGAAGACGTGCGGTTTGCGGTAGAGACGCTGAAACTCTCAGAAAGTGAGATACCGTCAACTCTGCTGTCTTTGGACGAAGAGACGGTTCACAAGCGTTTGCGGGGAGAAGACAAGACAGATTACCGCCAGTCTCTAGCGCAATATTTGCAAGCTCCCAGCGGAGATTTGGTGCTGTTGGAAGGCCCCGCTAATTTGGAGGAAGGCAGTCTGTTCGACTTGTCTTTGGCTCAAGTCGCTGAAACAGTTGATGCCTCTGTGCTGCTGGTAGTGCGCCCGATCGATCTTTATATAGACGATTTGCTGTCGGCGTTTGGGCGTTTGGGTTCGCGCTTGGCTGGCGTCGTGCTCAACGACGTGCCCTCGGACAAACTCGAATCCGTAACGGCGACTGTGCGGCCTTTTCTGGAGGCTAGCGGTATTCCAGTTTTGGGAATGCTGCCGAGAAGCGCTTTGCTGCGCAGTGTCAGCGTCAAAGAATTGGTGCACCAATTGAAAGCTGACGTGCTCTGCCGTCGAGACCGTTTGGATTTAATGGTGGAAACCTTGACAATTGGCGCGATGAATGTTAGTTCTGCTCTAAAGTATTTCCGCAAAGCCAGAAATATGGCGGTGGTGACGGGGGGCGATCGCACGGACATTCAGCTAGCGGCTCTGGAAAGCTCGACTCAGTGCTTAATTCTCACAGGCCACTTGCCTCCTTCTCCCTTGGTAATCGGCAGGGCAGAAGAAATGGAAATTCCAGTTTTGTCTGTTGATTTGGATACCTTAACCACGGTGGAAATTATCGACAGCACCTTTGGCAGCGTGCGCCTGCACGAACGCATCAAGGTGGAATGCGTTACTCAGCTAATGGCAGAACACTTTGACCTCAAGGGCATGATGGCATCCTTGGGTTTGGGCGATCGAGTTCATTAACCAGGCCGCCGGAACAGAGTGAAGAAGCTATGCGGCAGAGCGAAGAAGGCCAAGAGAATTTTGGGTTAATAAAATAAAAATAAAAAATTCTTAAATTCTCAATTTTTCTTGAATTCTACCTTCAGACATTCTGCCTTCTGGCTTCCTCAAATCTCCCGCTCCTCTAGTCAGATACCGTAAATCAGCAATTCTTAACTTCTTTTTGGTGGCAATTGCTAGTTAGTCTGCTAAAATCCACAACGTAGTTTTATTTAATTTAATAAATTCTTTGAGTCAATCAATTGAGCTACCCAGAGTTGATGATTTTTTACAAGAACTTGCGGCGATCCAGCAAACAAGCTCCAAGCGGGTTGCTCTTTTGGGTTCACGCCACGTTCCTATTACCCACCAGCAGCTAATTGAGATGCTGAGCTACGCCTTAGTTCTGGGAGGCAATCAGCTCATCACATCGGGCGCTACAGGCACCAATTCAGCCGCGATTCGGGGGGCAATGCGAGCAGATCCTAATCTGCTGACGGTGATTTTGCCGCAAAGCATGAGCCGCCAGCCTCGGGAGTCTCGCGATCAGCTCGAACAAGTCATACATTTGGTAGAAAATCCCAAAAATGACAGCTTGTCTCTCCCGGAAGCCAGCGCCATGTGCAATCAGGAGATTATTTCTCGCTGTCAGCAACTGATCTGTTTTGCTTTTCACGAAAGCCACACTTTGCTGAAAACTTGCCAGGATGCCGAGGAACAGCGCAAAGTGGTTACTCTGTTCTATTTTGATTGAAAAGCGAGGCGGATGATGGTGTTGGGATTGCCTGTGTCGGTTATTCTGCTTGATTGTATTGCTGCGGCGGCGGCGCTGGTTTATGCACCGTTTTTGGTGGTTGCCCTCGCCCGCTTGCAGCTAGGTTACGATCGAGCGGCCCCCCGCGCTATGTTTGACAGGTTGCCTGCTTACGCTCAGCGGGCAACTTGGGCTCACCAAAATTCGTTTGAGACGTTTATGCTGTTTTCAGCGGCGGCTTTGATGGCTTTTGTGACGGGGGTTGATTCGGAGGCGGCAGGTTGGGCTGCGATTGCTTTTCCTCTAGCCCGGTTGTTGTTTTCGGTTTTCTATATTCTGAATATACCGCTGGGGCGATCGCTCATGTTTGCGATTAGTTCTTCTTGCACTGTCTCTTTATTCTATTTCAGTTTGATGGCTGTTAATGGCTAATTATTATTAGTCAGCAGTTATCAGTCATCAGTCATTAGTCATTAGTCATTAGTCATTAGTCATTAGTCATTAGTCATTAGTTAAGAAACACTTAATTAATGACTAATTACCAACTACTAACTACCAACTACCCATTACCCATTACCAATTCCCAATTCCCATTACCCATTACCCATTACCAATTCCCAATTACCCATTACCAATTACCACTTTACCAATTACTAATTTATGGCTGCTAATTATTCATTTGATGTTGTCAGCGAGTTCGACCGGCAAGAATTAGTTAACGCTGTTGACCAAACAGTGCGGGAAATTCAAAGCCGCTACGATTTGAAAGATACCAAAACCACCGTGGAATTGGGCGAAGAATCAATTACTGTCAATACGGACAGCGAATTTACGCTCGATGCAATTCACACTGTTTTGCAAACAAAAGCCGCCAAGCGGAATTTATCTCTGAAAATTTTTGATTACGGCAAAATTGAACCTGCTAGCGGCAGCCGCGTCCGTCAAGAAATTAAACTAAAAAAAGGACTCACTCAGGAAATCGCCAAACAGATTACTAAGTTAATCCGCGATGAGTTTAAAAAAATTCAAGGTTCGATTCAAGGCGATGCAGTGCGGGTGTCTGCTAAAGATAAAGATGATTTGCAGTTGGTAATTCAACGCTTGAAGCAAGAAGATTATCCGGTGGCTTTGCAGTTTACAAATTACAGGTAAATTTTTGAAAGCTAAGTATGGGATTCCCAGTTGTGCGATCGCACTTCCTTTGCACTTGCTGGGATTGGGCCACCCTACTTTGCTGCAAGCTGATGCGGATGCTGGCTAGATATTTGCACCCAATCAACTTGTTATCTCTTTGGCAATAGACTTGAGTACAATAGACATCTCCATAAATTCTTGTGGAACAGGCGGCATCCTGCCTGTTCAAAACAGGCTTTTTGCCAGAAGTCTAATCAATATTCTCAGCGTTCCGAACAAATCGATTCAGTCAAGCCTCAAGGTACTGATGAAATAAGGGTTTGGAAGCTCTCCTACAGTTGCATTACTTTTGGGAACTGGTATTGCGCGCAGAAACTCTCATCAACCGGGTTTGATAGCGGGGCGAATAGCTATAACGATGTTTTTTCGTCCATCAAGCCCGGTTTCTGCGTCCAAAACTATATTTTACGTTTTTTTAAGTGGATCTACTTAGCTGCCGAAAGATTGCGGTTAAAAACAGCCAATGACGAATCGATAATTTTAGAAGTATATTGGTTAGTCAGATGGCGCAGGGGGGGGCGCGAGTTTGATATGGCTCAGAGAATTTACTGCCTGGAGAAACAAATGACTGTGGTTTGAGGGTTTACCTGCCTTTTCGTTCCAGAAGCAAACTTGTCAATCAACCATCGCTCATCCAAATCCCACCGGAAAGTCCCATAAGGGGAGATCAACCCCCGATCGCCGATGATTAACCATCGCCCCAATCAATCCAAAAAATCCCGACCAATCCCCCTGCGATTAGTATTAATTGTCCCCTTTGTCTTGCAAATTGTCGGCGCAGTGGGGCTAGTTGGCTATCTTTCCTACCGTAGCGGGCAAAAGGCCGTAGAAAATTTGACGAATCAGTTGATGGATCAAGCAACAAATCGGGTTTTCGATTATCTCCATATTTACCAGGGAAAACAACAAGAAGCTTCATCATCCAGTCATCGCGCCGTTCAGCAGGGTTTGCTCAATGCCAACGACTTCGAGCAATTACGGAATCACTTTTGGCAGCAGCTTAACCTATATCCGTCCCTGTCAGCCAACAATTACTTATTCGCTAATGAAAGGGGAGAGGCGATTGGTTATTCCCGGATTGTCAGTCAAGAGACGATCGAACAAGCCAAAAAGCTAACTGGGGAAAACCTAGAAATTGGTACTATTCTCTTCACCGAAGTCACACCTTCCAAGCTAACCCAGCGAAACTATTATTTGGCTGACCACCAAGGAAGAGCCAAGAAACTGATTTATTCATTGGCGGTAGATATCCGCCGCACAGACTGGTATCGGGCTGCAAAAGCGGCCAAAAAACAAACCTGGTCCCCGATTTATGTTTATCGGGTGCTGCCAACATTGGGTATGAATGCTGTAGTTCCTGTCTATGATGCTACGGGAAAGTTTCAAGGCGTTTTTAACAATAGTATTATTTTGTCTGATATCAGCACTTTTTTAAGTCAACTAAATTTTTCGCGCTGGGGACAAACCTTTATCATGGAGCGTTCCGGCGATCTAGTTGCTACATCCACTCTAGAGCTTCCTTATGTGAATCACAACCAGAAACCGCCAACTCGTTTAACCACTACTGAAAGTCGGGATGGGTGGACAAAAGCGATCGCCACTCACCTCCACCAGCAATATAGGGATTTCGGCCAGATTCCAACTCATCTAAACTTCAAAGTACCAGTTAAGGGAAACACACTATTTGCTCAGGTTGTAGCTTACCGAGATCAATATGGTCTGGACTGGTTATTGGTGACGGCGATCCCAGAGTCTTACTTTATGGCAGAAATTAATGCCAACACCAATACAACAATTTTACTTTGCCTATTGACTTTAGCGCTCGCCACAGGATTGGGAATTGTTACCTCAAATTTGATTGCAGCACCGATGCGGCGGTTGAGTCAAGCCAGTAGAGCGATCGCTAGTGGTGAACTCAGTCAGCTTGTGGAGGTAAAAGGCGTTTTTGAACTAGAAACCTTGGCAGACTCTTTTAATCAGATGGGAGAACAGTTACAAACATCTTTTGAAACTTTGGAACAGCGTGTAGAGGAGAGGACGGCAGAATTAGCAGTTGCCAAAGAAAAAGCCGAAGTAGCCAATCAAGCCAAAAGTACATTTATTGCCAATATGAGTCATGAATTGCGATCGCCCCTCAATGCCATTCTCGGCTTTTCGCAATTGATGGTACGCGCCAACAACCTCCCAGCCGACCATCATGAAAATGTCGGGATCATTTATCGTAATGGCGACTACTTGCTGACGCTAATTAATAATGTTCTGGATTTATCGAAAATCGAAGCGGGTAAAACCACCCTCAATCCTCAAGACTTTGACCTGCATCGCTTGCTCAATGATTTAGAAGATATGCTGCATCTGCGGGCAACCAATGCAGGTTTAAAGTTGCTTTTTCAGCGTACTGAAAATGTCCCCCGCTATATCTGTACTGATGAAGTAAAACTGCGTCAGGTTTTAATTAATTTACTCAGTAATGCGCTCAAATTTACTTGGATTGGTCAAATTACTCTCAATGTCTTTCAGGGAGAGCAAGAAACAACAGATGTTTTTCAGATCCATTTCAGGATTCGCGATACTGGGGTAGGTATTGCACCTGCAGAACTGCCAAAACTCTTTGAGGCCTTTAGTCAAGCACAAGCCGGAAAAGAGATGCAGGAAGGAACGGGTTTAGGTTTAGCAATCAGCCGGAAATTTGTGCTACTGATGGGTGGGGATATTTCGGTAGAAAGTGAATTAGGAAAAGGCACAACTTTTCAATTCAATATTCAGGCAAAATTGGGTCAGCAAACAGTCACCAATAGTTTAGAATCACATCCAAGAGTGTTGGAGCTTGCGCCGGAGCAACCTACCTACAAAATCCTCACAGTAGATGATAAAGCGATTAATCGACAATTGCTAATTAAGTTGCTGAGTCCCTTGGGATTTGAGGTGAAAGAAGCTAGTAACGGACAAGAGGCGATCGCCCTTTGGGATGAATGGGAACCGCACCTGATTTGGATGGATATGAGGATGCCAGTTATGGATGGCTACGAAGCGACAAAATATATTAAATCTACCACCAAAGGCAATGCTACAGCTATAATCGCGTTAACGGCGAGTGTGTTGGAAGAAGAAAAGGCGATCGTGCTTTCGGCAGGATGTGATGACTTTGTTCGCAAACCCTTGGCTGAACACATTATTTTTGATGCACTAGCCAAGCATTTGGGAGTCAAATATATCTATGCAGAAACACAACTGCCTACATCCGAGGATTTAACAGAGAGCGTCTTGACATCGCAACACCTCACCTGTATGCCTCAACCATGGATTAGTCAACTATACGAAGCTGCTCTTGAGGCTAATAGTAATTTGGTTATACAACTGGTAGGAGAAATTCCCAAAACAGAGAGTTATTTAGTAAAAACGCTGACACAACTTGCCCGTAAATTTCAATTTGAGCAGATTGTTGATTTAGTTGAACCCCTGATAAGCAATGAATCTTAATTATGAAATCGCAAATAAAGGTAATATTCTAATTGTAGACGATCTGCTCGAAAATCTACAATTACTAAGCGATGCGCTCCTCAAAGTCGGCTACACTGTTCGCAGCGTCACCAGTGGGCGGATGGCACTGAAAACGGTGAAGATAAAGCGACCCGATGTGATTCTTTTAGATATCAAAATGCCAGAAATGGATGGTTATCAAGTCTGTAGAACTCTCAAAGCCGATGCAGATTTCCGCCACATTCCAGTTATTTTCATTAGTGCTTTAGATGATGTCTTCGACAAAGTAACCGCCTTTGAGTCAGGGGCTATAGACTACATCACCAAACCATTTCAAATCGAAGAAGTAGTGGCGCGTCTGGAAAATCAGTTAACCATTCAACGCCAGCAGCGTCTTCTCGAACAAGAAAATATTAAGCGCAGAGAAGCAGAAGAGGTACTTTATCAATCGAGGGCTTTACTTGCTAGTGTTTTGAATAGTTCCCTTGATGGTATTGCGGCAATGCAGGCTGTTCGTAACACCGAAACTGGGGAGATTGAGGATTTTCGGTGTTTAGTCGTCAACCCCGTGATTTCTAGAGCTTTTAACAGTAGGCGTGAAGAGATGATTGGTAAATTGGTACTCAAAAAATTCCTGAATCGTGTTGCTCCAGAACTATTTAATCGCTTTGTTAATATTGTCGAGATGGGGGAACCTTTAGAACAGGATTTTTACCATCCATCGGGAGAATCTTGCTGGTTTCACTTCGTAGCAGTCAAGCTAGGAGATGGTTTTTCCGTTACTATCCGTGATATTACAGCACGCAAACAAATAGAATTGGCTTTCCAAGATGCCAATCAAAAATTAGAAGAACTGGCCAATCTAGATGGTTTAACTAAGGTGGCTAACCGTCGCTGTTTCAACAATCGCCTTCTATGTGAATGGCAAAGCCTAGCGCGAGAAAAGCAGCCACTTTCTCTAATTTTATTGGACGTTGATAAATTCAAGTCCTACAACGACTACTACGGTCATCTGGCTGGGGATGATTGCTTAATTAGAATAGGGCAAAGATTACAAAAAGTAGTCCGTCGTTCCACGGATTTAGCAGCGCGTTACGGTGGAGAAGAATTTGTGGTACTCCTCCCGAATACGAATTTAGAAGCAGGGATTAAGGTGGCACAAAACATTCAGCAAGGAATTCACGATATGGCGATTCCCCATGCAGAGTCTGATGTGAAGGAAATCGTCACAGTCAGTTTGGGTATTGCCTCACTCATACCAAAGCTGGAAGTTAAACCAGATACACTGGTAGCCTGTGCAGACAAAGCTTTGTACGATGCTAAACAACAGGGGCGCGATCGCTGGAGTACAAATTGTTGAAAAATCGGGGCGTTTTTTGAGGAAGCGGACATTATACCGTTCGACAGGACTTTGCGCCCGTTGTAATTAATCCTGGTTTGTTCTTTTTCACGGTCAGATCGTCAAACTTTTGATAATGAAAGTGTGACATCTTCAGTCCCCTGACGCTTCCGCAGATGGTTGAGATCCTGCCTTTCTCACAGGATGGAAATAGGGTTTGTTCAGTTGACAGTTGACAGTTGACAGTTGACAGTTGAAAGCGACCTCTACCTGGAAGGAAGAGGATTGGAGTAATTAATAGTCTTCTTTTAATTTCTTCCTAAAAGGGTTCCGGCTTTAAACCAATTCTTTCTGGTGAAAGAGGAAGAAGCTGTAGCTGGCGCTACAACTTAAAAACATAAATCCTAATTAAATATCTAAACCGATGACTGTTAACTCGGGAGGATGTTCGACAACAAACTGGTAATATAACTCTTGCTTGGCTTGCGGCGGCAGAGAGATTATCCATTCCAGCAGTCCCATTTCACCTGCTACTATCTTCGGATTAGTGATAGTCAGCCGCACTTTTATTTGCTCCTTTCGACTGACGGGCAGTTGCTCTTTTAACGTCAACTTGGCAGGCACTTGTTGCAAGTTGGTCACAATTAACCGATAGGCGTAAGTCGTGCGCCGCTGATTGCCGATCAGTTTTTTATCGACTTGTCTTTCCACTAATTCCCGCTCAATTTTTAATCCTTCATCTATTCCTAAATTCAGTTTAAATTCTTCGCCCTGGGAAATATTGTCTAACTGTAAAGTACCGACAAAAGTGTTGTCGCGAAAGATATTTGCTTTACCGGGCAGCAGAGTTGCACCTGTCATCGGATTGGTGACTATTGCTTGTAAATATGCGAAACTGACTAAACGCGGAATAGCGATATATTCAGGTTTAGAGGGATAATTCTCACTGAAAATAGTGACTTTGTGCGGCGTGCCGTCGCTGGGAATATTGGTGTTTCCTCCTACTTGAAATGAGACGGTGCTGCCTTCTTTAGATACTGTTGCTGTCGCGGTTTGAGCAGCTATGGGCTCGGGTGCGGCAGCAGCACTGCGCATAGCCATCATTGCAGATTGTGGCTCATTTTCCATCTCAAATTCCATATAATCTGTTCCCATTTCTGCTTCCGCAGTCTGTCGGTACTGTTTTCTCATAAATTCTGGGGTTGGAGCAGATTTTGGGCGAACAATATCGATAAACCAGGGTTGGAGTTTTGGCGGCAAAGTTCCCATTCCGGGTTTTGCTGTGGATAAAGTCAGCGCTACTCCCGTCCAATCTTCGCCTGTTTTTTGATTGACTTCGGCTAGGTAATTGAGATTGATTTGGTTGTTGGTAGTATTTACTCGCAAGTCGTACAGGGGAGTCCAACAGGCCCGCGTGACTACATAGGAAATTTCTAGTTCAAAATTGCCGCTGCCGCTGGGTTCGATCGCCACAATGATGTTAAAACTTTGGTGGGAATGGGGAGTTTGTACTTGGCGCAACTGCTGGCGCAAAGCTTCTATTTGCTTGTTTAATTCGCGCTGCTGTCTTTCGTGTTGAGCGATCGCACTTACGTACTTTTTATAATTACTGCCTAAAAAATTGAGCAATTCGCCGGTTTCGTTCAAACCAATCTGCTGTTTGGCGATGTTGCTAGCAAAGGAACCGACACTTTTTTCGCTCAAATTCTCGACGAATTTGAGTTGAATTTTTCGCGAGGCGATTTGATCTTCTATGGCACGTTTTTGGGTTTCTAACTCTTGGATTTGTTGGGTTAATTCGGCGATGCGATCGCCCGCAGGTTCGCTGTGAAACACGGTTTCGGTGTGCACTCCCAGCAATCGCACGGCGACTGTACCCGCGCCGGTAGCCCTGACTGACTCGGTTTCGAGGGTTGTGGGGAGAGAGGCTACAGTCAATTCGCGCTCGTTTCCCGTCAGGGCTACTGTGCCGCGGCGGGTGATCAGGGCGCGATCGGTGTACGCGGTAACTTCTGAAATTCGGGATTCTACTATTTTGATATTATCGCGATCGAGTAAATCTGAATCAGTCATTGCTACTAATGCCTTTACGAAACTCTTTTAGTGCCGCCAGGGGCGAAGCCAACAAAATGCAGCGCTTCAACACAGATAAGTCTAACTCAGACAGCAATTCGCTGCTAGCAATCCGCTCATCTTCTCAAAAATCATGGGACTGTTGCATAAATTTTGAAACCTGGTATAAACTCAATTGTACAACTACCGACTTCACAAAACCTTTCCTGAGCCGGTGCAATCTCCGCCTGGATACTATCTTGTTTATGCGATCGTACTGCTGCGACTGCGACAGATTCCCAATCTAAATTTTACAGTACCTATAAAAAAAATACTGCTGAAAAGTTTCTGACTTATACCAATAGCAGTCCCGCTATATTTGCGGTAAGAACCAGATCGACGGGACAGCCACCCTTTCTTCCTCTACAGAGCTTCCCTTGGCTTCTCTGCAAAAGTTAAAATAGTATTTTCTTTCGCTCTGTTTATTGGCATTGGTTCGCGATTCAGACGAATCTCAATAAGAGTAGTTGTAAAAGGGCAGAAAAATTTAACTTCTGCCTTCAGAAGATGATCTAATTTCAATTGTGCATCCCATGTTCCGTCTGACTCTTGTGGCTCGCCCTCTACTGTAATTTTTCCACTTCCATAACCGTAATAAGCCACAAGGCTAGTTCCCGATGAAACAATCAACTTCATAGATAATTCAGAAAGGCTTTCTAGCTTCAGTTTATTTAGATTGACATGAAAGCATCGCAGACTTTTGTCCCTAGCGTATGTATGAACGTGTAAATCTGATTGTTCATCCAACCAAATTTCTTTTCCATCTGGATCATCTCGATCCTTCATAGAAAACTGAACATTCCATTCTGTAACTGGATCGAGACGCTCATCTACAACACGAATAATAAACTGTTGCCATTCTTCCCATTGATCTCCTTTTTTATTTTTCAGGATATCCATATGAGATTGAGCCTTAGCTGTCCACGTACTAAAACTATCTCGATTAGAAACCTTTAGAGCTGCTACCACCAAATCAACCAAATCTTTGCTAGGGTTCTTCACAATTGTCTCGTGATTGTGACCATCAATTAGCACCAGTGGAATATCAATCTGGTTTTTGGGATGTTCGTCTGCTTTGCCTCGTTCTTTTAAAGGCTTGTCTTTATTTTGAGATGGATCTTGCGTCAAATCAAGAATAAATTTGCGGCTGTTAAGAGCGCAACCTGCCCATCTGACAGTACCATCAGACCCAGGAGTATTAGCTAATCCCTTCACTCCGTCATATCCCTGATTGCCACAGAAAATAAACACATAAGGCGTCTTGTTATCTTCGTCATAGTAGGGTTTATCTTCTGGTTTATTTTTGGCAGAGCCAATTAAGTCAAGATGAGCAAGATCCCAAGTGAAACGACTACCTAATTCAAGATTATCTAAAATCAGATTTCCAGCTTCGAGAAAATCAGGCCCAAGTATTTGATTTCCCTTCATAACCGAACCAAGCCAACTTCTTCCTTTATGGGCTAAAGGAGAGCCAAAAGTTGCTGGTGCTAATCCAATCAAGTGTTTAAGGCGACTGCGACGATTGACATCAGCAGCATAGGCGTAAGTAGTTAACCAAGCGCGAATAACCAGCATTCCAGTTGAATGAACAATGGCATCAAATTCTTTATCTTCAATATAGGAGCGAAGCACTCGGTCAAATGCTTCAGCAATATCTTTGATGGTGATCTCATTAGTAAGAGATTTATAGCTAGCTGTATGGATGACTATAACATTTTTGTTTTCGGGGTGACTTTCAAGAATTTTTTCCCATTCATCAAAAACCTTTGAATTAGCTGAGTAGCCGTGTATGAGAACTATGGGGCGCTGCATAAGTTAAGTCCTTAATTTGAACGTGATTTCGACGATGCTATAGCAGGAGGTAGGGCAACTAAGCCTTTTTGGTTAATTGTTTAATCATTCATTATCTGTTCTAAATTTTCGCAACCTACTATTAAGATACTTCCTAACATCAATTTGTGATTTTAGGAAGAAACAGCCTTTTTTTTCGGATTGAGGTATCAAACAAACACAGCCAGAATATCTCAATCCCTTTGATACCAGCATCTACAACTGTTGTAGCGCTCGAACCGAGCGATCGCCCAGTCGCATTTTCGAGTGACACTCATTTGAGCGACAGTCATCCGTGTCACCCCTCCACTTTCAGTGCTGCTAACGGGATTCTGTGAGTTGAATGCGAAAAATGCGATCGCCTTTGTGGCAAGTAAATGGCTGGTACTACGGGTTTATTATTGTGTTGCGACTTCTGCGGGACTAACACTCTCAGTTTTCTGTGCCAAAGTTTCCTGAACGAGCCAAGCAGTTATATCATGTCCGGTAGATTACTATAACAAAAACGGAACGCACGTGCGCCCGAAAGTCCGCTCTTATTGTGCGGACAGTAATTCAATGTTACCTCAGCGGATCGAGGCCAGCTAAATCCAATATTTGTCAAGTTTGGCGATCGCCCATGCCTCTAGAAAACTCCTCAAGCCCATCCAAAGGCGAAGCAAACAAAATGCAGCGTTTCAGCAAAGACAAGTCTAACTCTGGCAGTAATTCGCTGTTTGTAATTCGCTCGTAACCCTGTTCTCGCAAATGGTAAAGTTCTAGCGTTCCATCTTCCCAAAACCAAACTTCCGGCACACCCATCAGCCGATATTTCTGAAGTTTAATCGGACTGCCGCTAGTAATCACCACCTCAATACACAGATCGGGAACATCTTTTCTATTCCCGATACAATAAGATAAATCTGCCTGATACTCGACTTGACCCTCAACAATCTGGCTGTAAGCACCGCTGGGAAAAAATTGTATTCTTCTGAATTGAAAATAATTTATCAGTAGCGCTGCTATCAGACATCTTGTTTCCTCATGAGGTTTACTAATGCCCACAATTTCTAACACTCCATCACAGTAAAATAAGCGTACATTCGGCACCTTCTCAAAGCTAGCTTGAATAGCCTTGAATTGATGCCATGTTAAGCCGCGTACAATAAAATGCTGCTCGGCTGTGGGAGATGACGTTGGATTGTCTATAGTTTGAACCATGACTGTCCTGTTTATTTCAATATGTTAGCGGGGGAGGGCGGGTTTATTATCTTATTCATTTTGGACAGGGATGGTTGGTAAAACCCGCCCCTACGGTATATTGTTTTTTCCGCTTGCTTGCTCAATGTTAGCTCAGCGGCTCGATTCCCGCCAAATCCAAAATTTGCGGAATCAAGTCTTCTCGCTTGACGGCCATCACGTGCACTCCTTGGCACAAATCCCGCGCTAGCTTGACTTGTTCTGCCGCAATTTTTATGCCTTCCTGCAAGGGTTGTGGGGATTTTGCCAAACGGTCGATCGTCTCTTGCGGTATGTGAACTCCGGGCACGTACTTTTTAATAAATTCAGCATTTTTGGCTGACTTAAACAAAAAGATTCCTGCTAAAATTGGTTTGTTGCAGCCAGCAGCAATGTGGTGCATAAACTTATCCAAAATGTCAAAATCTGTAATTAATTGACTCTGAAAAAACTGGGCTCCAGCTTCTACTTTTTTCTCAAATCGGCTTTGT
This sequence comes from Microcoleus sp. ARI1-B5, assembly GCF_036705795.1. Lineage (NCBI taxonomy): Bacteria > Bacillati > Cyanobacteriota > Cyanophyceae > Oscillatoriales > Microcoleaceae > Microcoleus > Microcoleus sp. ARI1-B5. The sequence goes on from NZ_JAUBVK010000005.1 coordinate 92,416, forward strand.
AAACCCGACCAACTGGGGCATTGCGGATCGACAGCGGCACCGACAAATAAATCGGTAACTCCGTCTGTTAAAGCTTTGTCGTTCCAGTCAAAGCCGCCGTTCATTTTTTGAATTACTTGCAGCAGGCGGACTGATTCTAAATCGAATACACTTTTGGCTTTGGGATGGTCGCCGGCTTTGACTGGATCGCCGGTGAGTGCCAAGATATTATGGATGCCTAAAGCGTGGGCTCCCATGAGATCGGCTTGCAGGCCTATTTGATTGCGATCGCGACAAGCAACTTGACAAATCGGCTCAATTCCCCGCTGCAATAGAATTGCCGAAACTGCTAGCGGACACATTCGCAGCACTGCGCGGCTTCCGTCTGTGATGTTAATGGCGTGAACTCTGTTTTTGAGGCGTTCAGCCATTTGAATTGTGTGAGTCATGTCGCCGCCTTTTGGTGGAGCTACTTCGGCGGTAATTATGAATTCTCCGGGGGTGGTGCAGGCTGTGCGAAAACGGTTCATAGTTAGTTGACAGTTGACAGTTGACAGTTGACAGTTGACAGTTGACAGTTGACAGTTGACAGTTGACAGTTGACAGTTGACAGTTGGCAGTTGGCAGTTGGCAGTTACTACTAATAACTAATAACTAATCACTAATCACAACTAATAATTACTACTGACTACTGACTACTGACTGCTGACTACTGACGGCAGGACTGATGACTGCTGACTAATTAGGTAGAGAATAACCGAAAGCAGTTTTTACCTTAGTCAAAGTTTGGTTGGCAATAGTTTCTGCTTGTTCTCTGCCGCGACGCAGTACAGATTCTAAATATCCCGGATCGTCCATTATTTGCTTGTATTTATCCTGAATTGGTTTGAGTGCATTAATTGTTGTCTCTGTCAACAATGGTTTGAAATCTCCCCAACCCATGTTTTCACATTCGGCTGCTACTTCTTCCTTTGATTTGCCGGAAAGCAGGAGGTAAAGTGTCAGCAAATTTCTAGCTTCGGGGCGCTCGGGGTCGTCGAAAGTCAAGCCCCGCACGGCATCTGTTTTGCAGCGCTTGATTTTTTTGGCGATCGTATCTGGCGAATCTAATAAGTTAATTCGACTTTGTTCGGAAGGGTCAGATTTTGACATTTTGCGCGTGCCGTCAGTCAAACTCATCACTCTCGCGCCGTCAGTCCGAATTAACGGTTCGGGAAGTTTCAAGACTGGTTTTTCGGGTGTTCCGAATTGGTGGTTTAATCTGATGACAATATCGCGGGTGAGTTCCAAATGCTGTTTTTGGTCTTCTCCTACGGGCACTTTGTCGGCATCGTAAAGCAAGATGTCTGCTGCCATCAACACGGGATAATTTAGCAAGCCTGCGTTGACATTTTCGCCTTGTTTAACTGCTTTTTCTTTAAACTGAATCATATCTTCGAGCCAGTTAATCGGCGTAATGCAGTTGAGCAGCCATGCTAGTTCTGTGTGCGCCGAGACGTGGGATTGCACGAAAATAGTAGAATATTCTAAATCAATGCCGCAAGCTAAATAGAGAGCGGCGATGGTGTAAGTGTCGGATGCTAGAGTTGCTGGATTGTGCGGTGCGGTAATTGCGTGCAAATCGACTACGCAAAAGTAATTTTCGTACTGGCTTTGACCTTCTACCCAGTTGCGAATGGCTCCGAGATAGTTACCGAGGTGAAGATTGCCTGTTGGCTGAACTCCTGAAAGAACGCGCTGTTTGCCCATGAGGAAAGAATAGAATTGAAGTCACATTTCTATATTGACACGTTATTTTGATTTAAGATACTTTTGGTTAAAATTTACATTTTGCACCCTTGTCAGGAACGGGCTTCTAGCCCGTTCCACTTTTAAGACATCTGTAGGGAGACGGCATTGTCCATTAGTGTCAATTTTATGTCTTATGTAGTACAGGTCTACTGTCTGACGATTAAGGCCCGATCCCCCCTAACCCCCCTTAAGAAGGGGGGAACTGGAAGTCATCAAAGTCCCCGCAACGATTCGGGGGATTGAGAGGATCTGGCAAGAGGCTATAAACGAGAGATACAAAGGTTTGCGGTTTTAAGTTGACAGGTTTTGGGCATTGCCGTGTCCTCAGCCGCAGCATTTAAGAAATGGGTTTGAAAGCTATTACCAATCTGTCAGCAACCTTGCTTTGCGCAAAATAAATGTCAGCACTGTTTCTTGATTGGTAATAATATCGGCTCTGCCCTCCATTCCGGATTGAATTGAATACTGGCGGGGGACATTTACCTGGGAGTTTCCGAAGAATTGACCGCTGGTGGAGTTGAGTTTTGTTAAATAGGTTTGTTGGGGTTTAATTGCTACTTCGTAATAGGCTGTACCTAAATTGTTACCGGGATTTTGAGGCGCGATCGCATCTGGGGCGATTTCGCTGACTGTTCCTTTCAATGTGCCGTAGTCGGGGAAGGGTAAAGCGGAAATTCTGATCTGTACGGGTTGGCCGATTTGGATGCGGGCGATGTCTTGGGATGTCACTTTGGCTTTGACTACTAAGGGTACGTCGCTGGGGACGATTTGGGCGATCGCGCTGCCTGCTTGTACGGTTTGACCTGTATTTCGGACTTCCAATCTGAGAATTGTACCATCAGCGGGCGCGCGGATCACGCTATTTTCGAGTTTTGACTGAATTTGATTGAGTTCTTTTTTAGCTTGAATTAATTGTTGTTGAATGGACGATCGCTTGACGAGCAAAACCCGCCGACTTCTGCCCAGTCTCTCGGCAACATCCGGCTGCGATGCGGCGATTTTTACTAAAGCGGATTCGACTAATTCCTGTGCCGCTGGACTTTGATTTTGGATGGTTTGAAATTGGCCGCTGGCCAAAATTTGATTTTCCAAGTCCCGCAGTTGCTGGTTGATTTGCCCTGCTGCGGTTTGAGACTGATTGATTATGTCTTGGAACTGCTTTTTTTGAGTTCCCAAACGCGAAGCGTCTACAACTGCGATCGCATCTCCTGCTTTCACTGTCTGATTTTCGCTGACAGCAATGCTTTCGACGTTTCCATCGGTTGCTGCTTGCACGAGGCGCACTTCTCCGGCTGGACGGACGATCGCGTCTGCTTTGACTGTAGCGCTGTATTTGGTGACGCTAGCAAGGGCGATCGCCCCGCCAAAGGTCGCCACCATCAAAATTCCCCCCAAAGTCGTCCAGCGGCTGACAGGGGGCAAAAACTGGTCGTTATCAAAGGTTTCTGCGGGTGTGGGTTCGGGAGTGCGAGACATGGCGGCTACTGGGGGTGAGGGGGAATCGTTTTGAGTTTTGAATTTTGAGTTGGGGGAGGATATTTTTGAGTTTTAATACCAGTTCAAAAAAAGAATGCAACTGTAAAACAGCTCCAAACCCTGATTAAATCAGTCATTCCCAAATTTCAAAGGGTATGAGTTGGAAGAAGGAGAGATCGATCGCCTAATTCTTTTGTCAGATTTATTTTCAGCTTTCCGGATACCAAGCATAGGTTTAGAAGTCTCAATCAAAATTCACAGGGTCAAGGTCAAAATCCGCACAGCTTTGCCGCACCCGCCCGCAAATTTCCCCAAACATCAAGAATGGTGAAGCCAGCGGGCAACAGCCATGAAAATAAGGCGTTTGGGCAATGAGTTTTGGCACTGTTACCCGGTTTTTCTGGTCGCGGTACGTAAGTAACTATATATGTCTTAATAGGAGTTCCTTATGCCGGACAATCAACAAGATTCACTCTTTACCGAACTAACCGATCGAGAATCTGCGACTGTCAGCGGTGGCAGCATTACCAGCGGTATCGGCGGTGCTAACAGCAACAGCGACACCAAGAACAGCAGCAATGGCGTCAATACGCTGTTTTTCCTGCCACAGCCGAGCCAGCTTTATCTGTACGATCCGAGTCGCGATCGCCCTTACAAAACCCTAGTGGTTTAGATAAATGAGTCAGGTAGTGCGATCGGAATGAATTTTGAAAATTTATCAGTAATATTCCGGAAGTCGCACAGCACTTGAAGAACTATGAGTTAGTAATTACACGAGACTATATAAATTTTATAAAATTTCTAGTTCTCGTTCAATCTTATCAACTTAAATGGAGTCACATCATGCAAGAAACAAAGGACAATTCACTGTTTGCTGAACTCACCCCTGAAGAATCAGCTAGCGTCAACGGCGGTTACTATTATTCCAATCGATACAACTGTCACCGGCAGCGGCGGCGCAGTTGGGTCGTGTACCGCCGGAATTGCGACGGTTCATACAGAAGAGTAGTCCGCTACGGCTACTACTAAAGTTTACTGCTGTCAATTCAGCTCTAGAACTGTGGAGCAAAAAAGCACCCATAACTTTATGGGTGCTTTTTGCTGATTGGGTAGTTGGTGATGAGTAATCTTCATTATGCTCTACCATTATTCATTTTGCAAAATGTTAAAGAACATCCCTTTGATCGGCAAAATGCCATTATTCGGACAAATCAACAGGTTTAAGAAATATCAGGTTGTTCTCCAGCAGAGCGAAGAAGATTGCGGGGCGGCTTGTCTGGCTTCGATCGCGAAATTTTACGGACAGAATTTTACAATTAGCCGCTTGCGAGAATGTGCGGGCACCGGCCAAAAGGGGACGACTTTGCTGGGCTTGAAACAAGGTGCTGAGGCGGTGGGCTTTAACGCTCGATCCGTGCGAGCAGCGGCTGCTATTTTAGACAAAATTGACGAAGCACCTTTACCGGCAATTATTCACTGGAGCGGGTATCACTGGGTGGTTTTGTACGGAAAGCAGGGGAACAAATATGCGATCGGCGATCCGGCTGTCGGTATGCGCTATATTTCCAAAGAAGAATTAGCAGCAGGTTGGACAGATTGGCTGTGCTTGCTAGTAGACCCAGATCCCGATCGATTTTTTGCCGAAGCAGACGGTCAACCGCCCGCGAATTCCGTACAAAAATGGATGCGCCGGATTGGGATTTACCGCCAGATTTTAATCGAAGCATTGTTGCTAAATGCGGTGTTGGGTTTGCTGTCAATTTCTTCGCCTTTTCTAGTGCAACTGCTCACCGACGACATTTTGGTGCGGGGCGACACGCAACTTTTGGCAAGTGTGGCGATCGCAGTTATAGCTATGAACCTTTTTAGCAGCAGTTTAGGACTGGTACAGTCGAACTTAATTGCTCAATTTTCCCAGCGTTTAGAGTTGGGATTAGTGATGGAATTCGGGCGCAAATTCCTGCGATTGCCTTTGAGCTTTTACGAAACCCGACGCAGCGGGGAAATCGTCAGTAGATTACAAGATATCCAAGAAATAAATAAATTAGTTTCTCAATTTGCTATCAGCTTGCCCAGTCAATTTTTTATAGCTGTAGTTTCTTTTATTTTCATGTTATTTTACAGCAAAGAACTGACGCTAGCAGCTACAGTGATGGCTTTGTTCATGACCGCTTCTACAGTAGTATTTATGCCCGTATTGCAGCAAAAAACTCGGAATTTATTTGTGCTGGAAGCAGAAACTCAAGGCGTTTTAGTAGAAACTTTTAAAGGCGCGCTCACTGTGAAAACTACTAGCAGCGCCCAGCAACTTTGGGAAGAATTTCAAGGCCGATTCGGTCGCTTAGCAAATCTCACTTTCCGCACTACGCAAATTGGCATTCTCAATAATATATTTTCGGGTTTTATTGCTTCTGCGGGCAGCATTGGCCTGCTGTGGTTGGGCAGCGGTTTGGTGATTGACAAGGTATTGAGCATCGGTCAGTTGCTAGCGTTTATTAGCATGAATCAAAACGTTACTACTTGGGTGAATTCCTTGGTCGAATTTACTGATGAAATGGCTCGCGTCCAGACAGCAACTCAACGGCTTTCGGAAGTCATCGACGCTGCGCCGGAAACTAAAAATGATAGCAATAAACCAGTTGTCACGATTCAGGATCGCGACGCTATTGTTTGTAAGAGTGTTAATTTTCACTACCCCGGCAGACTTGACTTGCTGGAAAATTTTTCTGTCACGTTTCCGGGCGGTCAAGCAATTGCTTTGATCGGCTATTCCGGCTGCGGGAAAAGTACGCTAGCTAAAGTAATTGCTGGTCTTTATCCGCTGCAATCTGGTAATGTTAGAATTGGCGGTTACAACTTGCAGGATTTGTCTCTCGACTGTCTCAGACAGCAGGTGGTTCTAGTTCCCCAAGAAGCGCATTTCTGGAGCCGTTCGATTCTCGATAATTTTCATTTGGGCAGTCCAAATGCCAGCTTTGAACAGATTGTGAAAGCGTGTAAGATTGCGGGGGCGGATGAATTTATCAGCCAATTACCTGATAAATATCAAACTGTTTTAGGGGAGTTTGGAGCGAATATTTCTGGGGGACAGAGACAGAGATTGGCGATCGCCCGCGCCATTCTCAACAACCCGCCAGTATTGATTTTAGACGAATCTACCGCAGGGCTAGACCCCGCCAGCGAAGCGGAAGTCTTGGAGAATTTGTTGATGCACCGGCACGGGAAAACCACGATTTTTATCAGTCACAGGCCGCGAGTGATCGATCGCGCCGATTGGATTATCATGTTAGAACGCGGCAGGTTGAAACTGCAAGGATCTGCTGCAAAATTGCGATCGATTCCGGGAGATCATTTAGAGTTTTTGCATCCTTAAACAAGTGAGAAATTATTAAATCCCCGACTTCTTCAAGAAGTCGGGGATTTGAGTATTCTGTTGTCATCAATCAATCTGACATATACCATTGTGTAATCCAGGCATTTAATTCACCCGTGCGAGGATTGCGTACACTGATTGCTTGAGTCATGGGATTAAACTCTGCCTTCCTATGGCATCATCCTTTCAGCAAACCGATATTTTTTGCCTTCCTTAAAGGCGGTAAAACTTTGCCCGTCAGGGCTAAACATTACAGAGAAACTATCTGTATCGCCATTTTGATGCATTATTATGTGAACTTCAATCGATCGTGCCCTAACGTTGCTTTTTTTCCAAACACCCCGCCACAGATTGCTTGCACTCACAGTTCCGTCGGCGGAAAATCTCCAGGGAACTGGATGGTAAAATCCAGGTTCTGCCCCCACTCGCCACAGAGTGTTGTTCACCATGGAAAATATTTCGTTCACATCAGAAGAGTCTCTAGTCATAGGAGCTTGTTGAGCCACAATCAGTGTTCCAAGCGATGCCATGATTCCAAAAATGACTAGGCTGCCAAATATAACCTTTGTTGGTTTAGAATTGGTGAAATTCAACCCTTTTCCAAGGATACCGTTTTCACCACCAATGTCAATTGGCTGAAGTTCCTTCAACGCAATAGCCGCATTAGGATAGCGAGTTTTAATGCTGGTAGATACCATTTTATCTAGCCAGTTAACAAACTGAGAATTCAATCTAGGTAGCTTCTTTTTAAATTGAATGCGACTGTGCTCATCGAGTAAATTTCCAATCTCGGTTGATTTTGTTTTTGTTAATAAACAAATTAGTGTCATTCCTAAACTATAGAGATCGGATGATTCTGTCAGTTCACGATTGAATAGTTGTTCTGGTGGCATAAATCCCATTGTGCCTTTAACAACACTGCTAACTGTTGTATCGTCACTTGTGCGGGCAAAGCCAAAGTCTATGAGATAAGCTGCGATCTGTCGTGAACGATTAACCAGGATATTTTCTGGCTTAATATCTCTATGGATAATAGAGGGAGAGTGCTGCTGTAAATAGACAAGAATATTCAATATCTCAATAGCAATTTGCTTAATTTCCTGTGGTTCAAAATGTTGAGAGTGAGACAAAGGAACAGCTCTTTTGTATTCCTGAATTAAGCAAAACCCGTTCGCAGTTTCAAATGAATTAAGATATAGGGGGATGTTAGGATGATCGAGCGATCTTAATATCTTAAGTTCTGCTTGATAAGCATTATACCCAGCCCAAGAGGTTGTGCTGGTTGCAAATTGAAATTGCTTGATCGCAACAGCTTTTTGATCTTTTATTTGAATTGCTTTGTAAGTAACTCGACCTCCAGAGCGATTTTCCCCTAGAACTCGGTCAACCTGATATCCTTGAGAACTAAAGTCTGGATACTCATTTGTGGATTGCATATCTATAAAAGTAGGGTAGTATTATGATGGCACACTTTGATTTTCAGTTGGATGCAATGTATTCCCGACCAAACCTCTGCACTTCTCGCAACACAGTCAGATCCGTCTCCGTTTTTCGCAGTTCAATCCACTGATTCAACTGGTCAACGTTCACCATAGGAAAAGCGTGGCTGTTAACTGCATTTGTGTACTGCCCATCCTGGAGCAATTGAATGCTCAATACCTGCCGCCGATACAACCAGATTTCTGGAACTTCCATTGCCCGATAGATAGACATTTTGCTGGCCCAAGAACTGGCAATATCTACTTCCAATGCCAAATCGGGGGCAAGACTTTCAGAAGCCTTCGTCTCCATCCCTTGCCCTCGTGCGGCATTTTGGATGTAGAAACAGGTATCTGGCTCAATCCCGCGATCGATGCTTTCACGATTCAGCGTGGTTGAACCAAAATCATTTGCCTCCATCCCCAACTCCATTGCCAGCATTGTAATGATTTTTGCCAGCAGTCGATTGACAATTTCGTGCGGTTCTCCTGGCATCCTGATCTCCAATACTCCCTGGTTATAGGCAATGCGAGTTGAACGATTATCTCCCAAGTCTTGCAGCAACGCTTCATAGGTTTTCCAGGTTAGCCCTGAAACGCTCATGGCACTACCAGGAGTCAACTTAATTTGATTGATTGGTGTCGCGATCGCTGCGGTCATGGGTTAGCCCTCTAGCGAATGGTACTTCTGTTTCTGAATTACTTGCATTATAGCGGTTCGGGCTGTGTATTTAGATTCCACATAGAAATAATCGTCAGGTGCGTCGCCATCAACAATCTGTCAGTAAAATCACAAATCTGGCAGCGAGGCACCCTACAATATATCGTAATAATGGGAATTTTTGCTATTTTCTACTCACTCAATGTACCCGGCAAACTAGGGCGATCGCCTCCTGATTTTCCAGCACCAAACCGTACTCCAAACCCTCAACAACCGCCTGACAAGAAGCATCCAAAATATTACCAGAAACCCCAACCGTCGTCCAACGATCTTGGCCGTTACTAAACTCAACCAACACGCGAGTTTTAGCAGAAGTACCCGCACCAGAATCCAGAATCCGCACCTTGTAATCTGTCAGATAAAAATGCGCGATCGCCGGATAAAAATTCACCAAAGCTTTCCGCAAAGCCGCATCCAAAGCCGAAACCGGGCCGTTTCCTTCCGCACATTCCAGAATAATTGTACCGTTTACTGACAATTTCACAGTTGCCAAAGCCGTACAATCTTCGCCAACCTTATCGCAGTGGACTTGAAATCCCGTAATTTCAAACCAGCGCTGTCGCTGCGACAAAGCCTCCCGCATCAACAATTCAAAAGACGCCTCAGCGCCCTCAAATTGATATCCCTGACTTTCCAAATCTTTCAATTTTTGCAGAATTTGGCGGCAAGCAGGGTTTTTGCGATCGAGCTCAATGCCAAAAGTCTTAGCCTTCGCCAAAACATTACTCAAACCAGCTTGATCCGAAATCACAATTCGCCGGATGTTGCCGACTTTTTGCGGTTCCAAATGTTCGTAAGTTAACGGATTTTTCTCCACCGCCGATACGTGAATTCCGCCCTTGTGAGCAAAAGCCGAAAGACCGACAAAAGGAGCGCGGTCATCGGGAGCAAGGTTGACAATTTCGCTGATCGATCGACTGACTTGAGTTAATTTAGCTAACTGCTCGTCTTGAATGCAATCATAACCCAGCTTGAGCTTAAAATTAGGAATCAAAGAACACAAATCAGCATTACCGCAGCGTTCTCCGTAACCGTTAATAGTTCCCTGTACCATCGTCACGCCTTCTTGCACGGCAGCTAACGCATTAGCAACCGCAACTCCCGAGTCGTTGTGCGTGTGAATTCCTAACTGTAAGGATGAGGCGCGATTAGTTCCCAAAGCTGCTAAAACATCGCGAACAACCTGACTGACTTCGTGAGGCAAAGTACCGCCGTTAGTATCGCAAAGCACCAGCCATTCTGCACCGGCATCCGCCGCCGCTGCTAAAGTTTTAATCGCATAATCGGGATTGTGTTTGTAGCCGTCAAACCAGTGTTCCGCATCGTAAATAACGCGCCTTCCCTGACTCCGCAAATATTCAATTGTATCTCGAATCATCGCCAGATTTTCTTCTAGCGTCGTCTTCAAACCTTCAATCACGTGCAAATCCCACGACTTGCCGAACAGCGTTACCCAGCGAGTACCTGCAGACAAAATATCCTGCAACATTTCATCATTTGCTGCCGTTCTTCCGGGCCGTCTAGTCGAACAAAAAGCGACTACTTCGGCTTGAGTTAACGGCTGTTCTTTGAGCCGCCAAAAAAATTGTACGTCTTTAGGATTCGCCCCCGGCCAGCCGCCTTCAATAAACGGAATTCCTAAACTGTCTAACTGTCGAGCAATTCGCAGTTTATCTTCGAGAGATAAGCAGAGTCCCTCGCACTGAGCGCCGTCTCGCAGCGTGGTATCGTAGATCCAGAGCCGATTTGTCATGGGATTTTGCGATCGAGAAATTGGTAATATATGACTTACCATATTAGAGGAATTTATGGGAAATTAATGCGACAATATATAGGAAAATTAACATAAATCTAATTGGGGTAAATTGCTGTGGTTGAGGTACAAGCGCAAGGAAAAACATTTGAGTGCGATCGCGCATCCAATCTCCGTGAAGTTTTGCTGAAAAACGGCATCGATCTCTACAATGGCAACGCCCAAGTCATCAACTGCCACGGTTTGGGGACTTGCGGCACCTGCGCCGTCAGCGTCGAGGGCGAAGTTTCCGAGTCCGAGTGGCGCGAAAAAGCCCGACTTTCGGTTCCTCCCCATTCTCCCGCATCGAACCGCCGTTTGTCCTGCCAGACTAAGGTTTTAGGCGATATTAAGGTGACAAAATATGACGGTTTTTGGGGCCAGGGCTCGGAAACTGTGTGGAAACCTCAAGGATAGATTTTTTGTGCAGGAAGGCCGATCGGACGATCGCCTTGCAAGATAATATGTAAGACTTGCCCAAAAATTCTCCATGTAAGGTGCACACACCAGCCATTAGTGTCAACAAATACGTCAAATCTAGCATGAGTCTGCTGGCTGACGATAAAGCTTTCGATCCCCCCTAGCCCCCCTTAAGAAGGGGGGGACAAGAGCGTCTTGGGTTCCCCGTATCGTTGCGGGGAACAAGAGCATCAAAGTTCCCCCTTCTTAAGGGGAACCAAAAGCACTCAAAGTCCCCCTTCTTAAGGGGGATTTAGGGGGATCGGGCCTCGGTTATAAACGAGAGATAAAAAGGATTTTAAGCGATTGTTGATACCAATGCACGCCAGCACCTTAATCTCAAGAAAGCCCCGAGGTAAAACAAGCCAGAAAGTCCATAGAAAAGTTAATGAATTCATCTCAAGATATTCTGATTGTGGGCGGCGGAATTATCGGCCTTTCCCTAGCAGTTGAACTGAAGTTGCGAGGGGCATCTGTCGCCGTTCTCACCGCCGATTCTAAACAACCGACGGCCCGGGCCGCAGCCGGAATGCTCGCCCCCCAAGCCGAACGAATTCCCCCCAGTCCGATGCTGGATTTGTGCTTGCAAAGTCGCGCGCTGTATGCAGCCTGGGTGGAACGGCTAGAAGAGATTACGGGGTTGAAAACGGGATATTGGCGATCGGGAATTCTCGCGCCCGTGTGTCAAAATGAGTCTCAAGAAAAGCCGCTTTTGTCAAACCTTAATTCTCAATGGTTGGACAGAGATGCTGTTCGCCAACATCAATTGGGATTGGGTGATGAAGTAATTGGGGGTTGGTGGTATCCTGACGACGCTCAAGTGGACAACCGCGCTTTATTTCGGACGCTTCAAAGCGCAACTAATGAATTGCAGATTGAGATTATTCAAGACAGTGCAAAGGAAATTATTCGGCAGGGAAACCGAGTTTTTGGGGTTGAAACAACGGCAGGAAAATTGCAAGCAGATTGTTATGTTTTGGCGGCAGGGCCTTGGTGTGAGAAGTTATTGAATGTTCCGGTTTTTCCCAGAAAGGGGCAAATGCTTTCGGTATGCGTACCTGAAGATTTGGGAGTGATTCAGCCGCTGCAAACAGTTTTATTCGGGACTGGCATTTATATTGTGCCGCGTCAAGATGGTAGAATTATTATTGGGGCAACTAGCGAAAATGTGGATTTTACCCCAGGAAATACGCCTGCGGGAATACAAAGTTTGTTAGCAGGAGCGATTAAGTTATATCCAGAATTGCAAAATTATCCGATTCGAGAGTTTTGGTGGGGATTTCGGCCTGCTACTCCTGACGAGTTGCCGATTTTGGGTGCGAGTGTTTGGGAGAATTTGACTCTGGCAACTGGGCATTATCGCAATGGCATTTTGTTGGCTCCGGTGACGGCTAAGTTGTTGGCTGATTTGATGTGGAATCAGAAATTAGATCCGTTGTTGGCTGCTTTTCATTATTCGAGGTTTGCATCTTCTGTTAGGGACGCAGAATCTCTATCTTTAGGGTGATTTGCGGTGCACTTGACTGGGTTATTTAGGGCGCGATCTTATAGCACCCGATCGCGTGTTTGATCGTTCGGACTTTAGTCCTCTCTTTATGAATAAAGAAAGACTAAATTCCTTACTACGAACTTAAACATTGCTAGAATATATAAATGTTGGGTTTGTTTATAAGCGGCCCAGTTTATAAGGTGCGGATCTATGAGATTGTCGATTTTTGTTGAGGGATTGTCAATGGAGCCGCACCCTACGGCTATTTGTGAATGAAGAAGGACTAAAGTCCGAACGATCGAACTTAATTTGGGTCAGACAAGCAATAGTCCAGATTGTTTTTATGTCGCAGTTTTAAACTCTTGATTTTGGGTTTGTAGCTCGGCTCGATCGCCCAAAAACTCTTATTTTACGGTTGGCAATCAAAAACTCTCCAAAATGTTGTTAAATATAAATAGCTTTATACTTGTTACTCTGATGCCTTTCAAAAGAGAACGGCTCAAAGCGAAACAACCAGCTAGCGGTTATTTGAAGCGAAAACTGCGACAAGTGATAAAGCTGTCTCAGCAACACTTGGCCGGTGAATTAGCCATGAGCTTTCCCACAATAAATCGGATCAGGAGTAACAAGCGTGAGTTTCGATCGAGTCAAAAGCATTTTCACAGGTGTTCGATTACTTCCATATAGCCTAGCGATTTTCTCCGTGGCTCTGGCACTGGGGCTAACCCGATCGCTCTTACCGTGGCTCGATCGCACCACAACGCCACTGTTTTTGCTCGCGGTGATGGTAAGCGGCTGGTATGGCGGTTTGGGGGCCGGTTTGCTGGCAACGGTTTTGTCTGCTTTGGCAATCAATTATTTCTCGATCGAGCCTTTCTATTCCTTACATATTGCCAATTTCCAGACAATTGCTCAGTTGAGTGCATTTTTGATGGCGGCAGCGGTGATTAGTTTGCTCAATCAATCGCGGCGCAATGCTTTAGAAAACGCCCGAGCATCCTTGCAGACATTACAGGAAGCAAGGCCGTCAGAACAAGAAGCGGGGGCGGTTAGGGAAGCTGCAGAAAGTGCGGCGCAAGAACAGCTAGAAAATGTGCTTTCTAGCATCCGCGATGGGTTTTATGTTTTAGATCGCGATTGGCGGTTTACCTACGTTAACGATCGCGTCTGTGAAATGGCGGCAATGCAGCCAGAAGCGATGCTGGGTCAAAGGATTTGGGATTTGTTTGCCGATTTGATTGACACCGCTGTTTACCTGCAGTTTCATCAAGCGATGAGGGAGCAAACGCCCAACTGCGCTGAGTATTTTTATCCGAGATGGCATCGCTGGTACGAACACCGACTTTATCCTGCGCCCGATGGAGTGGCGGTTCTGGCAACTGACATTACCGATCGCAAACAGGCAGAACTGATGCTGGTCGAGCAGAAGCAACTCCTAGAGTCGATCGCATCGGGACAGCCGCTAGACGAATGCCTAGCTGCGGTATGTGACGCGGTATCGAGGCTCAATCCAGGCGTAAGAGCCTGCTTCTTGCTGGCGGATGCCCAACGGTTGAAGTTTTCTCGCTCCATCACTCCAGACTTTCCCCCAACCTTTGGAGAAGGACTCAAGGATGCTCCGATTAACGATTTGTGCATTGGGACGTGCGGCGAGGCGGTGTATTCCGGTCAGCCGATTACCAGCGCGGATATTGCCAACGACGATCGCTGGTCGCAACCCTGGCGAGACTTATGCGCCGCTCACGGCATTCTAGCGTGTCATTCCACGCCCGTACTAGGTGCAGACTCTCGGCCGATCGGGTCGCTGATGCTGTGCTTTGACCGGGCGCGGCCGCCGATTGATTGGGAGTACCGACTGGCCCAGTTTGGCGTTGGGGTTGCCAGCATCGTGTTTGAGCGCGATCGATCGAGCCTTGTCCTGCGCGAATCGGAAGCTCGCCTGCTGCGGGCAATTGCGATCGAAACCGTCGGAGTCATTTTCTTCACAACCGACGGCAGGATCGCCGAAACCAACGACGCTTTCCTCCAGATGAGCGGCTACAGCAAGCAGGATGTCGAGCAGGGATTGATGCGGTGGGACATCATGACACCGCCGGAGTGGATGCCCGCTTCCCTCTGCGCCATTGAGGAGTTTGAAACAACCGGGCGCACCACTCCTTACGAAAAGGAATACCTTCGCAAGGACGGCTCGCGCTGGTGGGCATTGTTCGCTGCAAGGCGACTGAGTGAAGCAGAGGGCGTAGAATTTATTATCGATATCAGCGATCGCAAGCGCAGCGAAGCCGATCGCCAGTTGGCAGAAATAGCGCTGCGAGAAGCTCTCGTGCAGTTGGAGTCGGCTTTGGCGGCTGGAGCAGTTTACACGTGGCGCTGGAACATTCCGAGCGATCGCGTGATTGTCGATGCTGCGATGGCTCAATTGTTTGACGTAGAGCCGGTGATGGCGACGACAGAAGGGCTGCCGATCTCCTTTTTTATCAACGCCATGCACGAGGAAGACCGCCCTCGCATTTCGGCCGCAGTTGAGCAGGCGATCGAGACAGGCGAGAACTATGTTGCTGAGTACCGAGTTCGGACTGCCAGCGGTGAAGAGCGTTGGCTCACGGCACGGGGTCGAGTCGAGTATGACGAAGCGGGCAACCCGGTTTCTTTCCCCGGAGCACTCGTCGATATTACTGAGCGCAAACTTGCCGAAGCTAAATTGCAAAGACTTTCCGCCGAAATTGAGCAGCAATTGCGAAGGTTTGATGCGGTGGCATCTTCCGTGCCAGATTTTATCTACACCTTTGATTTGTCGGGACGGTTCACTTACATCAACAAACCATTCCTCGACCTCTGGCAGAAAACGTGGGCCGAATCTGTTGGCAAAAACTTCTTGGAATTGGGTTATCCGATCGAGTTAGCCGATCGCGTGCAACGCCAGATCCAACAAGTCATCGCCGCGGGCCAACCGCTGAA
Organism: Microcoleus sp. ARI1-B5; assembly: GCF_036705795.1. NCBI lineage: Bacteria > Bacillati > Cyanobacteriota > Cyanophyceae > Oscillatoriales > Microcoleaceae > Microcoleus > Microcoleus sp. ARI1-B5. Next base: position 107,932 of record NZ_JAUBVK010000005.1, read on the forward strand.
AGACGAAGGGCCCTACACCAGTGCCTCGGGGACAAGAGACTACGAGTATATTTTTGTGCCGCTGTTTGATGCCGATGGTGCAGTAGAAGCAGTAGCAGGAATAACCCGCGATATCACCGATCGCAAGCAAGCAGAGGAAGGCCTGCGCCAGAGTGAAGCCCGCCTCCGCCTGCTCGTTGACAGCGCCAAAGATTACGCGATTTTCACCCTCGACCAGGGCGGCACGATCGACAGTTGGAACTCAGGGGCCCAGAGGCTGTTTGGCTATACCGAAGCAGAGGCGATCGGCTGCCCCTACGAGATTTTCCTCACGCCCGAAGACAACGCATCGGGACGAGCCGATCGCGAGAGGCAAACTGCTCTAGCGCAAGGACGGGCAGAAAACGAATGTTGGCACCACCGCAAAGATCGGAGTCGCTTTTGGGCAAGTGGGTTGATGATGCCCCTGCTCGACGAAGCAGGTAGTCCCCGAGGCTTCGTCTGCATTATGCAGGACAAGACGGCGCAGCGGCAGTCAGGTGAAGGGCTGAAATTGCTGTATGAAACGACCCGCGAGCTGCTCTCGACAGACGAGCCGCTGATGCTGATCCACAATCTATTTAACAAACTCGCAGCCCTACTGGACCTGCACTTTTTATACAACTTCATGGTGGAAGAAAAAGACAACCGTCCGATGCTGCATCTGAGAAACTCTCACGGCATCTCTGAAGAATCAGTCCAGGCGATCGAATGGCTCGAATTTGGTGAATATTTTTGCGGGCGGGTGGCACAGCAGGGGCAGCAACTCGTCCTCAACCAAGCGCAACTTTCCACAGAGCAGAACGTTCAAACTGCCTCTGCCATGGGGATCCCGGGGATCGCTGCTTATGCAGCGTTCCCGCTAATCGCCCTTGGGCGATTAGCGGGAACGCTTTCTTTTGGCAGTATCACTCGAACGCATTTTACAAGGGCAGAAATTGAGTTGTTGCAATCCACCTGCGATCTGATCGCGATCGCGATCGAGCGGGCCAACCTGACAAATTCACTCCAGCAGCAAGCGGAACAATTAAGACAGGCAAATCGCCTCAAAGATGAGTTTTTGGCGGTATTGTCCCACGAGTTGCGATCGCCCCTCAACCCGATTTTGGGCTGGACGCAGATCCTCAAAACCGGCACGCTCGACCAAGCCAGAACCGCTAAAGCCCTCACCACGATAGAACGCAATGTCAAGCTGCAATCGGAACTGATAGAAGATTTGCTGGATGTCTCTCGGATTCTGCAAGGGAAACTCAGCATGAATGTGAGTCCGGTTAATTTAGCCGCCACGCTGCGAGCGGCGATGGAAACGGTGCATCTAGCAGCCGAAGGCAAGTCTATTACGGTAGAAGCAAATCTCGCTCCTGAAGTCGGACAGGTTTGGGGCGATGCAACTCGCTTGCAGCAAGTAATTTGGAACCTGCTTTCTAATGCGGTCAAATTTACGCCGCCTCTCGGGCGCGTGACGCTGCGATTGGAACAGATTGGCGATCGGGCGATCGTCTCCGTTAGCGACACCGGCAAGGGCATCGATCCTGAGTTTTTGCCCTTCGTGTTTGACTATTTCCGCCAGGAGGATGGTGCTACGACGCGCAAGTTTGGCGGGTTGGGATTGGGGCTGGCGATCGTCCGCAATCTGGTGGAAATGCACGGCGGCACAGTTGAGGCAGCTAGCCCGGGTGAAGGGTTAGGCGCTACTTTTACCGTGAAACTGCCGTTAATGCCGGTTCAGTCTGCCGCCAATGTCGATCGCTTATCTTCCGAGCCATCGCTTGATTTGGATGGAATTAAAGTTTTAGTCATCGATGACGAAATTGATTCGCGAGAGTTTGTGGCGTTTGTCTTAGAGCAAGCGTCGGCGAGAGTCATCACCGCCACCACCGCAGGCGAGGGATTTGCACTGTTGACTCAATTTCAGCCGGATGTGGTGCTCAGCGATATTGGAATGCCCGATATGGATGGCTATATGCTGATGCGGCAGATTCGAGCTCTGCCGCCTGAGCAAGGGGGAAATGTTCTGGCGATCGCTCTAACCGCCTATGCTGGAGATTTTAACCAACAGCAAGCGAAGCAAGCTGGATTTCAAAGCCATCTAGCAAAGCCGATCGAACCCGCTCGATTAATTAAGGCGATCGGCGCACTTCTGGAAAACAATACTAAGTAGAAGGAAGTTCGGCAACGAGCAATGTACGGGATGTAACGGATGTAACGGATGTCGTAAAAGTAGGGTGCGTTGCGATCGACAATTTCTTGCATCCGATCGACAATCTCACGTATCCGCACCTTATAATATCAAGTCGGGTCGAGTAATCTGAATATAGTAGGGGCGGGTTCACCAACAATATTGGCTAAAAATCGACCATCTCAAAAACCCGCCCCGGTCTATGTATAATGGTCAATTTACCGGATACGATCTAACATTTTTACAGCCCGTCAAAGCATTTTTCAACCTTAATCTTGCAAAAGTGACGCATTAATATCATGTCCCTCGATTACCCTAATAAAAACCGATCGCTTATAAGCGATCGGACACGCTATAAGATAAAAGAAACCGAGTTTTTGACTTAATCTGTAGGTGACAGCGCATCTTTTCGTCCATCAAACCCAGTTTCTGACTGCGCCTGCACCAGCACTATCCCGATCAGTTTGCATCCTTTCTTTTGGGTTGGTTCAATTCCTTGCATTTAGCTAAAGCCAAATCGTAAGCATTTTGGTAATCGCTCCCCCCTAACATCAAATCGCCGTAATATTCATAAGGCTGATTGCCGTAAACCGGCAGCGGGTCATCTTCGGGATAATCTTCTTTTGACTCCTCTAGAATTGCTTTGAGTTTCTTCACGCTCAATCGCTGTGCGGGGAAGTAGTGAATGTCTCCAGCGCTGAAACCGAGATGGGGAAAAGTTGGGTCAACAATTCGATCGCCGAGTTCAATCCAGCTATACTCAATGGGTTTATATGGCGCTCCCGGTGCAGCCAAAAAGCCTTGGACGTAGATTGCGCCCTCGGTTGCTAATGCTGCTTTACAAGCATTGTCAAAGCAGTTTTTAGAGTTGCTTTTGAGGCGAGTTGCGATTTCAATAGAAAGGGTCTCATCTAAGAGTTCGGTCATAATTGCTTCGAGTCGCGTGTCCGATTAGATTGTAGCAAGTCACAGCTCCGAACACAAAGAACGATCGTTCTTTGTGTGCCCCTATGAATAGAGCCCATACCCCCTCACCCATAAACAATTTGATTCCCATACACTGTCAACTGTCCACTGTCAACTGTCCGCTGCCTCACCCATAAACAATTTGATTCCCATACACTGTCAACTGCCCACTGTCAACTGTCCGCTGCTATACCTATGTAGCAAAGTGGCTAAGAGCTGCACGGATTGCAATGAACCACACCATGAGGGTAGAGAATAAGTAGAGGTAGAACCGCAGCAGAATCAGATTGAAGGTACAATGAACGATGCTGTGCAAGGCGCGAAAACCAACGAATATCCAAGCTGCATTCACATAAATTTCATCTACCTGGTTCGTGATGAAAAGGTATAGCACCAGCGTATAAAACAGGACGGGAATCTCGAACAAATTCTTGAAGTTATCTGATGGATTAGATACCTCTGGTGGCGAGATTTGCGCCAGCGTACCAGGTACAGCCAGCTCCTTCTGGCCGAAGTTTGTATTGTTGATGAAAGTGATACGGCGGATGTACAGATACACCCAAACCAAGAGTGTCAGAAACACCATTGCAAAGAAGGGACTGAAAATTGCATTTTGCATGATTTTTACCTATCAAACTCGATCGTTCTGAAGATGGGCGGGCGATAAAATGCGCCCTAGGCTATGTACAAGACTTGAAGAAACAAAGAGTAACGTAAATCCAATCAGAGGATGGAGTACCTCTAGATGAAAAGGAGTCTTGAGATGAATGGTCAAAAATTGTAGTCCCAGCAGCACGGGTAGACTTGCGGTGAGACGTTGTATTTGAGGTGAGAATCGAGTGATGAGCGACCATCCCAGTAATAATAATGACAGCCCGCTATATCCTCGGACTAGCCAAACATGAATATCCCACCATGCAGGGTTAACAAAGTAAGCGACTCCAACCGTTAACAATTGAGCAATCAAGCAGAGGTTAAAGATCACTGAAGTCGCATAAAAGCCGATCGGCATCCAACGCATGGGAGGGCGATCGCGCTCAATTTCCGAATTGATGGTCATTTCACGTTATTTTTGATACTTTTGATAATATAAGCTGAGTAATTCAGCGATCGTAGACCCCGATCGGGTACACTTTTCGCCATCACGACGATGACCAATTCCTTACAGCATTTATTTGAAGCAATTAATCAGGTCAAGGATGAACAAGACCTGCGATCGCAAGTCGTGCCGAAAATCGGCGAGTATTTCGCGGCTAAGCGATGCGGAGTCTTTTTCTTTGACCAATTGCCTTTGTTAGATGGTAATCTTCAGAAAGCACTGCCAATTGCACTATCGATCGATCGCAATCCTATTGCACGTTATCTAGTTGAGCGCCATTCTCCCGTCCACGAAGGACTGCTAGCATCACCCAAAGTTTGGACGATGATTTGTCCTCGCCCCGATCATTGGCACGTCATGGCGGGCCCGATTGTAAGCTGCGGTAAATTAGTAGGTGTATTCGGCTGCACTCGCGAACAGTCAATGCCTGCTTTTGATGCCCAAAATCTAGCTGATTTGAGTGGAATCTGTTTGCACTTATCTGTCTGGGCTGCAACAGTGCGCTCGCCATACCAGCCTGTCAAAACCAATCGCTTAACGCCTCGTGAATTGGAAATTGCCGAGTTGGTTGCTTTGGGACGAACCAACGCCGAAATTGGGACTGAACTTTGGATTACTGAAAATTCTGTGAAGCAAGCTCTCAAGCGAATGTTCCGCAAGCTTGAGGTTTCATCCCGCGCGCAGATGGTGGCACAACTTTCTGCTACAAAATACCATGTGCCAAGTATACAATAGTCGGGATCGGATTTGGTACTCAACACCGACTAATTTGATTATATTGTTTTGTCTCAATTGCTTATAATAATTTAATCGCCCTAATTTTGTCGGCAATTTCAGCCTGCATTCTGCCCTGGAGAAAAGGTAAAAAATGAATTTATTTTTGGTTGTACTTGGAGTTGTGTTTGCACTGCTGGCGATCGCCCTTACGCTCTATTTAATCGCGGCGCGCCCTTATCAATCATCCGACTCCGTGGCGAATTCCTACGATGAATGGACGGAAGACGGCATTCTAGAATTTTATTGGGGCGAACATATCCACTTAGGTCATTACGGTTCGCCGCCACAACGGAAAGATTTCCTCGCGGCTAAATCCGATTTTGTGCATGAAATGGTGCGCTGGGGCGGCTTGGATCGATTACCTCCCGGCACTACAGTCTTAGATGTTGGTTGTGGAATTGGTGGTAGCAGCCGCATTTTGGCGCAGGATTATAAGTTTGCTGTCACTGGAATTACGATCAGCCCGCAGCAAGTTAAACGCGCTGGAGAATTAACTCCGCCAGAACTCGATTTGCAGTTTCGGGTGGATGATGCTATGGCACTTTCGTTTCCAGATGCGAGTTTTGATGTGGTTTGGTCGATCGAAGCTGGGCCGCATATGCCCGACAAAGCCGTTTTTGCCAAAGAGTTAATGAGAGTCGTAAAGCCCGGTGGCGTGCTGGTTGTGGCCGACTGGAATCAAAGGGACGATCGCGAAATCCCGCTCAATTTTTGGGAAAAACCGGTAATGCAGCAACTGCTGGATCAATGGTCGCATCCGGCTTTTTCAAGCATTGAGGGCTTTTCAGAACTTTTAGAAGCAACGGGGTTTGTGGAGGGCGCTGTAACAACCGCAGATTGGACGAAAGAAACCCTTCCTTCATGGATAGATTCTATCTGGCAAGGCATAGCTAGACCGGCCGGATTAGTGCGTTTTGGTTTATCGGGTTTCATCAAGTCTCTGCGAGAAGTACCGACTCTTTTACTAATGCGATTAGCCTTTGGTGCGGGGCTTTGTCGCTTTGGAATGTTCCGCGCACTGCGAGCAAATTCGGTGGCAGAATTGACAGCAGCAAGTTCCAGTAAAACGATGACGGGTGTTTAGCGAGCGCCTAAAAAATCTAAAACTGTCCGAAGTATTGGCAATACTTCGGACAGTTTTAGGCATAGGTCGAGTACCCGAAACCCAGACGGGCTGTATGGTGGACTATTTTTTCTTTCGTTTGAGGCCAGCGCTAAATTTCCTAAAATGCGTTAAAAATGGCTTGGCTTGCCAAGTAAGGCTTACAGAGGCGTTAAAAAACAGTCCGGACTATTGAGAAGGTATAATGTATGCAGTCTTATAGTTAACTTTAAACAAATAGATTGCTATGGCAAAGGATTTTCAAAATGATGTCATCAAGGCTGTTAACTGCGAAGTAAATCTTGGTGAATCTGTTTTAGATGCCTATATGCTGCTTCCCAGTCGTGAGAAGCGCTTGGGTGTTGAGAATATAGGAGCTACTTTGGGATACTTAGATAGCTTCTTTTTCGAGCGAACAAAATGGGGGTCTGAAACAGTGAAATCCTTACACAGCATGGGTTTTTCTGGGGAAGTAATTTGGGTGGATATTATTGGCGAAGGTGATGAGAAAAGAGGTGATTTTTTGATAAAAACTCTTAGCCTTCGAGATTTCGTAAAACTTATTACTTACGAAGCTACAATTAAACGCAACTTAAAAGCTACTATTTTATTAGCTGCTTTTGCTGAAACAGGTTTAGAGCGAATTTTGGAAGATGCTTTTGCAGGAAGGTCTATAGATTTTCTTAGTGAAAAAATTGTTCATTACAGCAAATGGACTTATGAGGAGTGGCAGGAGGTTTGTGCGTATAACCGCGAGGAGGTACGAGCTTTGCGTATGGGACCTTCTGCCTTCACTTGATTGCTGCGGACAGTTCCCGATATTGTAGGGTGCGTCAGCCTCTCGAAATCTTTGGGATAACTGCAAGAATCTAGGAGGCTGACGCACCCTACTATAATATAAATCGCGCTATTGTAGGGTGCGTCAGCCTCTCGAAATCTTTGGGATAATTCTCAAAATTCAGGAGGCTGACGCACCCGAGGATAATTTGAATATGAGCTAGATCATAGAAAGATTGGGGAGAATTTGGCAAACTGAGAGTAAGCTTAAATAGGAGGTCAAATCAATGACCGATACTGCTCTCAATTTGCAGACTGCACCGGGCCATGAAGTCCTAGCGGCCGCTGGTAAGAAAATGCTGAGGCCGGGGGGAAAAGCTGCTACGGAAATGTTATTTGAATGGGCGGATTTTGGGCCTGGGGAAACTGTTTTGGAGTTGGCTGCTAGTTTTGGATATAGTTCGATCGCCCTTGCGGAGCGTTTTGGCGTTAAAGTAGTGGGAGTTGAGAAGAATCCCGACAGTGTGGCGCGCGCTCGTGCTAATGTCGCAGCAGCGGGTTTGGGCGATCGAGTGGAAATTGTGGAAGGAGATATTTTGCACTTGGATCGGATTTCCCAGCAGTTTGATTGGGTGTTGGCTGAAGCTATCCTGACGATGCAGTCAGGGTCGGGGAAAGCTAAAATTGTATCGGGAATTTGCGATCGGCTAAAGCCCGGGGGTAAGTTTCTTTCTCACGAACTTTTAGCCAGAAACCGAGAATCGGAAATTCACAAAGCTTTATCGGAAGTGATTCGGGTTAATTCCACGCCGTTGTCTGAGTCGGGCTGGATTGCGGTTTGTCAAAACGCGGGTTTGCACGTAGAAAAGTGTCAAACCGGGGCGATGGGACTCCTCAACTGGCGGCGAATGCTTGATGATGAAGGGTTTTTGGGTACTGTGCGGATTTTGTGGAATGTTTTAAGGAAACGGCAAATTCGCGATCGTATTTTAGAAATGCGTCGAGTTTTCCAGCATTACCAACAGGATTTAGGCTACATCATCATCTGTGCCAAAAAACAACAATATTAGGGAGTAAAATTTTATGACTGCTACTCTTTTACCGCTGCAATCTTCAGCAATCCAACTCCGAGACACAATCGAATATCCCGCGGCCGGAGTGCTGAGCAAAATTTTAATCAAAGACAATAATTGTCAGCATACTTTACTTTGTCTGGCCGCAGGTTCGGACATTGCCGAACACAATTCGGCGCGCAATGCCACAGTTAATGTAATCGAAGGAAAGGGAATTTTGACTCTGGAAGGTAAGGATATTGTTTTGGAACCGGGGGTGTTTGTTTTCATGCCTTCTCGCGCTCCCCACGCTTTGAAGGCTGAAGAAAACTTGGCGTTTGTTTTGACACTTTCTGAGCCTCATTAATGCCATCATTATTCTGTAGGGGCGGGTTTTACCGATCGCAATTGCCTAAAATCAATAATCTCATAAACCCGCCCCCCACAACCCGTGAATCGGGGCGGGTTTATGTAGATAGTGAGTTGCAGTCAGATATTGTTTGTGAAATCATGTCCCGTAGCATCATCAGTTGGGGCGGGGCGGGTTTACGAAATTGTTAGTTTGAGACGTAAATTGTTGGTAAAACCCGCCCCTACAAGAATTGGGTTTTTAACCTTTAATCTATTTCATCTCCCGAGGCGAGATTCTCCAATTTTTCCCAATCCAACACCGCAATCTTCCCCCCTCGACTGTAAGATACAAACGGCTTTAGTTTCTTAAACAACCGCACGCATTCTTCATAAGTAATGCCAATACTGCGAGCAATTTGATAGTAGGGAAAACGTTTTTCTAAACATACACTATTATCCGCAATCTTCGTACCTTGCTCGATGCCAAAGTAATGAATGAATCGGGCCAGCCGGACGATCGCCCTTTCCGACACCAAACCGTGTACTGTCTCGTGCAGTTGCTGCAACCGCTGGTTGAAAACCGCCAATATTCGCAAAGCAATCTCGGGATTTTCCCGAATTGCAGCTAGCAAAAATTCCCGTTCTGTGGTAACAACTTGCACGTCAGTTTCAGCCGTCACCGTTGCCGGCGCAATTCCGTTACCGAGTAAAGCAGGTGCGGCAAACATATCTCCCTGAAATAAGGTGCGGAGAATTGTTTCTTTGCCCGCCGCCGCTGTTTTTGCTACCCGCAGCGAACCGCTCAAAAGCGTGTATAATTTTTCGGGGATGCGATCGCCCTCATACATCACAACTTCTCCCTGTCGGTAAGTCCGAATTGCTGTATGTTCTTGCAATTGCTCTAAATCAGTTCGGTTTAAGCTGGCAAATATCCCAATTTTAGCAAGTTGCTCAACGGTTGCTTTCATGCAGTTAACTCTACTAGATCGAAGTCCAATAAGAATACAATAACGGTGAATCCAGAATATATCCAGCAAAGCAGAGCTATCTACGAAAATGCAGAACCAGAATATCAACGATATTATTTTGATGAGGTAGCTGGAGGATTTGTGCTTATCCACCAACAACACAATCTTAATAATTCAGAAAGTTTTGTCGCTGAAGTTTTGGCTAAAATAGGAAAGAGAGTTACACTGTTGAGCGAGCAAGCAGCAGAGGGTGTGAGAACGCCCGATGCTGAGATAGACGGTCAGATTTGCGAATTTAAGGAGTTAACAGAATCTACGAGGAACATCAGGTATCGAGTTCAAGAAGGAATCAGCAGGGCAAAAAATCAAGGTGCATCAGTAGTTATTTTTCAGATAAACCGAGAAAATTACGAGGTCTGCAAAATCAACGCTGGCATCAAGCAAGGTCTGTTTTGGGTATCCCAAAACCAGATTCAACAAATAATTTTTGTTGCCAACAGCAAACAAATTCAAATCATTACAAGGGAAGACTGGCAAAATGGAAGACCATTTCAGCGAATTTAAAGAAATCGTAGAGTGCGGGTTGAAAAATAATATGCCGCGAGATGCTAAACTAATTACTGTAGGCCAAATTTTATATGCTGTTACCCGTGACGATCTAACCATCAAAGAAGGTTGGCAGCTTGAAGAGATGATGGGTGGCAGAACACAGTGGGAAGAGGCTCTTGAGTACAGTATTTTTGGCTATCCAGTAGATACAGCAATGCCATCTTTAGATAAACCTCTGGTGATTGCTGGCAAAACTTTTCATTCTCGCTTGATGACTGGGACGGGAAAATATCGCAGCATTGCCGAAATGCAGCAAAGTGTCAATGCTAGCCGGTGCGAAATTGTTACTGTGGCTGTGCGGCGCGTGCAAACAAATGCTCCCGGTCATGAAGGATTGGCGGAGGCTCTTGATTGGACTAAAATTTGGATGCTGCCCAATACTGCTGGCTGTCAAACTGCGGATGAGGCGGTTAGAGTGGCTCGTTTGGGTAGGGAAATGGCGAAACTTTTGGGGCAAGAAGATAATAATTTTGTCAAGTTAGAAGTGATTCCTGATGCTAAGTATTTGCTGCCAGATCCGATCGGCACTTTGGAAGCTGCAGAGCAATTAGTCAAAGAAGGTTTTGCAGTTTTGCCTTACATCAATGCCGATCCGCTGCTGGCAAAACGCCTAGAAGAAGTCGGTTGTGCGACTGTCATGCCTTTAGGTTCGCCCATCGGTTCGGGACAAGGGATCAACAATGCTGCCAACATTCAAATAATTATTGACACGGTAAAGGTTCCTGTGGTGGTGGATGCTGGAATCGGCACTCCCAGCGAAGCTGCCCGAGCAATGGAAATGGGCGCCGATGCACTGTTGATTAATTCGGCGATCGCCAATGCCCAAAATTCTCCGGCAATGGCAAAAGCAATGTCCATGGCTGCAGAAGCCGGCCGGATAGCGTACTTAGCAGGAAGAATGCCGGTTAAAGATTACGCGATCGCCTCTTCTCCCGAAACAGGCACTGTCACCTCAAAATAAATTCCCGAACTTTCCACGGCGCTTTGATGGCATTTTTTGATACAGTGATGGAAATCAAAAATATAGAGGATTGCTGCCAATGCCTTATACTACCGAAGAAGACGGACGCCTGAACAATTTTGCCAAAGAGCCGAAGATGTACGGCGCCGAACCTCCCAACAAGAATCAGCAGCGGAACTACATCATCATGGGTATTGCAGCAGCCATGTTGGTCGCCGGTTTGGTGTTTGTGGCTGCTTCGGTGTAAAAACTGGGCTGACACTTAAGGCTGCTTCAAATCGCAATTTTAAATCATCATTCCACAAACCATGTTTCCCTACCAAGGTCAACATGGTTTTTGTGTTTCAATAAAAAGCAGGTAGTTGCAACAGTCCTGAAGCGTGCCGAGCGGGCTGGAAGACTAAACAAGGCAAGCAGAAATAGGGTTTTTTCCGATCGGCGTTCAGGTTCAGGGGCGATCGTTGCAATTAATCAGACGGAATCGGAGCGTCGATTTTAGATTTTAGATTTTAGATTTTAGATTTACTTGCAGCGCAGAGAATCTGGGATCTAGAAATTGAGTCTAAAATTTTGGGATCGACCAGCCAAGCTCGTGTCGGAAACTTGTACCCGTTTTTGGGCGGGGTCACAAATATAAAATTGCTAATTGAAAATCTACAATCATGCAGGTCATCAACGGTGCGATCGACTGCCGAACTCGCCGGCGTTGCGAGTTATGAGCGATTTCAACTCTCAACTCTCAACTCTACAATCTACAATCCAAAATCTAAAATCTAAAATCTAAAATCTAAAATCGCCAGACCGTGATGTCTATTCCTTCCCAAAAAGTTTCTAGCTCGAACAAGCAGATCTACCAACGCTTGAAACAGGCGATCGACCTCAACTTACGCCGTCAAATTTTTATCGCAGCCTGCGACGACTTGTTCTTGCGGGACTGTCTGGCAGCCCGCTTGCAGGCAGAATTAGCCGCCGACAGCGCCGACTCCATCCCTCGCTCCCCGATCGACTATCCCCGATTTGTCAGTTTGGAACTCGACTTGAGCGATCCAAATCCTTGGGACTCGATCGCTGGGTGGCTGACCCAACACCCACCGCCACGAAACGCGGGCATCTACAGCCGTTTGCCTGGATTTCAAATTCTCGGGGCCGAACACCTGACCAGGCACTCACCGGCCGTGCAGTGGTCGTTCCTGAGCTATTTGAGAGACATCGAAGCAAACCTGCAAATGTGCGAGTCTGCTCTGTTGCTGTGGGTGTCGCGCCCTTGGCTGAGTTCGATCGAGCAGTCGGCCCCGGAATTTTGGCAGTGGCGCACCGGAGTATTTGAGTTTGAAGGCGAACCAACTCCAGCTAAGGGAGACTTCGGACACTCGGAGGACTTCGGGCACTCCCCAGACTTGGGTTCCTTGCGGGACAGCGGAGACTCCGGCGACAAACTTTTAAAATCTTCAGAGTCTGAACAATCCCCAATTCCCCTCGAACAAGTCCAAATTCCCGATTCCCCATCCCCCGATCCCGATTCTAAATCAGTCGAACTGGCAGATTTGGTTCTAGCAGCGGCCTCTGGGGAGTTGGAAGCAGAAAATAATCCCGCATCGGAGGACAATTTTCTGCCGCTGCAAACCCTGCAATATATCGAACTGCTGCAAGAACATCAGTGCTGTTCCGAAGCATTGGCTTTGGCTTATCACAGTTTGGGAAATTACTACCGCGATCGGATTCTGGCCGGAGACGCTTCGCGACAAAACCTGACAATTGCCATTCGCGCTCACGAACAAGTGATTGCGTACCTCGAACTCGACGCCAGCTTGCAGGAAAATCAACCGCCAACCGACGAATGCGCGCGGCTGATTGCCCAATTGACACAAAATTTAACTCAGTACGCCCAGGAGTCCAACACCCTACCGCCAATGGACGATCTGCTCAACGATCTCGGCACTTTCTACTGGATGCTGTCGCGCGATCGCACCAATGGCGTCAACGCCTCAGATCCGGTATCCTGCCTCGAACGCAGCATCGCCCTCTACCTGGAAGGTTTGAACCGCACAGATGCCGAGAGCGCACCCCAAACCCGCGTGAGATTAAACAAAAATTTGGGAATCGCTTCGGCAGATTTAGCCCGCTATCGAGACAAGACAGAGAACTTGCAGCAAGCCGTTGCAGCTTACCAACAAGCGCTGCTGGATCTAGACCCCGCAGCCGAACCCCAGCAGTACGCTGCGGCTCAGAATAATTTGGCGACAGCATACTGGAATTTAGCTCAAGACGGTGAGCCGATCGTCTATCTCAAAAGCGCGATCGAAGCTTACACCCAAGCCCTCTGCTGTTACAGTCCCGAACGAGAACCCCTAAACTATGCCGGAGTCCAAAACAACCTCGGTACCGCTTGCTGGAACCTCGCCCAGCACGAACCCTCAGAACTCTTGTTAGTCAGGGCGATTGAGGCCTACCGCGAAGCCTTGAAATACCGCACCCGAGAATTAGTACCCGCAGCAGCCGCCGCCACCTACAACAATCTCGGTACCGCTTATTGGCATTTGGCGAACCAGTTCGGGTCCAAACAAGCCCGGACGGAATCATTGCAGCAGGCGATTGCCGCCTACGAAACAGCGCTGGATATTGTCGCTGCGGATGTCGATCGAACCCCACTCACCTTTGACACTCTTGCCGCCCGCAACAATCTCGGACTAGCCCACTATCAACTAGCCACAGACCGAGATTTCGCCGTCAACAAAGCCGCCCAGACCAGCCATCTAGAAGCTGCACTGCACCACCAGTTGCAAGTGTGCGCCGGTGTCGGACAACATCTCAACGACAAAGGGTTAACATATGGAGATAAACTCCACCTGCAAGCCCCGCCAAACTCCCAAGCTGCTGATTCCCGGCAAACAGCATTGAGCTATATTGTTAAAACGATTAGAGCTTTCTATAGTGAATGTGGGCTGCAAGGCCAAAATTTAGCCTTATCCAAAGTTCCCGGAGATTTATTGCCTGAAATCTTGCGTAGGTTATAAATATGGCTATAAATATGGCTATAACTATTAAAAGCTCAAATTTTTCGAGATTTGTATCCAGTTTTCTATTATTATGGCTGAATATTCTTGCCTAATTCTTCAAGCAAAGTTGTGGTCATGGCCCCTGTAAAAATCCTTGTGGTTGATGACGACCCGGCAATCCGAAATTTAATTCACCGTTTTTTAAGCCAGCAAGGTTATCAAGTTGAGTCGGCCGGAGACGGTCAGACGGGTCTGGAATTATTCGATCGACTCAATCCTGACTTAGTAGTTCTAGATGTAAATTTACCCGATACTACTGGCTACAAACTCTGTCAAGAAATGCAAAGACGCACGGGCGTGTTTGTGTTGATGCTGACCAGCCGAACCGATGAAGCTGACAAAATGAAAGGGTTTGCCGAAGGTGCCGACGACTACATTACTAAACCTTTTAGTCTTGTAGAGATTGGAGCTCGCGTTGCAGCCATTTTGAAGCGCAAGCGCATTGTTACTCCCGCTCAACAACAAACTCTTACCTTTGGACAGCTACTAATAGATCCCGTCCGCCGCGAGGTGATTCTCAGCAGTCAGATAGTTGCTTTGACTGCTTTAGAATTCGACCTGCTGTACTGTTTGGCCAGCAAACCCGGTCGCGTGTGGAGGCGATCGGAATTGCTGCATGAAGTCTGGGACTACGAGTATGTGGGAGCCGATCGCGTGGTGGATGTCCATATCGGTCAAATTCGCCGCAAAATTGAACCAGATACCAATCAAATTTCGATGATTCAAACCGTCCGGGGAGTGGGTTACAAGTTTGAGCCAAAAACCTAGTAGCATTCGGCATTCGGCAGCCGGATCGGCAGGCACAAGGCTGTGGGGTGGGTTCACAAATATCTTGGATATTTGTAAACCCGCCCGGACCACTATCGATCGTTCAAATACTCGCCCACTGCTCGCGCCCGTTCAAAACCCCTGCGCACGCAATCTCCCAAAGCCACGCCGCCAAAGTAGTTGCTGCACAAATACAGCCCGGGCAAAGATTTTAAGCCCCGATCGATCTGTTCGAGGCGATCGAAATGACCCAAATTGTACTGAGGAATCGCCCGCTTCCACAGTTTCACAGTCAAAACTTTCGGCTGCGCCGCCTCCGGCTTCAGCAAAATCCGAGACAAATCTCGGTGCACCTCCCCAACAATTTGTTCGGCGTCGAGATTGCCAATTCCCGAGTCAGTAGCCCCGCCGATGTAACTGGTGAGAGTTTGCCAGCCTGCAGGCGCGCGATCGGCAAACAAACTCGATGTCCAAATCGTCCCCAGAGTCCGAATTCCCTGCCCCCTCGGAATTAAATTTCCAAATCCCACTAATTTGCCCTTGACATCCGACATCGGATATGCTAGTACAACGGAGGCAACCGTAGGATAAGTAAAAGCTTGTAAAGCGCTGCTAACGGACGGTTGCAGAGACTGCAACAACTCCGCTGTAACGTAAGCGGGCGTCGTCAACACCACGGTGCGGGCCTCAACTTCCTGCTGTCCGTCGGGCGTCGAGAATACAGCAATGTAAGTTTCGCGTTCGGTGCGATCGAGCCTAGTCAGGTGCCAGTTGAGTTTCAGCCGATCGCCCAATTGAGCAGCGATCGCCTCTGGCAAAGCCTTCAACCCCCCTTTAAACGAACCCAACTCCCCCGGCTTAGTCTTCGGAATATTCGGGTCTGCAAGAATATTTAGCCCCCCCTTACCAAGGGGGGGTTGGGGGGGTTTTTTCCTAGCAGAAAGCAGCGCCCCCGCCACCAGAGAGCCGCCCGCATCAGCCATCTTTGTTACCCGCCCAAAAGCCGCCGCCGCGCTAAGTTGTTGCGGATCGCCCGCATACACCCCAGAAACAAACGGTTCCACCAACCGCTGCATAACTTCCGTCCCCAGATGACGGCGGAAAAATTGAGAAACAGTTTCCTCATCACCCTGCTGCGAAAGTTGAGAACCCATTGCCGGCGCCACAAACCCCAAAGCCCCGAACAGCGCCCGCAGTTTCCCCGGAAAACTCAGCAACTGAGACTGAATCATCGCCCCAGGAGTCATCGGCACCGGTTGCAGCTTCTTTTGCCAATAAACATAACGCGGCAATTTGCGATCGGCAAAAATCAACTCCTGCTTCAAACCCACATCCACAGCCAACTTCAGCAACTCCGGCGTCGGCGAAAAACTATTCGGGCCCTCCTCCCAGAGAAACCCTCCCCCCGTAGCAGTTGTGATATTCCCGCCCACACGTCCCTGACTCTCAGCGACCAAAATCGCCCGTGGCGATGCACTCGTTGCTTCCTTCACAAGTGCGTGCGCCAAACTCAAACCGCTAATACCCGCACCCACAATCAAGGTATCTAAAAGTTCCATGTTACATATATAAAAATATCGCAATCTTTATGTTACATGGGTTTGCGCGACTTGCGATCTTTGCTAGGCGTACCGCAAAACCGATTCCCAATTATTGAATTGGGAATCGGGAATTGGGAATCGGGAATTGGGAATCGGGAATTGGGAATCGGGAATTGGGAATCGGGAATCGGGAATCGGGAATCGGGAATCGGGAATCGGGAATCGGGAATCGGGAATCGGGAATTGGTAATCGGTAATCGGTAATCGGTAATCGGTAATCGGTAATCGGTAATCGGTAATTGGAATTGGAATTGGAATTGGGAATCAAGAATTGGGAATCAAGAATTGGGTAATTCTCCCCCTCTCCCCGTCTCCCCCTCTCCCCCTCTCCCCCTCTCCCCCTCTCCTTCAAGACGACGGAGTTACATTGCTGTGCAAGTCTTGAGGGGATTGAAACAGAGTTTCGAGATAAACTCTTGCAGCTTGGCGGTAGCTGCGCGAGGCTTCCGGCGTACCGCTATCGGCATTCTGCAACAAAAACAGCGACAGGGACGCGGAGAATACTCGGTCTAGATCCCATTCGGGATGAGTTTCCAGATAAGTTTTGAGAGAATCGTGCAGCGTTTCGGGAATTTCGGCAAAAATACTGACTGTTGGGTTCATCATTTTTTTAGTGTCGCTAATAAATTGAAAATAGAACCCCCCTTTCGGCCGGATACAGGTGCAGGCACAGCCGAAATCAGAGCGCTTTTTTTAGGTCGGTCGCATCATTGTGCGCTATCAGGGGGTGGGTTTGTCAATGTTGCGAAATATTACAAAGTCGTTTATGTAAAAAAAAGATTTACCAAATAATCAGCCTTTAAAGGCATTTTTTGTTACATAAATTTATATTTTGGGGTTTGTATGAGGGATTTGGCAGCAGGTTAACAAAATCCCCAATTCCCCAGCAACATCCCACCGTGCCGTTAATTTCTGTGGAAAACTTTGTCCCGTCTGTGGAAAACCTCGGACTTGCCTGTGGAAACGCTGTGGAATGTTTAGGGAAAAGTCAGAGAAAAAATAAGAATTGCAAAGGCGAGTCATTGGTCATGGGTCATTGGTGATGGGTCATGGGTCATGGGTCATTGGTGATGGGTCATTGGTGATGGGTCATTGGTCATTGGTGATGGGTCATTGGTGTTTTCTTCTTCCTTCTTCCTTCTTCCCTCGAACCTCTTCCCTCTTCCCTCTTCCTTCTTCCTTCAAGAAAGAGTGCCAGTCGGCGGCTTTTTGGCGGATGGTTGCCAATTCTTGGGGCGGTATTTTGTCGAGGTTGGCTAAGATAAAGGTCATGGGATCGATCGACTGAAGCTTGTCCCGGTGGCGCGCCCGGAAGTCCGAGTAGAAGAAATTGAACGGACAGGCATTGTCGCCCCCACAGTGCGATCGAACTTGCACCCCCCAAAATAGTCGCTCATTTTATTAATGTAAAAATACACACTGCGAATGTATTCTCGCCACCCGATAATTTGGCGGATAAAACCCTCGACACCAGTTAAATTTAAGTTTTTGTCGAAGTACGCTGTTTCGCCAGCTTGAATAACTTCTAAAGGATGCAGCAAGCCAATATTGAGATACGGAGAAATTAGGCAATGCCAAATTGTTTCTTCCCCCCTTACCATCGCGTCTTGATAAGGGCGAAAAGTCGGGAGACACTGTTCGATGAAATTATCTAATACTTGCTCTCGCTTGCTCTCGCCCCGCCGCCGAGCGCCAAGGTTCAATATCTCCCTAAGTTGGGAAAGATAGAGCTTTAACTTGTGCGATAACTTCTTGAGTTATCGCATCCGGTTCAAACCAGAGAGCTTTCGGCGTATCCATTTTGCCTTTTGGGGGCGGGCGATTTTATGAGTCAAAATTCCACTTGCCTCCGACTGGTTTCTTGCCATCCATTAAAACTTGGAAACGCTGGCGGCTGGCTCGATAAATGTCTTCCATTAACAAACGTTTGCGGCTTGATGCCCAATCTTTAAATTCTGTTTCTGTTCACAAAAATTGATTGTTGGGGAGTAGGATTATTTTGCAGGGAAGTTGCAAGTTTTGAACGAGCTGCAAAAAAGGGCGATCGTTCGGCGCCATCACCCGCACTTCCGCGATGTTGTGAGCTTGAATCCAAGCTTTGATAGGTGTTTCAAAGTCGCCCGATGTTGTGTAAGTGACTTGGCAGCCGCCCCCGCGCAATTCTTCAGCAAAGTGGCGCATTGCCGACCAAATTCATACTAATTTTTGTGGGTGGTAGGGGCGCTGTTGAACGTGCTGCCATGATTCAATTAAAATTACGGGTAGGGAAGATTTATCGTCTGTGCGGTTGAGAGCCGCTTGGTGCTGCCAAAGTCGATCGCCTAATCTCCAAACCCCAACAGTCATTTTATTTTTTACCCGAAAGAATTGGTTTAAAGCCCAAAGCTTTTTCGGGAAAAATTAAAAGAAGACTATTCATTACTCCAATCCTCGGACTTCCAGGTAGAGGTCGCCCTCTTGCGGTCAACTGTCAAGCGGTCAACTGAACCTGAAACTTATTTTTTACTTTTCATGAGGGCTGATTGTCAATTCAGCAAACAGATTTTGCTGACAACTCACCCATAAAAAATCATAAATTTTCCGGTTTTTCCGTGAACTTACTAGAGCATAACATTGATTTCCAAAGATAGGGACACCGACCAGCAAATTTAAATTTAATGTCGGTGTATCCTTGAGAGGTTAATAACTTGGTCAGCGTCTCTACTGAAAAAAATTTAATGTGACCGTTATCCCAAAGTACGGTAAAATGGTTTTCCATTTTTCCGGAAATAGCTAAGAGCAGGTTTTTTAAATAGCCGTGATAGGGGGTAGAAATAATTAGCGTGCCTCCCGGTTTGAGACATTTTTTGGCATTTTTTGCCAGTTCTTTCGGATAAAGTAAGTGTTCGATTACTTCAATGGCTAAGACAACATCAAATGAGTTCACCATATCGGTATCGGGGAGTTCGTAAATATCTGCTTGGATAAACTGACACTCGGGGAAACTTTGGCTGGAGATGGCAATTCCGGGTGCAGAAGTGTCAATGCCGACAACTTCGCAGCCGTGCTCTGCGATGACGTGACTGAGGCTGCCATTGCCGCAGCCGAGATCCAAAACTCGGAGTTTTGTCGGGCTGGCCTGCTGAAGTGTCGCCAGCATTTCTAGAAGGGGAGATATCAAATAAGCGTGATGATATCTGGGACGGTTGTTTGTGTAATAATACGTATAATTGCTGGAGTTTTTTTTCATCGATTAAGCTATGGAGACTATTGCCGAGACCGCCAATTTACGGGGCGCGGGTGTACTGTTTGGGCCAATGTTCGCCACATTAGGGTTGTGAGAGTCGATCGGCGACTCGATCATCTCATTGTTTGACAGGTGAATTATTGTTACCGAATCAATCCGAGTTCAAAAAAAATATTTCCCCGGGTGCAAAATCTCGAATCGCCCATTCGTTAGCGTTAGCTTTCGCGATCGACACGGAAAGCCCGCCCCTACGGGGGCTACGCCAACGAAGAGGATCGCCCCTTCGATGGGGCATCCCTCGAAGGAATTCGGAAACAAAAAGTTCGATCGAGCATGAATTCTCTCGGTACACTAGCCGGAGACACAACTTTTTGCCTCTTACCTTCGCCCCAAGAGTGCATCCATGCGATTCTACCTTCAACCAACTGCAGTCTGTCAACCCGAGGCTTTTTTGCAGCCTGAAAGATATTGCCCCAGGGCGATCGGGTGCAACTCGATCCGAGAATTGAAGAGGGAAGTGTGACTCAAATCACAGCCATTTGCCCAACAAATTGCTGAGCATCTTTAAGTGAAGACTGGTTGCTAGACGTGCAAAATTTCTACCTAAATCCCTCAAATCTCAGTATCTCGCTCCCATTATTGCAGCCATTCATCCAGTTTTTGTCTCAGGGGCTTGGGCCGCGATCGGGTATCGCCTTTATTCTTTCTCTCACACCTACTTTTACCTTGGCTTGTAGTGGAATTCAATCGAATGGTTCTTCATTTTAGGGGAGGAAACCTCATCTATTGTGCTTTTTGAAAGTCATTGACATTTTCTCTTAGCTGTTGATATATTTGCAGGTATAGCTGCAAATTGGGTAAAACAATGTACAGTCTGAAACTAGAGCTAAAAATGAATAATAAAGAACGCTCTTTGCTATATGGCTGTGCAGGTTTTGGTAGGCTTGTTTATAACTGTGGATTATCCATACTAACCCAGTCATGGCAATTTGAGGGAATCACAGCCAGCGCTCCTAAACGATTAGCTGAAATCGATAAAGTCTTTACCAACCATGCCAAAACCCAGCCTGATAATTCTTGGATGAAAGGCTATCGATCGGCTATCTATTCATCAGCACTGAGGAATTTAGATAAAGCTATCCAAGGGTGGCGACTAGGTAAATCAGGCTTTTCTCAATTCAAATCAAAAAAGAGAGGTGATAGTTTCACCTCCTTCAAAAAGTCAGGGGTATACCCTGCAAAGGGTGAAGCAATGATGCCATTTACTAATCGCCAATTCCGACCCAAGGGGAAGCGAATCACAATCGCGGGTTGGGGAAACTTTAGACTCAAGCAAGCAAGACCATTTCTTGGTTCTAGCCAAACATTCAGTATCTCTAGGACAGCAGACAAATGGTTTGTCTCCTTTGCTCTGGATATTGACAAGATTCCACCAAGAGTGCATCAAGTTCAGTCTGCTGGTATTGACTTAGATGTCAAATGCTTGACCTGCTTGTCTGATGCCTCCTTCATTGTTGCACCACAAATCCTGAAAACAGCGAAAACCAAGCTGAGTCAGGAGCAGTGGCACAACCGTAACAAGCAATTAGGGAACCGTCGTCAAGAAATTAGAGCATCTAACAATGCCTTGAAATACTACTACCGAAAACTAGCAAGAAGACACGCCGATATTGCTAACTTCAGACGAAATTTTTTGCAAAAAACAACAACCGATCTCAGCCGAAAATACTACCAGATTCGGATGGAAGACCTCAACATCTCTGGCATGATGGCCAATCAAAAATTAGCCCTCGCAATTTCGAGCTTAGGCTTAGATGAATTCGGGAGAATGTTGACCTACAAAGCGGCATTTTTAGGAACAAAGCTAGAACAGGTTGACAGGTGGTTTCCTTCCTCTAAAATCTGCTCTTGCTGTGGCAATATTCGGCAAAGGCCTCTGAAGGAACCTGTATATAGCTACAATCGATGTGGTGTTTCTATCAATCGCGATCTAAAAGCAGCAATAATAAATCTGGAAAATGGCCCCAAGACCCTTGTACGTGCGGCAAGCGCGGAATTAACGCCTGTAAACCAGAAGATGCCGTCATCCTTGCTTGAAGCAGGAAGCAAACGTCAATTTAAGCCAAATGCTAGATTTGAGTAAGTTTTGTGTTGCACACTTAGAATCGAGATTACTACAGTGGCTTCTATAATTGTGTTTAAATGTTGTTCTGAAGCTGTGTTGTCCGGTCAGCAGAGCACCCTAGACCGATTCGCGCTTTCCGTCTGGTTGATTGCACTATGGTCGCTGTTGGTGTTGCACCTTAATTTTGATATGTCCTATGGTTAAGTTAGGTCAATCCTCCTTTCGCCGTATTTTACTGTCGCGGATTTTGCTGCTCAGCGTACCTGTTCTACTGGTGGGGGAGTATGTTACCTATCGCAAGGCACGCTCGACGCTGCTGGAAACTGCTCGTCAAAATTTGACAGAAAGTGCAGTCAGAAAAGCAGAAACTATTGAACAGTGGTCGAAATCGCTGAAGTCGAATCTGATCGGCGCTTCGGAAAACTCGATGTTGCAGTCTGTGGAGCCGAAGGATTATCAAAAGTTTATCGCGCAATTAGGGCAGCGGTTGCCAGGCCAGGTTGATTGCTTGCAATTGACTAATTTACAGACAAATCAAGTGATAGCGAGCACTTGCGGGCAGCAGCCGATTCAGTCGCTGCCTGCCAATTTTTGGCCGCGAGTGCAGCAGCAGCAAACTCTGCTGGACGAGAAGAGCGTTTACATCAGTCTGTCGTGGCCTCTGCAGCGACAGGGGAAAGCCAACGGCAAGAAGGTGGCTGTGGGTGCTGAGGATTTTCCTGATGCGAGTAAAGAAGGCCGCGACACCCAAGTGAGTTTGGTGTTGAGTGCTCCTGTTTATACTCGTCGGGGCAACAGCCGGCAGTTGAGTTATGCTTTGAGTTTGCAGTCGGCGCTGCCGGTGCAAACCAGCGCTCCCAAGGGTTCTCTAGCCGGCTATACGGTGGCTATAGACCAAGATGGGACGATTTTGGCGCACCCGAATATCAACCGCGTAGGCCGCAATATCGACGCAGAGGCAGATGCCGATCGACTAAAAAGTATTGTCAGAAGGGCGATGGCTGGCGGACAAGCTTTTCTCCACCTATTTTCCTTTGAAAGAAATGGCGTAGAGTTGCTAGCAGGATACGCTGCTATCCCCAGTCCTTCAACTAGAAAGGAGAACAGCAAGTGGATTATTTTAGCTGTCTCTCGTTTAGATTACGCTCTGTCAGGTTTGGAAGAAATTCAGCAAGTTTTATTTAATTTAATTGTGGGCTTGGTTGCTGCTAGTATCATGGCGACTTTATATCTGTCTCGCGACTTGGCGCGTCCTTTGGAAAAACTGAGAGACTACGCGCAGAAAGTGGATACAGCAGAAACGCCCCAAGCAGTGCCGCAAAATTTTCAAATTAGAGAATTCAATCAACTATCAGAAGCACTCAACAGCATGGTGCAGCGCCTCAGATCCTGGGCCCAAGAATTGGAAGTCGCAACGAAGGAAGCGCAAGTTGCAAATCAGTTAAAAAATGAATTTTTGGGCAATATTTCTCACGAATTGAGAACACCGCTCAACGGGATTATTGGTTTTATTCAAATTGTGCGGGACGGCTACTGCGATGACCGAGATGAAGAGATGGAGTTCTTGCAGCGGGCTCACGACTCGTCAATGCAATTGCTAAATATTATTAATGATATTTTGGACATTGCTAAAATAGAAGCCGGCACGTTCTCCCTGATGTTAGAAGTAGTTGATATTACCCAGGTACTTGAAGACGCGATTGATTTGCAAGCTGCTCAAATTGAAGAAAAAGGTTTGAAATTAAAGTTGCCTGCTCCTCACGATCCGATTATTGTTCATGCCGATCCAGAAAAGCTAAAACAGGTGTTTTTGAACGTATTGAGCAATGCCGTTAAGTTTACCGATTCTGGCAGCATTAGTATATCTGTGCGCCTTGAATCGAGGAGTAATTCTGGTGTTTTTAACGGCAATGCCTCGGAAAGTACGACGGGTCACAGCAGTCAAAGCGATTGGGTGGTAGTGACAATTAAAGATACGGGAATTGGTATCGAGCCCGAGCAGCAGCAAAAATTGTTTCAACCTTTTGTGATGGCTGATGGTTCTACAACTCGCAGGTTTGGCGGTAACGGCTTGGGCTTGGCTATTTCCCGAAGGATTATGGAATCTATGATCGGAAGCATTACACTGCACAGCGCGGGTGTGAATCAAGGTACTGCGGTGATGATTTCTTTGCCTGTCAATCAGCAGTCAAGTTTTTATTTTCACAGCCCGGACTTGGTAACGGAAAAGGGAAATTTAAAAAATTATGACTGATACCAAATCCCGGTTAAATATCCCCTTTATCTTTCGGCGGTTGAAACCGCTGTCGCGAGTCAAACTTTCGTGTCCTCGGCCGACTGAAGACATAAAGGGGGTTTCAAACCCGGATTTGGTATGATATCATCTCTGGTGAATTACCAATAAAAAATGTTTGTAGTGAGGACTTTAGTCCTCTGATTTTTATGAGGACTTGCATTCCCCACTACAAACCAATTTTATGGCTGTCTTTCCAACGGAAATGATATGATTTTCTTAATCTAAAATCTAAAATGGTATCAGGGGCTGTCCGCCGAGTTCGAGGGATTTGCTCAAAGCGCTGAGAATGCGGATTAATTCGACGGAAGCCGAGCCGGAAGAGGTAGGACAAGGGGTATTTGTTTGCACGCTGTTGAGGAAGCGATCGCACACTCGCCGCAGCGGTTCTACTTGTTCTAAACTTAATATTTCGCGACTTTTGATGCTAGTAGTTGGCTGCGGTACGCGCGGCGAAGCTATCCCGTAGGGAATCGCACTTTCAAAAGAATTATGCTCTTCACGCCCACAATTGGGATTACCGCGCTGCAAAATCAGGGGAGTTTCTGGCGACATTTCATCAAAAATCAAGGTGCCCAAACTGCCAACAACTGTTAAGCGCCGTTGTTTGTCGGGATTTAGCCAGCACAGGTGAATGAATGCTTGAAATCCGTCGGGATAAGTGAGCGTTACCCAAACTAAATCTGCTAGTCCTTCTTCTTGATTTATTCCTTCTTCCCTGTGATTTATTCCTTCTTCCTTCGGAAATACAGTGCCCGTTGCTCTGACTTGAATTGGAGTTTGTTCGAGCCAAGTATTAAAAATAGCGATATCGTGAACGGCCAAGTCCCAAAGGGCATCAACATCGTGCCGCACAGGTTCAAAATGGGTGCGCTGGGCGTAACCGTAGCGCAAGGTTCCGAGTTGATGCTGCTGAATAATCGTTTGGCCGCGATCGACTGCAGGATGAAACAGATAAGTGTGATCGACGAAGAGTTGCCGCTGCTGTTTTTGGGCTAATTCGCAGAGTTCTATTGCTTCACTGAGGTTGAGGGCGAGGGGTTTTTCTGCTAAGACGTGATAGCCGAGTTGCAGGGCTGCTGCTGCGAGGGTGTAGTGTGTGGAAGCTGGAGTGGCGATCGCCACAGCTTCCAGTCCCGGCAATGCTTGCACTTGTGACCAATCGGTAGCTAGAATCACCGAGGGATGGAGATTAAACTGTTTTTGGACAGCCACCAATGAATCTCGATTCGGGTCTACCACCGCTAAAACTTGGCTGTTGGGATGTTCGAGAAAGTTGCGAATTAGGTTAACTCCCCAGCGGCCCGCACCCAATACAGCTATTGAGATTTTCATTGATGATAATTTCAAAAATCGCACAGCTATTATAGCATAATTGGGAATTATTGGATCTGTTTTAATCCTAAAAAATGCGAATGCGAATTCCAATCCCCAATCCCCAATCCCCAATTACCGATGACTAATAACAACTGCCAACTGTCAACTGTCAACTGTCAACTGTCAACTGACTAAAAGCTGCCTGAGCCGCGGCTTGTTCGGCCGCTTTGATCGATCGACCTTTTCCCTCTGCTACCAACTCTCCCTGAATGTGAACCTCGGCGGTAAAACGATCCTCGCCGCCCTGCACTGTCCCCGTTTCTTTCACGCTATATTTGGGCAAAGTTTTGTATTTACCTTGAGTCAACTCTTGGAGAGCAGCTTTGTAATTTTGGCGGGCCGGATCGCTGCGAATTTCCGCCGCTAGGCGTTGAAAGTGACCATCTAACCAAGGGCGAATTAATTCTAACGTCTGGGCACTCAAATAAAGGGCGGCGAGTACCGCTTCCAAAGCATCGGCCAGCCGGGGCTCGGCGCCTGTTTTGTCTGCGGCGGCGCTGCTGGAAACAATTAAATAGCGATCGAACCCGTAACTTTCAGCGATTTTAGCAAGAATGCGATCGCTCACCAAGATCGATCGAATAGCAGCAAATTCCCCCACTGTACAGTCAGGATAAATCTCAAACAACAATTCCGACGCCGCCAGCCGCACGACTGCATCGCCCACAAACTCTAATTGCTCGTAATTTGCCTTAGCTGACGCACTCGCATGAGTCAAAGCTAAATCGACGAGATGCCATTTTATCGAAGCATTCTTCGGCAGTCCCAATTTTTGAATTAATATTTCTAGTTGCTTTTGGCGACCCGGATAAATCATACGATTTTAGATTTTAGATTTTAGATTTTAGAATGACTGATGACTATCATGGTTTGAAGCTTGTCTACTGTTGCTTTTTTTTTGAGTGGGAGCAGATTCATATTAATAAAAAAAAGTTTTTTTTTAAATAAATATTATGTATGGTGCTATAAAGCCGCGCACCTTACCCAAAATACTCCTCCGCGTGCTTAGGGGCGCACCTTACGGAAATTGGAGGGGAAAAAGTCGGACATAAGCCGGGTTCTGTTATCTCAACTGCAAGCAGTTTTCGACGGCAGTTATCTATCTGGGACGCCTGTTACCAGACGCCTCAAGCGGTACCAAAAAACGGAACTGGTAAAAAACCAACCGTAGTCCCTCCGACCTTGCTCCCAACCGGGGTTTACCGAGCCAGCACCTCTCGATGCTGCTGGTGCGCTCTTACCGCACCTTTGCACCCTTACCCCCTAACAATTTGCGATTTTTGACGATCGATTTTTGATGCAATCTCAAATCGAAAAATGGAAAATCTCAAATTGGGGGCGGTATCTTTCTGTGGCACTATCCTCACGATCGCTCGCACTGGGCGTTACCCAGCAAATTTGGTTTTTCGGGAGCCCGGACTTTCCTCAGACCAGCTTTCGCCAATCCGCAACCGCCTGCGCCTACTTTTTCCCCAGATTTATTGTACAGGAATCGAGCGATTTTAGATTTGAGATTTTAGATTTTAGATTCTTCGACTTCGCGAGCGAACAAGTTTTCAATTTTAGATTTACTTGCAGCACTGAATCTGGGAGCTTGAGGATTTTTGATTGATGATACCAGGATTTATGACACGGCTGCAACCCGGGGCTAGAAACCCGGTTTCTTCCTTCTATTTCTCGTTACTAAACACAAAATCTCCTAGAAACCGGGTTTCTGAGGTCAGCGCGCGCAAGTGCCACAGTTGCATTTTTTTTCAACTGGTATAACAAACATATCAACGCCGTCTCCCGAAAAATGTCGTGGGTCGCGATCGCATTTGATGGAACTTCCCAGTTCAGTCATCTTTCAGAGTAGAAAAGTTTTCAAACCAGCCGCGCCGCCAAAAGAAGTAAACTAAAGTAGAGGCGATCGCTAGCATCAGCGCCCAACAAAGCGGATAGCCAAAATACCAGTTCAGTTCTGGCATATTTAAGGGCGATTTCTCTGTATTAAAATTCATCCCGTATACCCCCGCCACAAAAGTGAGAGGAATAAAGATACTAGAAATCACCGTCAGCAGTTTCATGATTTCATTCATTTTATTGCCAACCGAAGACAGATAAACATCCATTAAACCCGAAGACAACTCTCGATAAGTTTCCACCATATCCATCACCTGCACCGTGTGATCGTAACAGTCGCGCAGGTAAATTCGCACCTCTGGACTAATCAAATCGCTGCTATCTCGAATTAGCACGTTAATTGCATCCCGCTGCGGCCAAATTGCGCGGCGCAGCGTCAGCAATTCTCGCCGGATTTTATAGATTTTTTCCAGAGTTTTTCGGGTGGGGTTCACCACCACTTCATCCTCTAACTCTTCAATCCGCTCTCCGTAAAGTTCTAATACAGGGAAAAATCCATCTATGATTGAATCTAGGAGAGTATAAGCCAGATAATCTGCTCCGTGTTTGCGAATAATTCCTTGTCCTTTACGAATGCGATCGCGCACGGGGCCAAAACAATCATAGTCCGGTTCTTCCTGAACAGTTAGCAAGTAATGCTTGCCCAAAATCAAGCTTACTTGTTCTTTATGAAAATTATCGGACTGAGGCTTAATCATCACCATCCAAGCAATGATTAACAGGTGTTCTTCATAGTCTACAACTTTCGGTCGCTGAGGAACATTAACCACATCTTCCTGAGCCATCACGTGCAAATTAAATACTTCGCCCATTTGTCGCCAAGTCTCTTTGTTTCCCAATCCCAACATATCAACCCAAGAAACAGATGCTGTATCTAAATAGGCAGCAGCTTCTTGAGGATTTACCAAGTTTTTGGGGCGAGTAGCTCCTGTCTCGCAATAGTCAATTAATACAATGTCTGGAGGCGGTGCATCGGGTTCTAAGTCGAGAGTTCCCGGCAGCGCCCCCGGAGCGTCATAAAAATAGTCAACATAGGAATCATCATCATCTTTAATTGGTTTTGTAACTGCACTAGAAGTATGTATGCTTTTGTATACCATGTCTATATTCCTTACTTTTAGTATCTTTAATTAGGTTATCACTTTTTTGGTACTTGTACCAATTAAGCATGGTATGAATAAGCTTAACTATGACTGGCCCACCCGATATCAGAAACCCGGTTTCTTTGAGAATTATCGTCGTCCAATAAATATCTTATAAGAAACCGGGTTTCTTGGCCTGGGCTCTATTAAATCACCAATGACCAATTTCCAATGACCAATTCCCAATTCCCAAATCTAAAATCTAAAATCTAAAATCTAAAATAGTGTTATCTTTGCTTAATTGGAATCTCGATCGCAAATTCAGTTCCCCCTCCCGGCGCCGAAATGCAGCGCAGCGCGCCCCTGTGTCTTTCCACCACAATCTGATAGGATATAGAGAGTCCCAAACCAGTACCTTTGCCTACTGGTTTGGTAGTAAAAAACGGGTCAAATATCCGAGATTTAACAGACTCTGCCATTCCCGACCCGTTATCACAAATGGCGATCGCCACCCGATTGTTCTCCAAAACCTCCGTGCGAATCCGAATCGAAGGCAATGCGTCGCCACCCAAAGGTAAACTCGGAAAATTTTGCCGTTCCCCATCCGTTGCACTCGCCAATTCCCACTTTCTATTTCTGACATCAGCTAAAGCATCAATAGCATTATTTAAAATATTCATAAACACTTGATTTAACTGTCCCACGTAGCACTGTACTGGTGGCAGTATTCCATATTCTTTAACTATTTCAATCTGGCGATTTCTGCCATTTTCTTTAAATTTGTGTTGCAAAATTAACAGAGCGCTGTCAATTCCTTCGTGAATATCAACACGTTTAATATCTGATTCTTCCAGCCGGGAAAAGTTGCGCAAAGACAGAACGATTTCGCGAATCCGATCTGCTCCTATTTGAATTGACTTCAGCAGGTGCGGGAAATCCTCTTTCATAAATTCCACTTCTATTTGCTCGGCAAACTCCGAAAGCGCAGAAACAGGTTCCGGGTAATATTGTTGATACAAACTGCACAGTTGCAGCAAGTTATTGGCATACTCGCTAGCGTAAATAATATTACCGTATATAAAAGTGACAGGATTATTAATTTCGTGAGCAATTCCCGCGACTAGCTGTCCCAAACTCGACATTTTTTCGGCTTGAATTAGTTGAGTTTGAGTCCTTCCTAATTGTTTCAATGTTTGCTCAAGCTCGCGATTTTTATGTTTTAATTGAGATTCGGCTTGTTTGCGCTTGGTAATATTGCGGGCGATGGCGATCGCCTGATTCGAGTTAAAAGGCAGCAATCTCGCTTCATAAGTTTCTTCTCCTGACGGCATGGTTAGGGAATACTCTAAATTAACTGGAGTTCTGTTTTCTACAACTTCACGAATAGCCTGAGCGAGCGGGCTGGCGGCAGTTGGCGGCAATATATCGGTCATTCGTTGACCCACAAAATACTCGGGACTTAGGTACAAATCCGCAGAATTTCCTGACAAGTAATCCAAAATAATGCCGTCAGCATTGAGGCGGAAATACAAATCGGGCAACGCCAGAAAAACTGATTCCAACTCAGAAGTTTTTTGGCGCAATGCTTCTTGGGCGCAGTAGCGATCGCTAATATCCAAAATCACCCCATCCAAACAGCAAACGCTCCCATCTGCCTCGAACACTGGAGAACCTTTATCCCACACCCATTTTACCGTGCCGTCTGCTGCTAGCAAGCGGTATTCCAAATTATAAGACTGTTTGTTTTCGATTCCTTGCAGAATTGTTGCTTCTACTTTTGCCAAATCTTCCGGGTAAATAATGCTAGCAAAAGTCCTGCCTCCGCTGTCCAAAGGCGAAATAAAATCTGCAGCCTGGTAGCCCGCTAGTAAGTAAACGGCATCGCTAATAAAACTTGTCGAAAAATCGCACTGCCAGCGATAAACCACGCCGGGAATATTAGCTACCAAAGAGCGATATCTGGCGGCGCTCCGGCGCAAAGCTGCTTCCGACTCATGGCGTTCTGTAATATCGTGAGCGAAAGTTAGCACTGCAAATATATTAGTTTCAGCGTCGCGCAGAGCGACTTTTTGGGTGTCAAAAATATGTACTGAACCGTCAGCAACCGTTGCCGGAGAGCAGGGATTGTGGATTATTTCACCCGCCAGTACAGCAGAGTCGTCTGTGCGGAATCCTCGGATATTTTTGGCTAAATTACCAAATATTTGCTCTTGTGAAAATCCTAATTCTAAATCGGATTTGCCAATTATTTCTTCGACTGTTTTGCCGATCGCTCGAGCGAAACTCTTGTTTGCCAAAATATAGCGAAATGTTTTGTCTTTGGCAAAAATCCAGTCGCTAGTTTTGTCTATTACCGTGCGCAGCAGTTCTTCGGAACGTTCGGTTTGCTCCAAAGCTACTTTTAGTTCTAATTCCAGGCACTTGCGATCTGTAATGTTTTCAAATGCAACGCCGACGGAGTTGTTAGGTAAGGGAAAAGCTTTAATAGAAAAAGCGCGAGTTATTCTGCCGGATTCATCGCAGTCAATATCTTCAAGTTCTAGGGCTTTTTGGCTGCGAATTACCGAAGCAAATGCTTGGGGAATGTTTTTCGATCGCCAATGCGGAAAAATTTCGTCGATTGTCATGCCCAAAACGTCGGCCATTTCTAGCCCGGTAAACCGCGTAGCAGCGGGATTCGAGGCGATCGCCCTCAAGGTGGTATCATCGTCTATATTTTCCAAATGGTAGACGTACAAACCAATTTGCATATTCTCGACAATTTGGTCGTAGAGGCGCACGCTTTCGTCTACCTGCCTGCGTTCGGTAATATCTTCAGTAATCCCCAAAACGTACTGAGGATGCCCCTGAGCGTCGAGAATTGGCACTTTGCGGGTGTGCAGTATCCTCATACCTTTGTGGCGAGTTTGGATCGGCTCTTCGGCTATTTCTTTAACAGTAGATTGGTGGTGGTGACCGGTCAATATTTCCCTGTCTTGAGCGGTGAAAACATCAGCTTGTTCTTTGGGGTAAATATCGTAGTCATTTTTGCCGATCGCCTCTTGAGAGGTAACACCTGCGATCGTTTCTCCCGCTTTATTCCACAGCACAAATTTCAGCGAAGAAGCATCTTTAGCAAAAACTCCCACCGGCAGATTTTCTACTACAGAATTGAGGAACCCTCTAGCTGATTTTAATTCAGCTTCTGCGCGCTTGCGTTCGATGCCTAAAGCGATGACATCGGCCACCGATGATAAAGTTGCCTGAAAGGGTGCACTCAGCGGCTGGCGGCTGATAATTACCATGACTCCCACCAGCCTTTCTTCGACAATTAAAGGGTAGCCGGCGAAGGTGAGAATTTGCTGGGGAATTTGGCAATTTGCCGGATTTTGACGGCTGTTGATAATTGCTAATTCGGAACTGTATGCCGCTGTTGGTGCGGATTCTTCTTCTGGCAGCCCAAAATTATTCAGTTCAAATCCGCAGTCAAATTGCGGTTTTTGCTGTTGGGCGATCGAGTTAACCTTACTTTTAATAAAGCTAGCCCGATCGTCTGTGCGGCTGTAGATTCCCGAGGATGCTTGCAATTCCAAAACATTGTATTGAGAGTTGAAAGTCCAAATTTCAGCAGAGGCGACATCGAGATTTCGCACCATTGCCTCGCAGCAGGGCAGCAGGATATCTTGAGGGTGTTTGGTGAGGGCAATACCGACATCGGCTACCATTGCTGTGAGGCGAGAAGCTTGGGCTTTTTCTGCTTCCAACCGTTTGCGATCGGTGATATCTTCCACCAAAGAAAGCACGGTAAAAGAGTCGCCGCTGCCAATAATCGAGTTGAACCAGCGACACCAAATTACCTGTCCGCTTTTAGTTTTATTTTGAGTGATGGAAGTATTGCCGTTGCCGGAGGCTAGTTCGAGTTCGATCGCACTTACAGCCTCTCTATCTTCCTCGCAAACCAAATCCAAATCGCCGAACTGCTTGCCCATCATATCATCGGATGTCCAGCCAAAGATTTCTTGGGCGCGTTTCGACCACTGAACGATCCGAAAATCCTCATCCCAGCCTACCATTGCCAGGGGACTGTTAGCTGCATTCAACCACAGTAAATGGTTCGATCTGCGCAACTGTTGAGTTTTCTGCTGCTGCCAGCGGTAGTGCCTGGTGATATCTCTACCGACGCCCAACACCCGCATCTCGTTGCTAGAGGCATCCACCGCTGGCGTGTAAGCCGTTTCGTAAATTTTAATCCCGCCATCTGCCACCGTCACCTCGTGAATTGCCAGCTTTTTTTCACCGGTGATAAATACTTGTTGCAGGCAGGAATCAATCTGCGAGATTATGTTTTTAAGAGCAGCATTATTGGGATATAATTTCAATAATTCCTGATTAGTTTTGTTGACTATTTCAGCAGGCTCCAATCCCATCCAAGCAGCAGCAACGGGATTAACTGATAGGTATTTTTGCTGTCGATCGCACTCTAGGAAAGCATCAACAGAGTTAGAGAAAAAAGACTGTAACGAGTTGATAACTTCCTGCATGGGTATTTTTTGAGCGCTTGCAAGTTAAGCTTTAAATTTTTCCTAAAGTTAGTTTAACTCACTCAAATATTTTTGGGCACTTTACTGCTGCAGTTCCCGGTGCAATTTTCGGCGCAATCCCCTATCATACAAAAATTTTCAGGAAATAGTATTTTTCGGAATATAACTTAATTAGAGCAGATGCTCTTTTTTTTAACAAGACGCATCGGATACAAAAGGAGAAGAGAGAGGGGAGAGGGGGAGAGGGGGAGAGAGGGGGAGAGGGGGAGAGAGGGGGGGAGAGGGGGAGATGGGGAGAGGGGGAGATGGGGAGAGGGGGAGAGAGGGGGGGAAGAGGGGGAGATGGGGAGATGGGGAGAGGGGGAGAGGGGGAGATGGGGAGAGGGGGAGAGGGGGAGAGAGGGGGGGAAGAGGGGGAGATGGGGTGCGCGCAAAGCGTGTCAACTCAAGCCTGGAACCATTGATAAAACTAGCTTTTATCCGAGGTTAGATCCCCCTACATCCCCCTTAAGAAGGGGAGTAGGGGTTGACGAAAGAACGCTTCCGGTTGCCCCCTACTCCCCCCTTAAGAAGGGGGGCTAGGGGGGATCGGACTTAAGAAGGGGGACGAAAGAGCGCTTCCGGTTGCCCCCTACTCCCCCCTTGGAAAGGGGAGTAGGGGTCGAGTAGGGGGCTCTTCCTGCGGGGGGATCGGAGGGCTTAATCGTCAAACAGCAGTCGGGCAATACATTAGACGTTAAGTTGACAATGATGACTACATCATGCCCATGCCGCCCATGCCGCCCATGCCGCCCATGCCGCCCATGCCGCCCATGCCGCCCATGCCGCCCATGCCGCCCATGTCGCCCATGTCGCCGCCGGCTTTTTTCGGTTCGGGTTTTTCGACAATCACAGCTTCAGTGGTCAACACCATACCAGCAATGGAACCGGCATTCTGTAAAGCCGATCGCACAACCTTGGCCGGATCGATAATCCCAGCGGCAATCATATCTTCGTACACGTCGGTGAGAGCGTTGTAGCCAACGTTCAACTCGCTACCCCGCACTCGCTCGATCGCGATCGAACCTTCAACACCAGCATTATCAGCGATTTGACGCAAAGGAGCTTCCAAAGCTTTCGCCACCAAGTCAGCGCCTACTTGTTCTTCAGCGTCTAAAGTATTTCTGATTGCATCTATTTTTGAAATCAGGTGAATCAGCGTCGTGCCGCCTCCAGCCACGATACCTTCTTCCACAGCAGCTTTAGTAGCGTTGAGAGCGTCTTCAATGCGCAGTTTGCGGTCTTTGAGCTCGGTTTCGGTAGCTGCGCCTACTTTAATTACAGCGATACCGCCGGCGAGTTTGGCAATGCGTTCGGTCAATTTTTCTGTGTCGTAGTCAGAATCGGTTGCTGCTAGCTGCTTGCGGATTTGCTCGATCCGTTTTTGCACGTCTGCTTTGTTTTCGTCGCCAGCGACAATGATGGTGTTTTCTTTGTCGATCGTAATTTTGCGGGCGGTACCGAGCATTTCTAGTGTTGCGGTATCAATGCTGAGTCCGACTTCTTCGGAAATCAGTTGACCGCCGGTGAGAACGGCGATATCTTGAAGCATAGCTTTGCGCCGATCGCCAAAACCAGGAGCTTTGGTAGCTGCGATGTTCAACACGCCGCGCGCTTTGTTGATGACCAAAGTTGCCAAAGCTTCGCCTTCAATATCTTCGGCGATAATTACCAGGGGTTGACCGGTGCGGGCGACTTTTTCGAGAACCGGAATTAGTTCTTGAATGACGTTAATTTTTTTGTCGGTAATCAGGATGCGAGCGTTTTCGTACTCTACTTCCATGCGATCGCCGTTAGTGACGAAATACGGCGAAAGATATCCGCGATCGTACTGCATCCCTTCGACAACTTCCAATTCTGTGGTCAGAGATTTCGACTCTTCAACAGTAATTACGCCGTCTTTGGTGACTTTTTCCATTGCTTGAGCAATCATGGCGCCAACTTCTTCGTCGTTACCGGCGGAGACAGTGGCGACTTGAGCAATGGCCGATCCTTCCACGGGTTTCGCCAATTTTTCGATTTCTACGACTAAGTGGGCGATCGTTTTTTCAATACCCCGGCGCAGCGCGACTGGATTTGCGCCTGCTGCGACATTCTTCAAACCTTCGCGGATCAGGGATTGAGCGATCACCGTGGCGGTTGTAGTGCCGTCGCCTGCGATATCTTTAGTTTTGGAGGCGACTTCTTGAATTAAGCGAGCGCCGGCATTTTCCAAGGGGTCTTCGAGTTCGATGTCTCTAGCAACGGTGATACCGTCGTTAACGATTTGGGGAGCGCCGTATTTCTTTTCTAATAGGACGTTCCGGCCTTTCGGGCCCAAGGTGATGCGGACAGCATCGGCGAGTTGATTGACGCCGCGTTCTAGGGCCCGCCGAGATTTGTCGCTAAATGCAACTATTTTGGTCATGTTTGTCTCCTGTCGCTTACATTAGCAAATTTAGCACTCTCTGACTCTGAGTGCTAAGCCGATCGATTTTAGATTGTAGCGTGCCCCTCAGGAGTGCGGGGGATGGCGGGGGCGGATGGGGGATTTGGGCGATGCCTGAGGACACGGCACTGCCGTTTCCCTACCTACCCGCTGCGGGGAGACGGCACTGCCGTGTCCTCATAGATATAATGTGGTTTGTGACATATCGCCCGATCGGCTTGTGCTTCAAATCCAAACCCAATTTTGATAGCCCGTCATCCCAAAGCAGAATTTTTATGCAAAAAAGCTCTTAACTTCTGCCTTCAATCATCCACCTTCGGATAGATATTGTGTTCTTTGTGTTTTGCCTTCAACCTTCCACAGCAACCACGCCCGACAATTAGGAGATTCTTAATTACTAAAACCCTCGTCGAAGAATCCTTCTTCCTTCAAAATCCATCCGTGATATCCGTTACATCCGTTACATCCGTTACATAATCCGCTGCCGAACCTTCTTCCTTAACATAATGGCTCGTTATTCTCGACTGCAAAAACTCGGTTCTTATATGCGCCCGCACTGGAAACCAGCATTCTGGGGCGTTGCTTCGCTGTTAATTGTCAATGCTGTGGGCGTTTACATTCCCCTGCTGATTCGGAATGCAGTTGACACTCTCCAAGTTGCGACTAAATTTGACCAAGTTTTCAACTACGTGCTGCTGATTCTGGTACTCGCCTCAATTATGTGGGGAATTCGGATGGCGTCGCGGATTCTCCTGTTTGGCGTGGGGCGTCAAGTAGAATTTGACCTCAAACAGCAAATATTTAATCATTTATTAACATTAGAACCGTCTTATTTTGCTGCCAATACGGTAGGGGATTTAATTAACCGCGCTACTTCCGATTTGGACAATATTCGCCGCTTGGTGGGTTTTGCAGTGCTGAGTTTGGCGAATACAGCCTTTGCTTATGCTTTGACTTTGCCCGTGATGCTGGGGATTGATGTACGGCTGACGCTGTTGGCGATCGCAGTTTATCCTTTAATGCTAGTTTTGGTGCAATTATTTAGCGACAAACTTCGCATCCAGCAGCTAGCCGTGCAAGAAGAATTGTCGGCGATGAGCGATTTGATTCAAGAAGATATGAGCGGGATTTCCGTAATTAAAATCTACGCTCAAGAAGAAAACGAACGCCGCGCTTTTCGCAATTCTAACGCACAGTTGCTATCAGCAAATTTGGAATTAGCAAAAACTAGAAATTTTATTTTTCCGCTGCTGGGCGGTTTAGCAAGCATCAGTTTGTTGGTGCTGCTTTTTGCGGGTGGCGGGGCAATTGCTAAGGGCGAAATTAGCATCGGCGATTTTGTGGCATTGCTGATTTATGTCGAGCGTTTAGTGTTTCCGACGGCGCTGTTGGGTTTCACAATTACTGCTTACCAGCGGGGAGAAGTTAGTGTCGATCGCATCGAATCAATTTTGACTGTGGAACCGCAAATTAAGGATGCTCCCGGTGCAGTTGAATTGCCAACTCCAGTAATCGGCTCCATTGCGGCCCGCAATTTAAATTTTACTTATCCGGGCGCTAAGACACCCGCGCTCAAAGATGTCAATTTTACCATAAAACCGGGGGAAACAGTCGCAATTGTCGGGGCGATCGGCTCGGGAAAATCCACTTTAGCTAATGCGCTGCCGCGCTTGCTGGATATCGATCCGGGTGAGTTATTTCTAGACGGAGAGGATATTACCAAAGTGAAGTTGAAGGAATTGCGCGGGGCGATCGCCTACGTGCCCCAAGAAAGCTTTCTGTTCGGCACTAGCATCAAGAATAACATCCGCTACGGCAATCCTTTAGCCCAACAGCCACAGATTGAAGCAGCCGCCAAACAAGCGCAAATTCACCCCGAAATCCTCAACTTTCCGCAGCAGTACAAAACAGTTGTCGGCGAGCGGGGCATTACCTTATCCGGCGGACAGCGGCAGCGAACAGCACTAGCTAGAGCCTTGTTAGTTGACGCTCCCGTGTTGATTTTGGACGACGCTCTTTCCAGCGTGGACAATCAAACTGCGACCGATATTTTGCATAATTTGGCAACCGGAACCGATCGCAAAACCGTAATTTTTATCTCGCATCAAATGTCAGCGGCGGCTAGTGCCGATCGCATTTTTGTGATGGAGAAAGGAGAAATAGTGCAAAGCGGCACTCACGCAGAATTGGTAGGGCAAACAGGGCTTTATCAGTATTTGTGGAACCAGCAAAAACTAGAGGAATTGCTGCATTGAGCTGGGAGATAGCGTAAAACTGGTTCGCAGCATCGGAATGCGAGTCCTTCTTCAGACAAAGGGAAAAGGACTGAAGTCCGAACGATCGAACAGAAGCGTGATTAACTTAGTTATTTATCAAACATAGTCGTGGAAAATCAAACTTATCATCCTTCGGGCCTCTCCAGCAGCACAGCTTCACCGGGAAATCGTCCCATCAAAATCATGCCCCTAGGAGACTCAATTACTGATGGATACTTCTTTCCAGGAGGATATCGCATCGATTTACAACCTGCGATGGAGAGTCGAGGCTATGCTATTGAGTTTGTCGGTTCCCTAAGCAATGGCCCCGATACCTTACTCTCTCAGCATCACGAGGGACATTCCGGTTGGCGGATCGAAGAAATTCGCGATCGGGTTGTTGAGTGGCTGCAAACCTTCCAACCGGATATTATTTTGCTCCTCATCGGCACGAATAATATCGGACAATGGTATCAAGTGGAAACTGCAAGCTATCGCCTCAACCAATTAATCGATAGCATTTTTCAAACTGCACCCAATGTCAAACTCTTTCTCGCTTCAATTCCGCCTATGTATGAACCCACCTTAAATCAGCGAGTTATACAATACAATCAAAAGAGCGAGGAGTTAGTCAAGGAAAAACAACAAGCAGGCAAGCCCATAGATTTTGTTGATTTATATAATATCCTCAGCCTTGACGATCTCCCCGATGGCGTTCATCCCAACCGAGAAGGATTTCGGAAAATTGCTGGCGCTTGGGCAACTGGTTTGTCAGCGCACCTAAGTTAACCAATTCCCGATGCTGGATTCCACGCAGTCTAAAATCATTTATCTGGCATCATAAATGTTGGCGACTACTACTGCCGATCGCATTTTCGTGATGAAAAAAGGAGAAATAGTCCCAAGAAGCGGCACTCATGCAGAATTGGTAGGAAAAAGAGGGCTTTATCAGTATTTGTGGAACCATTGTGCGATCGCGTCCAACAGGTTCGCAGCATCGGAATGCGAGTCCTTCCAATCGTCTGGAAAGTGTTTATACCAATTCTCCATGAAGCTGCACTAAAATATTAGAGACTCCAGGCAAGAGTGCAAGAATATGGGAAATCAGTTTCGAGTAAGTAGGTGAGTGGAAAAATACACAAGTAATCCGCAGCGAGTGAAACGAAGCAATCGCAGTGGTCGCGAGAGTTTTACATTCTGTTACATAGCACTGTTTATTTGCGCCTACCTACTTATTCGTACAGGGTGCAAGTGGCGAGGCGAGCAAATCGCTCATATCGTTTATTAAGTGTAACTTCATAGAGAATTGGTATGAGGTTAAAAATACATTTCTCCCGATCGGAAATTCCAGCCCTTCAAGAGTTAGATCGTAAATTACGAGATTTGGGACATGATATTACCCGTATCTGCGGCTCAAAATCCTCTGGTCAATCTAAGATGGGTGAAATTTCTATTACTAACGGTGTAGGGAGCGAGATGCGGAATCTATGTCTTAAGATTTTAGTCATGGCTCGGTCATTAAGATATGCTGAAAAGTATTTAAAATCAACAGACATTTGAGGATATTTGGCAATGGACGGTCAAGACCCCGCTGACATCAAAATGGGTAACGTAGATGAAGAAGAAAGCTCGGTTGTCGTGCACGGCACGGCAATTCTCGGGATCGATCCAGAGGCAGGATCTGCCCTACTCTTTAAGGATTTAGAAGTCACAAATTCCCAAGTGAAATTGATTGTTTACCTAGCGACAGATGGAAATTTAAATAAATCCATAGAACTAGGGGAACTCAAAGAAGATAGGGGTACCGTTAAAATGGCCATCCCCTTAGGGACGGATACCTCCCCTTACAATACCGTAGTCTTTCGCGACCAAAAGAGTAAAAAGAAAGTCGCAGTCATTGAATTGTAGAGCCGCAAGCGAGTAGGGATGGGATAACATCTCTACTCACCTATTAACAATTCACGCTCCATTCAGCTTTGCTTGCTGTTCCTATACAAATAGGTACAATTATCCGATTGTTGCTGCATCTTATCCCCGCGACCGATGAATAGTCCCCTGGTTACTCGGTTGAATAGGAGATAGTTTATATGCCAGCTAAATATGTCTAAAATTCCTGGAAAACAAGCCTCGTATTCGATTGATTGGACGGCCGGTAGGGGGTAATCTGCTGTGGAAAACGATATCTGTAACGAAGCCGCGCGCGGGTTGCTAAAATGCTCGAAATAGGGCTTTGCGCGCGATGCAGGGGGGTATAGCCGGCAATTAAAGAGGCCAGCATACACGAGAGAGTAATGCCCAGCAAATTAGTGAGATAGAGGAGGCTTGCTCCCAAACATTGTTGAGCAAAATCATCTCCTTGAATTCGCAATAAAGACCTAACCCCAGCCAGCAAGTTTTGGAGGATGTCCCGGAACCCGAAACCAATTACCGCGCCACGAATACCCAGCAGTTGCATCAAATCCCCTGCCTTGAATGACCCGATCGCGATGAATGACGCGATCGACAATAATTGATTTATAATGAATATATCTACTCCACCCCAATAATACCGAATCATGCTCGCAGAAGCAAACGCGACACTCTGGCCTAGTCTAATTACTGTGTCAGCATTAATTCTCTACTTCATTGTTACCATCAACGTCGGCAGAGCCAGATTCAAATACAAAGTTTCTCCCCCGCAGGTGACAGGAAACCCAGACTTTGAGCGAGTGTTGCGAGTCCAGCAAAATACCTTAGAGCAAATGATTCTATTTTTGCCCTCGCTGTGGCTGTTCTCGCAATTTATCAGCCCAATTTGGGCCGCCGGTATCGGTGCAGTTTGGATAATTGGACGCATTTTGTTTGCTTGGGGTTACTATCAAGCCGCCGAAAAACGAGCGGCAGGATTTGGCATTAGTACCTTAGCCACTTTAGCTCTGCTGGGCGGCTCCTTAATTGGCATCATCATGTCGCTGCTGAAGATTTCACAGCTATAATTTATATTAGTAGGGTGCGCAGTGCGCACCTTTTTAGGTAAATCTAACTCTTTCTTGAAAGTTCAGGATTAAATATGTCAGAAACCAACAAACCCGTATTTCAAATTAACCAGCAACTTTTTCAGCAGCTTGTCGAGTGGCAAGAAAAACTAGAACTAGAAGATGAATTAGCAAGCGAGTCAGAAGACGAGAAACCAACTGAGGTAAAAATTCCTCCCGACAGTTATGAACAGCATTCTCAAACAGATAATTCCTAGCTTGTGGCTGGCAGTAGCATCTTTGGCATTTCCGGCTGCTGTCTCGGCTCAATCGCTGACACCGAGCCAAATTCAGCAAGTCAATAGCGGTTTGTTTCGTTCTAACTCTCAAGATTTCTTTGAGCAAGGAAATCGCCAACTGGAAAGGGAAATCGCAGCTTTGTTGCGCAAAACTGCCACTTCTGAAGGCAAGATTTTGGAGATTGATGAAAGATTGCTCTCTCAGCTTTGCCGCGAAGATTTTAAAATATCCTCGCGGCATTCTGATACAATCAGTGCTGCTGATGTTTCTAGTTTTAATGCAAAACTGAAAGAGGTTTGCAGGGAAAATTAAAATCGAAGTGAAGGGAAAATCAAAGGTTTAGTGTTATATTATGTCGGAGCGAACGACCACAAGAAAATTGGTTTGATCGTTCGGAATTGAGTCCTGAGCCGTTCAAATGCTGAGGACTGAAGTCCTGACTACAAACTTGTAACTGTTATTTTACCTGACATGATATTAATGGATAAAGAAGCACTGGCAAAATTGAAACTAGCAATGCTGGAAGCGGAAACTGTAGCTCAGTTGGCTGCTATCATTATTGATTACACTCATGAGGAAATGATGCTAGTTTTTTATGAGCTAGAATGGCAACAGCAGGCGAGAATTAAGGATATTTGGAAGAGTGTTTGAGGGCTGGCGCATTTAAGACTAAACAACTGTGTCATTGCGAGGGAGAGCGAAGCAATCTCGATCCTCTGCGATTGCTTCGTTGCACTCGCAATGACAATTCGGTAATTCGCGATTAAGCTAGGGATTCGAGACACAATTGACGGAAATGATCGCCGCGCTGCTCGAAGTTTTGGTATTGATCGAAGCTGGCGCAAGCTGGCGAAAGCAGCACGACTTTAGCTTTGTTCTTTTTGCCTAATTCTGCGGCTCTCGGAATTGCTCTTTCCATTGTTTCGACTATTTCCCAAGCATTGTAATTCGCTTGTTCGAGCCGATCGCTAAAAATGCCCGCCGCATCCCCAATTAACAGCACCGCAGCCGCTTTAGCCTTAATTGTATCGATCCAAGCGCGATCGTCCCCTTCTTTCGCGTCGCCGCCCGCAATCAAAATCGCCGGCGCGCTTACAGAAGCTAACCCAACTTGCGCGGCGTCATAATTAGTCGCTTTGCTGTCGTTGATGAAATCTATCCCTTCCCAAGTGCGGATGTGTTCGAGGCGGTGCGCAACTCCGGGGAATTTAGCAATAGCTTGGGCGATCGCACTTTTATCAATTCCCGCCAAATTAGCAGCCGCCACAGCCATTAACAAATTTTGCAAATTGTGCTCTCCCACCATCCGCAAAGACGAAGCCGGCAAAATTTTATCGCCTTGAGCGATTACCCAACCGTTTTCGATGTACGCTCCAAAAGTGCGCTTTCCCAACAAATCTTTTTCACCTTTGACACTCGTCCAACACGCATCCGGCCAAATGTCAAC
This sequence comes from Microcoleus sp. ARI1-B5, assembly GCF_036705795.1. Lineage (NCBI taxonomy): Bacteria > Bacillati > Cyanobacteriota > Cyanophyceae > Oscillatoriales > Microcoleaceae > Microcoleus > Microcoleus sp. ARI1-B5. The sequence goes on from NZ_JAUBVK010000005.1 coordinate 150,164, forward strand.
TCCTTGCTGCCGCAAACCAGGATCGTCACCGTTAATTACTTGCAACTCAGACTTTTTCAGCAAATGCGCTTTAATGCTGTAGTAATTTTCTAAAGTTTTGTGGCGGCTGAGGTGATCCGGCGTCAAAGTCGTCAAAACTCCGATTCGCGGCGCTACAAACGGCGATGATTCTATCTGATAGCTGCTGATTTCTGCGATTACCCAATCCGGCGGTTTTTGGGCTAAAGCTAATTCGCACGCAGCATAGCCAATGTTGCCGCAAGCGGGAGCGTAAAGTCCGGCTTCGGCAAAAATAGCAGCAATTAAAGCAGTAGTCGTAGTTTTGCCGTTAGTGCCAGTAATTCCCACCCAAGGAGATTTGAGATAGCGCCACGCGAGCGCCATTTCTCCTATTGTTTCAATTCCTAACTCTCTGGCGCGCACTAATGCTGGAATGTCCCAGGGAACGCCCGGACTTACTACTATTAATTCTAGGGATTTGTCAGGTTCAAAAGATTTACCTAATTCAACTGCAATTCCTTCGCTAGCGAGTTCCTGTTGCTGTTCGAGCAAGTTTGGGGAAGATGAGCGATCGCTCAGCGTTACTTCCCATCCTTCGCGTTTGAGCAGTCTGGCGGCGGCATTCCCTGATTTTCCTAATCCAATGATGTGAGCGATCGGCATAAGTTATGTGATGGAGCGAACTTTCCTGGTTTTCTAAGTTAATATCTTAACCTTGCATGGGTTTTTGGCTATGGGCCATTTTGCTTAATTTGTGACTGTTTCGGGTCGTTTTCAGGCTCTGCCTGGAAACCAGTTAAATTCTTCAATCTAAAATCCAAAATCCCAAATCTAAAATCGATTGACGATCGCCCCAAAGTCAGCCAACACCCGCGCGTGATTCCGCAACAACCCCAGTAAATTTAACCGATTGCGCTTAATTTCCGGGTCGGAATCCATCACCAAAACACTTTCTGGCCCGTCAAAAAAGTTGCTGACAGCCGGAGCAATTTCAGTCAAACTATCTACCAACTGCTGGTAATTGCGAGTTTGCTTCGATAGCAGCGTTTGCGGCACTAACTGCACGACTGCATCGTAAAAAGCTTGTTCGGACGACTTTTGAAATAACTCGGGTTTCACCGCCGTTTTCGGTTCCAATTCTACTTTATCCAAAGATCCTTGAGCCGCCAAACGAGTTGAACGGTTGACTGTTTCGTAAATCAGATCCAAAGTCTTGTCATTGCGGATTTGTTGCAGGAAAAGTGCTCTTTCCAGCGCATCCAACAAATCTCTCAATGCTCGTTCGGTATATTCTGGGTCGTTTTCTCCCAAAACTGCATTCACCAAATCGTAATCTACGTTCTTTTCTTCTTGCAGCAAAGTGCGAATTCTTTGCAGGAAAAAATCGTACAACTGCGATAGCAATTCCGCTGGTGTTTCCGGGCGAGCTGCGGTAAATTCGGCGACAATTTCTGCAAGCAACTTGTGCAAATTGATTGGTAACTGAGCCGCCCAAATAATGTTAGTTATCGCATTTGCCGCGCGGCGCAAAGCGAAGGGATCGGAGGAACCAGTCGGCAGCATTCCCAAACCGAATATGCTGACTAATGTATCTAATTTGTCGGCTATTCCGACAATTTGACCTGTGAGAGTTTGCGGCAAATTGTCGCCCGCACCTTTGGGCAAATAATGCTCGAAAATTGCTGTTGCTACGGCTTCCGGTTCGCCGCAGGCTAAGGCGTATTTCTGGCCCATGATTCCTTGCATTTCGGGAAGTTCGTAAACCATTTGGGTTACGAGGTCGGCTTTGCAAAGCAATGCTGCTCTTTCTATGTAAGCTTGTTCTGCGGGTGTTATTTGCAGTTGCTTGGTGATGAGGTTGGCAATCTTGCACAGCCGATCGACCTTGGCGCGCACTGTCCCCAAATCTTCCTGAAAAGTGACTGTCTGCAACTTGGGCAAATAATCCTCTAAAGGCTTTACCAAGTCTGCTTTGTAGAAAAACTGACCGTCTGCCAATCTCGCCCGCACGACTCGCTCGTTACCTGCGGCAATAATCGCCGATTTTGCTGGGGAGCCGTTGGAAATTGTAATAAAATAGGGCAGGAGTTCGGGGAATTCTGGGCTTTTCAGGATTGGGAAATACCGCTGGTTAGTGACAATAATTGTGGTGATTACTTCCGGCGGCAACATCAAAAAACCGTCGTCAAATTTGCCGACTACGGCGTTCGGCCATTCTACTAAGTCGGTGACTTCTTCTAACAAATCTTCGGTAATGTCTGCATAACCGCCTTGTTTGGCGGCGGCGGCTTCTACTTGTGCTTTAATTTGAGTTTTGCGCTGTTCTCGATCGACCTCAACGCCAGCAGCCCGCAGACACTCGACATAATCCTCGGCTTGCGGAATCGAGACAGGCTGCGGGTGCAACACCCGGTGTCCTTGGGAAATTCGATCGCTCTTGACCGTATCCGAACCGCTCACCAATGCGATCGGCAGTACAGTACCATCAAACAGCGCCGCGATCGATCGAATCGGGCGCGGAAACTTCAAATCTCCGTCAGCCCACCGCATAAATCTTTTACCTTCTAACTTATTAATCCACTGCGGCACAAGTTCAGCCAAAATATCCGCACTCATCCGCCCCGGAATCTGTTTGAGCACAAACACAAAATCGCCTTTATCCGTAGCGCGAACCGACAAAGCATCGATTTCTACGCCTTGTTTTTTGGCAAAACCTTCCGCTGCTTTCGTCGGTTTGCCATCTTTAAAAGCCGAACTTGCGGGCGGCCCTTTTACCTCTTCTTCTCTGTCTGATTGCTTAACTGGCAGTCCTTTGATGAGAACCGCCAAACGCCTCGGAGTAGCGTATACATTAATTGAGTCATTTGTCAATGATTCTTCCGCGAGAGTTGCAGGTATGAGTTCCTGCCACTGTTGGGCGCTGCCTGCGACAAAAGATGCGGGCAATTCTTCGGTACCGAGTTCTAATAAAAAGTTAGGCATATAGAAATTCTGAAGTGAGTGAGGTACGGATTGGTAATGGGGAAAAAGGTAATGGGGAAAAAGGTAATGGGTTATTGGCTGGCGACTACCTCACTTGATTGAAAACCACTACATAACAGAATTTTGTGTTGTTGTCAATAGGCAATTAATCTGCCCGTTCAATAATCTCAAAAACCCTGGCATTGATCTCGATAACCCAATGACAGAACTATTTTACCGAGGCGCAAGTCCTATTAGATCCAAAAAAGACTCAAATGACCAGCATACCACTTAAAATCGGGGGTGAAAGATATTCTCAGCAGCTCATGACCTTGGCGGAAAGACTGGCACAAGATTGGAAGGCGCGACTGGAACAAGATTGTCCGCAGGAGAGTTCTAGCACTCGCGAGAGTGTTGTCCGCTGGCTGTTGGGAGACAAGCCAGAAAGATTTGACTCTCTAAATCCGACTCAACTAAACGTCGCCTCCGGCGCGATCGACTTTTTATATCGAATTTTACAGCAGCGGTATCTGGGAGTACCGCCCGATCGAGCTTACCGCAACTTGATCGGGCGGCTGGGCGGTTTGGTGGTGCTCCGGCAAAAAATCCAAGCGTGGGTTTCTCTCTCGCGCGACAGACAGCGGAGTGCAGTGGAGGTACTGCAAGAAGTGATTCAGGAAATGCTCAATTCCGATCGCTACCTCCAGCAGCAAGTCGCCTGGATTGCCGAATGCACAACAGATAAACGCTTGCGAAATGCTTTGCTGCTAGCGAGCACCGAAGAATACTGCTTGCGGCCGATCCGCAACCAGCCGCTGCTGGTGTACCGTTTCGTCAACTACCTGCGGCGTTCCCAGCGGGGCGGGTTGACGCAAGTCCCTGCGGGAGATTGGGTGCGGCTGGTGTCGGAACAGGTTCTACCCGAGGATACAGACGAACCGCTCAGCCTGCTGGACGAACAGGCGATGTCCGATTATCGAGAAAATCAAGCTTGGGAAGAGCGACAAGCTCAGCGGCAGATTGTCCAACAAGAATTTGAGAATTACTTGAATGCTGAAGTCGATCCGCTGGCTTCGCGGTGGCTGCGGCTTTACCTGCAAGGCCGTTCCCAAGAGGCAATTGCTGAGGCTTTGAACGTTCCGGTAAAACAAATTTACCGCTTGCGAGAAAAAGTCAGTTACCACGCGATTCGCGTTTTTGCGGTCAAACAAGCACCGGAATTGGTCGCCAACTGGCTGGAAACTTCGCTCAAAGAACACAGTTTGGGCTTGACTCCCAACCAGTGGCAGCAATATTTACATGACCTGACGCCGGTGCAGCGGCAGTTGGTAGAATCGCTCAAAGCAGGGAAAAGTGTAGAGACGATCGCCTCTGAATTAAAGCTGAAAACCAATCAAGTCATCGGCGAGTGGAGCAAACTCTATTTAGCAGCTCAATCCCTCCGCAACGAGTAGATTGGTCATGGGTGGCGGGCAATTGCTAATTGTTAATTGGCGGTAGCATTTTACAGAATTCCCGCTACAAATCAATTCCCGAACAGCCACGCCGGTGCTGCGAGTTTCTCCGTGGAAAACCGCGCGATCGCCCGAACAGGATCGAATCAGGTAATATCGATCTCGATACCGCGCGCGCTGCCGCGACCACCCAAAAACGGATACCGTGCCACGTACACTCGCCTTGTAGAAAGCCAAAAATTTTAGACTATAGTTCAAGCTCTCCGATCGGGAGTCAATCTAAAATTATTCAATCTCAAATCTAAAATCGACTGACGATCGCGATCGGGGACGGTTGCAGTGAACTCTGTAGGGTAAGATAGTAGCAAGACGATCGAATGAATCAGGATTTTTTAACCAATCCTCAATCCAGCGGTTGCCCGTCAATCATCGGTTATAGTGCATCTGTAATAGTTGCGCATTAAGGACATCATTCTGTCGTTGCCAGCCACGAGAATCAATCTCGCGCGATCGATGATAGTTCGCCCTGAGTGCGCCCGCGATCGTCTCGCTGTCAATCTTTTGATAGAATTTGATACTGAATGCAGAAGAAAGAAAATTCTTGAACTCAGGATTTTTATTTGATAAAAGCTTCCGGTTTTCAGACGAATGCCTCCGTCAGGGATGTTGCAGCGTTTAATTTTATAAATCAGGTTGGTGTGGCGCGATCGATCGCGTTCCGACTACAGAGAAGCTAATGGTACATACATCTTCAACAGACTCGGCGGCTACAATGGACTCCGATCGAATATTTCAACTAATCGACACGGTTGTCCCCTTTGAAGCTTGCCTTTACTATCAAGTTTTGCCTCTATCTCTAGAAGGCAATTTATTTAAATTGGGCGTAGTCGATGCGCAAGATGACTCCGCCTTGGACTACGTGCAGCGGATTTTAGCTTACATGAATTGCTCAGTCACAACCGAGCCAATTTCGCCGGAAACTCAGCGCTCGATGCTCTCAGCTTACTTGCTCCACGGGAGCCAAGTCAGAGAACCCAGCCCGATAGAAACCGCAGCAGCCCCAACACCCAAAAATCCCGCACCAGCAACGTCAGGCCCCGAAGCAGAAACCCTGCTGTCTGTGCCCGAACCCTCCATTCCGGTTCGCGAGCGGTTGAAACCTGCTAGCGCTGAGGTTTTGCTGACGCCGGCAGAGCTTGCGGTTTTGGATGTCGAGCCCTTGCACTTGTCAAGCCCTGTCGAAGTTTTGGCAACTTTGCCCGCGGCCCAACTGCTGCAAGAATTGCTCGGTAGAGTGCTGCTAGACGGTATCGGCCGCCTGTTTTTTGAGCGCCACCAGTCGATGGGGCGAATTCTTTGGAGTCAAGACGGCGTTTTGAAATCGATCCTCGAAGGTATCAATCCCGTCCTCTTCCAAGAAGTCATCGACGAGTTGAAGCGGCTGACGGATATGCCTGTTTCCCCAGTGGAAAATCCCAAACAAGTCGAAGTTGAACGCATATATGGAAAAACTCATTTGCTGTTGCGCTTGCGAGTAATGCCCGTGGGCGGCAAGGAAGAAGCCACCCTGCAAGTGTTGCGGGGGGCAGCTTTGAGGTTTTACCAGCAGCAGCAGTTGTCTACTTTGAGTCGGGACGCGCTGCGGCTGGCCGAAGAATTGCAGCGGAAAGTGAATCAAATTCGCGATCGAACTCGGCTTTCTCCTTTGCCTTTGGAAGGTTTACCCGCTTTGGAACAAGTTGTCAGAAATGTGGACGACCAACTTGAAGCTTTGATGCAGGGACACAATCCCGAGGCACCATAATTAGAAATACTTGTAAGTGTTGAACTTTCTTTAACTCACATCTAGCCTGGTCAAATAAATAACAATAATTAGGTTCGTAGTGAGGACTTTAGTCCTTCTTGAGATTTGGCTGAGGAAGGACTAAAGTCTTTACGACGAACCTATGTAAGTGCAGTTGTGCGATCGCGCATCAGATTACCCGTGCTCGAAAACATCCTTGTACTGCAACAAATCCAAACTTACAAAAACAGGCAAACACTGAAAACATTGCTGTGCAATTTCCCAGCGTTCTTCTCGCTGCAACATAGCAGTCAACTTTTGTTTAGCGCCCAGCAAATAGCGGACATCGTTAGCAGCATAGCTCAGTTGCTCCTCAGAAAGATGCTCGGAATTTCCCCAATCCGAACTTTGAGAAGTTTTATTGAGTTCTACTTTTTCCAATTCTAGGATTAACTCTTTAAGTCCGTGTCTGTTAGTGTAAGTTCTCGCTAACTTGCTCGCAATTTTAGTGCAGAAAACAGGTGCAATGTCAATACTTAAATTGTAACGCATTGTTGCCATATCGAAGCGCGCAAAGTGAAATACCTTCTCAATATTTTCAGCTTCCATGAGCTTTTTTAAATTCGGCGCCGCCGTCTGGCCTTTAGCAATCCGCACCGCCGCAACTTTACCTTGCCGATCGCACAACTGCACCAAACACAAGCGATCGCGCCACGGTAGCAAACCCATGGTTTCCGTATCAACGGCGAGATCCTCAGCCGTCAAATAATAAGATAACAGAGCATCGGAAATATCGCGATCGCACACTTGAAAATCTGGAAAATCCATTCTTGGTAATTGGTAATCGGGCATCGGGCAGAGAGGGCAGAGAGGGCAGAGAGGGCAGAGAGGGCATTATTGACAGTTAACTGTTAACTGTTGGCTAATGGCTAATGACTGCTGACATGATATAAATCCCATCCTAAAAACCTCGCTGTCAACTGTCAACTGTCAACTGTCAACTGTTTAACGACTGCGGACAAAAAGCTGAGTAAAATAATACTCCCCTTTGGCATTTTTGGCAATCGCAATACCAGTTAAATTAAATTGACCCTCGATATTCTTGCGGTGGCCATCACTTTTAATCCAACCATCAACAGCATTGCGTACCGGGTCGCTGAATCCCATATTGTAAGCAACATTTTCAGCTACACTTTGATAGGGAACAGTAATGGCTTTCGCCCGCCCTTCAAATCCATCGTGGCTAAATTTAACTTTCCCCCTGGCCATATTTTCGCTGTGAATTCTTGCAATCTGAGTAATTCGCGGATCGATACTCAGCGGCGGCAACTTTTTCGAGGCTCGATATTGATTGATCTGTTGGTTAACAGCTTTTTCTAACTCAGCAATTGAACTCGTGGCAGCAATATTAGTATTCATGGAAGTTTCTGGGAGCGATCGCGCTGGAATGGACTCGGCACAATTAGGCAGGATTGTCAACAATCCCAAGGACATCAAAACCAATGCTTTGGACATGAACTATTAGAGATAAAGATAAGTAAGACTCGGCGGTTGAAACCGCGGCGACAGAAACAAAACCCGCCTGGTGCGGGTTGAAGAACGGATGATGAAAATTACGTTATTTTCTAAGTCCGCGGAGGCGGACATCGTTTGTATAAACCTGGTTTCAACCGCCGTCTTACCGATTCCTACAGAGCGATCGCCCCAAATTCCGCTCAACTAGATATTCAGAACCTTCGCCACAGTGTTCACATCTTTGTCACCGCGTCCAGAACAGTTGAGCACAATGCGCGGATTGCCTGTTAGCTGCGGGCACAGAGTCTCCAAATAGGCGATCGCGTGAGCAGTTTCCAAAGCCGGAATAATCCCCTCCAACTGCGAAAGGCGCTGAAAAGCATCCAAAGCTTGCCGATCGGTGACACTATAATATTCAGCCCTGCCAGCATCCTTCAAATAACTGTGTTCCGGCCCGACACCCGGATAATCCAAACCAGCACTAATCGAATGAGGCTCAATCACTTGACCTTCATTATCTTGGAGCAAATAACTCATCGCCCCGTGCAAAACTCCCACAGTTCCCATAGTCAAAGTAGCAGCGTGTTTATCAGTTTCCACACCTTCGCCCGCCGCTTCAACCCCGATCAATCTGACAGTTTCTTCCCCAACAAACTCGTGGAAAAGACCCATTGCATTAGAACCGCCGCCGACGCAAGCTAATAAAATATCCGGCAAACCGCCCCACTTTTCCTGACATTGAGCGCGGGTTTCTTCACCGATAATTGCATGGAAATCGCGCACCATCATCGGGTAAGGATGGGGGCCAGCTACGGAACCGAGAATGTAATGAGTTGTCTCAACATTTGTCACCCAATCGCGAATCGCTTCCGAAGTCGCATCTTTAAGAGTTCCCGTACCCGCCGAAACCCCGCGTACTTCCGCTCCCATCAAGCGCATTCTAAACACATTTAAAGCCTGTCTTTCCATGTCGTGAACGCCCATGTAGACAACGCATTGTATGCCGAAACGAGCGCAAACTGTAGCGGTAGCAACGCCGTGCTGGCCGGCACCAGTTTCAGCAATTACCCGCTGTTTGCCCATGCGTTTTGCTAACAGTGCTTGAGCTAAAGCATTGTTAATTTTGTGAGCTCCGGTGTGGTTTAAATCTTCGCGTTTGAGGTAAATTTGCGGGCCGGTACCGTCTGCTTTAGCATAATGCTCTGTGAGGCGTTCGGCAAAATACAAAGGGCTGGGGCGGCCGACATAATCTTTCAGCAATTGTTGGAGTTGCTGTTGAAATTCCGGTTCGCTGCGGTATTTGTGAAAAGCCGCTTCTAGCTCGAATAAGGCCGGCATCAGGGTTTCGGGCACGTATTTGCCGCCGAATTTGCCGAATCTGCCGAGTCCGTCGGGGCGTTGGGCTGTGGTTTCTGTGGTTAGGCGCAGGGGGGTGACTGTCATTGGATTTTAGATTTGAGATTTGAGATTTTTTGATTCGCGGGTAAGCTAGAGGCGGGCGTGTCGATCGCACCAAAGTCGATCGTACCAAATCGCTTGAGGACTTGAGGAGATAACCAAACAAATTTTATTATAATTTTATCAAACCCTGGCGTTTGATACAACAGGTAGAAGATGGAGCGCATTCCGAGCGATCGCAACCTTACGCCCAATCCGCTAAAACTAGAAATACCCGTAAAAAAAGTTCAGGCATTTTAACACATGGCAGCCTCCAAACGCAAAGATTCTGACAACAAGACAACCGACGGCAAACGAGTAGTTTACTCCGAGTTTGGCAGCGTTGACAACTCAGCAGCCCTCCAGCGGGGAGTTGCCGAAGTTCCCCCAAACCAACAAAATTTGAAAGTGCAAGCATCCCGAAAAGGACGCGGCGGCAAAACAGTTACAGTCATCAGCGGATTTCAGGGAAAACCCGAAACTTTAGCAGACTTAGCCAAGCAGCTAAAAGCCCAATGCGGCACAGGCGGTACAGTTAAAGAAAATGAAATTGAAATTCAAGGCGAACACAAACAAAAGCTACTCGAACTGCTGACAAAATTGGGCTACAAAGCTAAAATCAGCGGAGGCTAATTTAACTTCAAAACCAGGTTCGCAGTAAGGACTTTAGTTTTCTCCAGGTTCGCAGTAAGGACTTTAGTCCTTTCAATTAAGAAGTAACCAAGAACGGACTGAAGTCCGTACTACGAACAAACAACTTCTTCAACTATCAACTATCAACTAATTCATGTACACTCGACCATTAGCCCGTTTAATCGAACAACTGCAGCGCTTGCCCGGAGTCGGCCCAAAAACGGCACAGCGACTCGCTTTGCATATTTTAAAGCGACCGGAAGAAGACGTGCAAGCCCTAGCTCAATCATTGATTGATGCCAAAAAACAAGTAGGTTTCTGCAAGGTATGCTTTCACTTATCCGCTGAACCTGTTTGCGAAATTTGCCGCAACACTAACCGCGACAGTTCTACAATTTGTGTAGTGTCAGAATCCCGCGACGTAATCGCGTTAGAAAAAACGCGGGAATACATCGGCAAATATCACGTTGTTGGCGGCGTTATCTCGCCGATGGATGGAATTGGTCCGGAACAATTGAACATTCAACCGTTAGTCCGCCGCGTCAGCCAGCAAAAGATTGGTGAAGTAATTATTGCGATTAGTCCCAGCGTGGAAGGCGAAACAACTACTCTTTATATCGGTCATTTATTGAAACCTTTTACCAAAGTTACGCGGATAGCTTTTGGTTTGCCGATGGGGGGAGATTTGGAATATGCTGATGAGGTAACTTTGGCTCGGGCTTTGGAAGGAAGGAGGGAATTGGATTAGTTTCTTCAATATTATTCGGCGGTTGAAACCGCTACTACACAAACTTTCGTCCGCCTGCGCGGACTAAGAGCGGACTAATAACAAATAAAAAGTTAAACTGAATAAAGTTACTCAGAGCAAAAATCATGACCCAATTCGATCGCCCTTTAAGCTACCCCACAACCCGCAAAACCGAGCAAACAGACGATTACCACGGCGTCCAAGTATCCGACCCCTACAGGTGGCTGGAAGACCCGGAATCTGAGGAAACTAAAGCCTGGGTGGAAGCTCAAAACGCAGTCACTTTCGGCTACCTCAGCCAAATTCCGGCGCGGGAAAAAATCAAACAGCGGTTGACTCAGCTTTGGGATTACGAGAAATACGGCATACCTTTCAAAGAGGGATCTCGCTATTTTTACTACAAGAATGACGGTCTGCAAAATCAATCCGTACTCTACACCTTAACATCCCTCGATGGCGAACCCAAAGTATTAATTGACCCCAACACTCTCTCAGAAGATGGAACCGTTGCTCTCGGCGGCATGGCTATCAGCGAAGATGGCAAACTTATGGCCTACGGTTTGTCAACTTCCGGCTCCGACTGGCAGGAATGGAAAGTTCGCGATGTGGAAACTGGGGAAGATTTATCAGACCATTTAAAGTGGCTTAAATTTTCGGGAGCATCCTGGACTCACGACGGGCAAGGCTTTTTTTACAGCCGCTACGATGAACCAAATGAAAAAACCAAACACGAAGATGTTAACTATTACCAAAAACTGTTTTACCACCAAATCGGGACTGCGCAATCTGAAGACGTATTAATCTACGAGCGACAAGACCAAAAAGAGTGGGGATTTGGCGGAGGCGTCACCGAAGACGGCCGCTACTTAATTGTATCAGTTTGGCTGGGAACTGAAACGAAAAACTTGATTTTCTACAAGGATTTAACTGCACCGGAATCAAGCGTTGTCGAACTAATTAACGAATTCGAGGCTGAGTACAGTTTCATCGACAATGATGGCTCGCTTTTCTGGTTTCAAACAGATTTGAATGCTCCCCTGGGCCGCGTAATTGCGATCGACACCAACAACCCTCCTCCCTTATCCCTCGCTGGCGGTGAAACCCCCCCGTCGCCCCCCCTTGGTAAGGGGGGGATTGAGGGGGGGTTCGCAGAAATCATTCCCGAAGCTGCCGAAACCCTTGGAGGCATTGGCATCCTCAACAATCAATTTGTCGCTTCTTACCTGAAAGACGCCTACACCCAGATTAAAATCTTCAACTTAGACGGCTCTTTCGTGCGAGAAGTAGCCTTGCCGGGAATTGGTTCGGCGGGAGGATTTGGCGGCAAGCGCCACGACACGGAAACCTTTTATGCTTACACCAGTTTCACGGCGCCTAACACCATCTACCGCTACAATATGGTGACAGATGAAAGTACAATTTATCGGCAGCCGAATGTCGAATTTAATCCCGAGGATTACGAGACAAAGCAAGTATTTTATCCGAGCAAAGACGGTACGCAAGTACCGATGTTTATCACTCACAAAAAAGGCTTGCAGCTAGATGGCAACAATCCCACATACTTGTACGGTTACGGTGGTTTTGGCATCTCGCTGACTCCGAGTTTTTCTGTTAGCAGGGTTGTGTGGTTGGAGATGGGCGGAGTTTATGTAACTGCTTGTTTGCGGGGCGGCGGCGAGTACGGCGAATCGTGGCACCAAGCAGGTACAAAGTTGAACAAGCAAAACGTGTTTGATGATTTTATCAGCGCTGCTGAATGGTTGATCGAAAATAAGTATACCAAACCGGCTAAATTGGCGATCGCAGGCGGCAGCAACGGCGGTTTATTAGTGGGGGCTTGCATGATTCAGCGGCCGGAATTGTTCGGTGCAGCGCTGCCGGCAGTGGGCGTCATGGATATGTTGCGCTTCCACAAGTTTACCATTGGCTGGGCATGGATTTCTGAATACGGTTCGCCGGAAAATGCCGCAGAATTTCCGACAATTTACGGCTATTCTCCCTTGCACAATCTGAAACCGGGAACGGCTTATCCGGCGACAATGATTACAACTGCCGATCGCGACGACAGAGTAGTTCCGGCCCACAGTTTCAAGTTTGCTTCGGCTTTGCAAGCAACGCACGCGGGAGAAAAACCGGTGTTAATTCGGATTGAAACCAAAGCCGGACACGGCGGCGGCAAGCCGACTGCTAAAGTCATTGAAGAATTGGCTGATGAATGGGCTTTTTTAGTGCGCGAACTCGATATTAACGTTTAACAAGCGCGGGATTGGGGGCAGCCTCTCGTAGGTTGCTGACTGTGCCTATTCCGTAGGGTGTGCACCCGCACCAAAGCGTGTCAACAATCGCCTAAAAGCCTTGGTATATCTCGTTCATAGCCAAGTCTAGATCCCCCTAAATCCCCCTTAAGAAGGGGGACTTAAAGAGGCTTCCTGTCCCCCCCTTAAGAAGGGGTAGAAAAAATCTCATCAATCGTCAGGCAGGAAATTAACGACTTAAAGAGGCTTCCTGTCCCCCCTTTCTTAAGGGGGGTGCCAGGGCGATCTGGCCTTAATAGTCAAACATCAGTCTATAACTGGGTTTGAGCTTAAGTTGACACCTGTGCACCCGCACTCATCTCTTCACCTGCTGGTGCGCGCCCCTTACCTAATTGTATTATCTGACACATCTTTTGCTGCTAACCTGGTGTTCAATGCGGAAATCGTGCGATCGTTTCGTGACCTTTGGCTGCGGACACCCGGTCGCTACAAGCATAAATCTGTGCAACTTGTCAACTCCCACTTGTCTTAATTTGCATGACATTTTGTAACTTTTTGTATGGTTGAGCGTTCGTTCTGAGCTTTTGAGAGATCGATCCCCATTAAGTCAGTCCTGGACGCATCGATCCCCCCAACCCCCCTTAAAAAGGGGGGCTTTCAGGTTCCCCCCTTTTTAAGGGGGGCGCCGGGGGGATCAGCATTTGAGCCATGGAGTGCGTCCAGGACTATAAGTAAAGTTCGTGGGAATGTCAACTTCCATAAGTAGTAAATCCAAGCTACCATCAAAAAATTTTCCAATTCTCGGAAACCGATTTTTTAAGTGGATTTACGGTGAAAATTCCACAAACAATCACACTTACAACCGTACTGAGAACCGTCGCGTTACCGGAATCACTGCCTTTGTTTCAGCAATGCGTAAGTAATGGGCGATCGCAATCTCAAGGTTGTAGAATAACCTGTTTTCAAATAAAAAAATGACGGGCGCCGTCAAAACCCGACAACGCTTGCCAATCAAAGAGTTGCGGTGATTAGTTACCTAGGACAACCCGCTATGAGGGCACAGCATTCCCCGTTTAATTCTTCCCTCAAATCTCAACTTTCAAAAAACACGTAAGTATTAAATTATCTGAAAGCAATTTATTATTAAAAAATTTATATTTGGGTGTTTATCGAATTGTATCAAAGGGGGTAGGTTAAAACTAATAACTTTAGACGGTTATCCTAAAATTACAGCTTGGTGCGATCGGCTCCTAACCCGTCCCTCTTGGCAGCAAACCCAATTTACCGAAGCGGACTTGGTAGCTTTCACAGTTCGCAGACAAAAATTTCTCGCACAAGCTGAAGTGTCATGAATAAGTCTACTCTGGATCGATCGCTCTTTTTCCTAGCTGTGTTCGCCTGCATCCAAATTCCGATCGCAGCACTGGCGCAGCCTGCAAGTCGATCGGGCTATGAAACAATTAACCCCAAACAGTTCGTTGCAGATCGCAAAATTACCGTCTCCAACCCCAAAGATATCGCTGCCAAACTTTTTATTCTCGACGGAGAATCTGAAGGCCGAAAAAGCGACCAAATTTCGGTCGAATATCCCACGCGAGAAACAGCCGTAATTGTCCAAACCGCGATCGGTTTAGCTGACGATTCTGTTGCGGGAATGCGGCACCGCATCGAACTCAGACTCAGGCAAAATAAATGGGAAATTGTCTGGATTGGCCGACAATCGCAGTGTCAACCAAATCGCGGACATCAAAATTGGGCAAGCGGCCGCTGTCAGTAGCCAAACTCATATCATGTCAGGTAAATTACCCATAATAAAGGGTGTTTGTAGTGAGGACGAAGAGTCCTTTCTATAGGGATGAATCAGGACTCTTCGTCCTTACTGCGAACCTATTTTCGGTGTCGAGATCGCCCTTTTAGTCAAAAAGAGCGATCGAACTCAGAAGTTTACTTGCACATGATCAAGTTTCCAGCCGAGATGAATCCGGGCACAGGGGCTGAAATCTCAACCCAATTGCGGTCTTCTCCATTCTTGTCTCTCACTAACTGGAAATTAGGCACAAGCGTCACTTGACCGTTAGCCGCTACGCCGCCTTTAACTGCTGCAGTCTTTGAAGGCTCCGCACGAATGGCCAGACCCTTCGGCGCTACGCGAGGTTCTACTTGGCGGCACAGACTTACCGGGCCCGTTGCTGGTGCGGGTGCGGGTGCGGGTGCGGGTGCGGGTGCTGGTGCGGGTGCTGGTGCGGGTGCGGGTGCTGGTGCGGGT